>NZ_JBFWZI010000114.1:0-24310 GCF_050185545.1 Reyranella sp. | reverse complement strand
GGCTCGATGCCCTTGTCCTTGAGGCGGCGCCAGGTCGACAGCAGCTGGCCGATGTCGCGGAAGGTGTAGGCGACGTGCGCCAGGCCCCACGCCTTCTGGTCGGGCTCGTGCAGCCCTTCGACATTGACCACCGCCAGCCGATGGTGCTCGTCGTCGTAGGTCATGAAGCAGATGAAGTCGTTGCGCTGCACGACATGCATGTTGAGCACGGTGCAGTACCAGTCGACCATCTTCGCCATGTTGGACGAGCGCAGGACGAAGTGCGCGAACAGCGACGGCGCGACAGGCGTCGTGTCAAGGGTGCGGCGGGCAACGATGGTGTCCATGGAGATCCTCCTTGGACCCGCAGTCTACGCCGTCCGGCGCCGGCGCAACAGCGTGCTGGACCCCATTGGCCCGCGTCCGCAGGGTACGGGTCTGTGACTTGATAACCGCCTTGGATTTCGATGCTGGGTACCGCGCGCGACAAGAACCCTGTCATCCCGAACACGACGAGGGCCCCTTGGAGTGGAAGGAAAGTTCCTCGCTGCGCTCGACAATCCGTGCAGGCGAAGCCGCATCGAGAAATCCTCCCCGTGCCGCGAGCTTGACCGTCGCTCACTGCGCAGGCAAGCCCGGTGCCGATGTCCGCCCCCGCCGTCGAGGTCGATTCGCTCTCGCGCCTGATTCCATCGCGCACGATGCGCGGCTTCGTGCTGGCCGTCGTCTCGGGCATCTTCTTCAATTTCCTCAACGGCTCGGTGAAGGAGCTGGCGAGCGAGATGCCGCCACTCTTCGTCGCCTGGGGACGCTGGATCGCCGGCCTCGCCGTGATCACGCCCTGGCTGCTCTGGCGGGCGGGCTTCGCGGGCCTGCGCACACAGGACCTGAAGCTTCATTCCTTTCGTGGCCTCTTCCACACGACCGGCTATGGCCTGTGGTACGAGGCCGTGGTGTGGCTGCCGCTCGCCACCATGGCGGCCCTGGGATTCACGGGACCGATCTTCGTCACCATCGGCGCCGTGGTCTTCCTGCACGAGACGGTGCACTGGCGGCGCTGGGCCGCCGTCGCCGTCGGTTTCGCCGGCATGCTGGTGATCGTGCGACCGGGCCTCACCGAGCTGAACCCCGGCATCGTGATGATGCTGCTGGCGGTGCCGCTGATGGCCGGCTCCAATCTCGTGGGCAAGGTGGTTTCCGGTCGCGATCGGCCGGCAGGCGTCGTGTTCTGGCAGAGCCTCGTCGGCATGATCTGCTTCACGCCGCTCGGCCTCTGGTACTGGCAGACGCCGACCCTGGCGCAGCTCGGCCTGTTCGTGTCGATGGGGGTGTTCGGCACGCTGGGCTACTTCTTCATCACATGGGCCTATCGCCTGCTCGACATTTCCGCCCTGCAACCCATCACCTTTCTCGGCATCGTATGGGCCGCCTTGATGGACGTCGCGGTCTGGGGCAAGACCTCCGACGTCTGGACCTTCGTGGGGGCAGCGATCATCGTGGCCGCCACGAGTTACATCGCGCACCGCGAAGCAAGAGCGGGAGGAAGACGGACATGACCGATCGGCTGGCAGGCAAGGTGGCGCTGATCACCGGCGGAGCCTCGGGACTGGGTGCCAACGCGGCCGCCCTGATGGCGCAGGAAGGCGCCAGGGTCGTGGTCGCCGACATCGCCGTCGATCGCGGTCGCGCGGTGGCCGACAAGCTGGGCTCGGTCGGTCATTTCGTGAAGCTCGACGTCACCAGCGAGGACAACTGGAGGGCCGCCATCCGCGAGGCCGTTGACAAGTACGGCGCGCTGCACGTGCTGGTGAACTCCGCCGGCATCGGTCTCGGCAAGACAGTGGAGGACATCACGCTCGAGGAGTGGCGGCGCGTCCACGCCATCGACCTCGACGGCGTCTTCCTCGGCTGCAAGCACGGCGTCGCCGAGATCAAGAAGCACACTCACCGCCTGGGCGGCTCGGTGATCAACATCTCGTCGATCTCGGGCATCATCGCCGGCGCCAACATGGCGGCCTACAACTCGGCCAAGGCGGGCGTTCGCCTGCTCAGCAAGTCGGTGGCGCTGCATTGCGCCAAGTCGGGCTACAACATCCGCTGCAACTCGGTGCATCCGACCTTCATCGATACGCCGATCCTGGACCGCTATCGCGACCGCTTCGGCAACGAGGTGATGCAGCAGAAACTGGGCCGCCAGGTGCCGATCGGCCGGCTCGGCCGCCCCGAGGAGGTCGGCTGGGCGCTGGTGTTCCTCGCCTCGGACGAATCGAGCTTCATGACCGGCTCGGAAGTCATCATCGACGGCGGCATCTCGGCAATGTGAAGACAACGGACTGGGTGACGACAACGAACCGGAGGCACGACCCATGCTGCTCGCGTACGACAACCGCAAGATCTACTTCGACCTCGCCGGCCCGCAGGGCGCGCCGACGGTTTGCTTCACCCATTCGCTCAATGCCGATGGCGGCATGTGGGTCGAGCAGATGGTGCCGCTGCTGGGCGCCGGCTATCGCGTGCTGCGGCTCGACATGCGCGGCCACGGCGGCAGCAGCCCGGTCGAGGGCGACTACACGATGGATGCGCTCGCCGCCGACGTGAAGGGCGCGCTCGACGTGCTGGGCATCGCCAAGGTGCACTTTGTCGGCCTGTCGATCGGCGGCATGATCGGCCAGGGATTTGCGCTCGCTTGCCCGGACCGCCTGCTGTCGCTGACGCTCTGCGACACCCAGCCCTCGACGCCGCCCGGCTCGACGGCGTCGTGGGACGAGCGCAAGGCGATCGTGCGCAAGGCCGGCTCCCTGACGGCGCTCGCCGACAGCACCATGGAGCGCTGGTTCACCGACGAGTTCAAGAAGGTGAACCCGACACGCTGGCGCGAGGTGCGCGACACGATCAGCAACACCACGCCGGCCGGCTTCCTGGGCTGTGCCTCGGCGATCCAGAATTTCAACTACGAGGATCGCCTGCCCACCATCAAGGTGCCGACCCTGGTGATCTGCGGCGACGAGGACGCCGGCACCCCGCCCGACCGCAACCAGCTCATCGCCTCCAGGATCCCCGGCGGCCGATACGAAGGCATCGCCAAGGCCCGCCACCTGCCCAACGTCGAACGGCCCGAGCAGTTCAACCGCGTCCTGATGGGCTTCCTGGGGATGAACCGGTAGCAAACCTTCCTCCCCAGCGAAGCTGGGGAGGAGCAGATGGAAAGGACCGCCATGGATTTCGCCTTCTCTGAGGACCAGCTCGCGATCAAGGACAGCGTCGCCAGGCTGTGTGCGCAATTCGACGACAAGTACTGGCTGAAGAAGGATAAGGAAGGCGGCTTCCCCTCGGACTTCTACAAGGCGATGGCCGATGCCGGCTGGCTCGGCATCGCCATGCCCGAGGAATACGGCGGCGCCGGGCTCGGCATCACCGAGGCGGCGCTCCTGATGCAGACCGTGGCCGAGTCGGGGGCCGCCCTGCAGGGCGCGTCGGCGATCCATCTCAACATCTTCGGGCCCAACCCGATCGTCGTGTTCGGCACCGACGAGCAGAAGAAGCGAATCCTGCCGGACATCATTGCGGGCAAGGTCAAGGGCTGCTTCGCCGTCACCGAGCCGGATGCCGGGCTCAACACCACGGCGCTCGACACCAAGGCCGAGCGCGACGGCAACGGCTACATCGTGCACGGCAAGAAGACCTTCACCACGACCGCGCAGATCGCCGACAAGATGCTGCTGATCGCGCGCACCACGCCCAAGGAGAAATGCCGGCGGGCGACCGACGGGCTGTCGCTGTTCTACACCGACTTCGACCGCTCCAGGATCGAGGTACGCGAGATCGACAAGATGGGCCGCAAGGCGATCGACACCAACCAGGTGTTCATCGACGGCCTCAAGGTGCCGCTCGAGGACCGCATCGGCGAGGAAGGCAAGGGCTTTCACTACCTGCTGCACGGGCTCAACCCCGAGCGCGTGCTGATCGCCGCCGAGGCGATCGGCATCGGCAAGGCGGCGCTGGCCCGCGCGACTCAATATGCCAAGGAGCGCACCGTGTTCGGCCGGCCGATCGGCAAGAACCAGGCGATCCAGCATCCGCTGGCGGAGAGCTGGATGCAGCTCGAAGCCGCCAACCTGCTCGCCTTCAAGGCGGCATGGCTCTACGACAACGGCCGGGAATGCGGCGCCGAGGCCAACTCGGCCAAGTATCTAGGCGCACGCGCCGCCTACGAGGCCTGCGAGCGCGCCATCCTCACCCACGGCGGCTACGGCTATGCCAAGGAATTCCACGTCGAGCGTTTCCTGCGCGAGGTCATGATCGCGCGCATCGCGCCGGTCAGCGAGCAGCTCATCCTGTGCTATGTCGCCGAGCGCGTGCTCGGCCTGCCCAAGAGCTATTGAGCGGTCTCACCATTGTCGTCCTGAGCGTAGCGAAGGACCTCATCGCCGCGCGCCAGCGACCACTGTACGACTACTGGCGCGAGTTCCTTCGCTACGCACAGGATGACGGAGAGCAGCTTCCATCGATAATTGCGGTCTCCAAAGCGGCAATGGCAGGTTCAGGACCTGGGCGAGCCCAAGGCCCGCCACCGCCGCCACCGTCATGTGCAGCGTGAGTGCAAGCTGGACCCTGTAGGTGCGGGTCCGGCTATGCCACCAAGTCTCCAATTGTCCGGGCCTGCTCACCCCGCCCCCGAAAATAGGTCGCCTTCGCCTGATTGAGGCCGAAAAGCGTCGATCGGACCGGAACACCACGGCAACCGCCGGGTATCGGCGGCGTTCATTGTGCACACGACCTCCGCGAGGGGTTTGAGGAGGATCCCATGACTCACAGCCAATTGCATGCGACCACGGCGCTGGGAAGCGCGCTGGTGGTCGCGGCCTTTGTGGCCTTCCTGCCGCCCGTGCCGCCGGCGTCGGCCCAAAGCCTAGCCCAGCGGATCTGCCGGGAGCAGGGATTGAAGCCGGGAATGGAAGGTCACGAATACTGCCTGTCGCAGACCACCCGATCGCTGGAATGGGGCGAGCCGGAACTGGCTTACAAGTTCGCCCGAGTCGCCGCCGGTGCCCGTGAAGCCTGCCTCTCGTATGGCCTGCAGATCCAGACATCGGGGCTGCAAGCCTGCATCGACAAGGAAACGACGGTTCGCGCGTTGCTGGTGTTCGCCTCCGAGGAACCGAAATACGGGCCGCAGATCGCCCACGACTAGTCGCCCAGCGGCCATCGAATTCCACCACCCCGCCGCGGCCATGGTCCGGAAAGGAGGACGCATGACTCGAAGCATGATGATCATCGTCACCCTCGGCGCCCTGGCGCTGACGGCCGCGGTGTTTCCTCGGGCCCACGCGCAATCGGGACAGGCGCTGATTCTCGCCGAGCAGGTCTGTCTGCAGAATGGTGTGGCTCCGAGCACGGCTGCGTTCGAAGGCTGCGTCGCCCGCGCGGCGCTTGCCTTCGATCGCGGCCAACCCGACATCGCCGTCCGGCAGGCGCGCGCGACGCGGGACGCCCGCGAGGTCTGCCTGTCCTACGAGCTCTCGCCCGAATCGCTTGGATATCGCCAGTGCGTCGCCACGGAGGTGGAGCGGGCGCTCAACCAGTTGGCCGAGCAGTACGACTGACAGCCCTCACAGGCCGAACGTCACGCGGCCATCGGCGGAGATCGGCCAAGCCGGGTTGAATGCGATTTCCCACGCATGATCGTCCGGGTCGGCGACGTAGCCGCGCAAGCCGCCGGATGGTGGCTTGTCCGCCCCGCGCAGCAGCGTGCCGCCATGCGCGGCCAGCCGCTCGAGCAGCTGCTGCACGTCCTGCTCGGCACGAACATTGTGCGCGAGCGAGAAGGCGCCAGGCCGGGACAGGCCGCAGCGTTGCATGTCGGCCGCCAGGGCGTTCGTGAGCCAGGTGCCCAGCATCAGGCCATTCATCTGGTAGAAGACAATCTCTGCGTTCTCGAATACGGGTGCCCAGCCGAAGCCTCCGACATAGAAGCGCTTCGAGAGCGCGAGGTCCGCGACGCCGAGCGTGATGACTGAAATCTGCTGCTGCACGATCCACGCCCCTCTGTTTCGCCGGCGCCGCAGTGGATTGGCGCGGGTCGCCGGGCCGCTCTTGCGTGCCCCGGGCGTCCGACATTGGCCAAAAATCGCCTGCCTCCTGGACGGCTTCAACGTAGGCTGCCACCGTCCTCTTGCAACGACCCACGGATTGAAACCATGGAAGCCCTTCCCGCCTCCGTCCTTCCCGCCGGCGTGCGATCGCGAATTCTGCCCGGCATCAACGGCCTCGACATCCATGTGCTCGAAGCCGGCTTCGAGACCAGGGGTCGGCCGGCGGTGATGCTGCTCCACGGTTTTCCCGAGCTTGCCTACAGCTGGCGCAAGGTGCTGCCGGCGCTCGCGGCGGCCGGGTATCACGCCTTCGCGCCCGATCATCGCGGCTACGGCCGCACCACCGGCTGGGACGCCGACTACGACGGCGATCTCGCGAGCTTTCGTTTCACCAACCTGCTGCGCGACGCGATGGGTGTGCTGTTCGCACTCGGGCACCGAACGGCCGGGGCCGTGGTCGGCCACGATTTTGGCGCCTCCATCGCCTCCTATGCCGCGCTGGTGCGGCCTGACATCTTCAAGCGCATGGTGTTGATGAGCGCGCCCTTCGGCGGCCTGCCTGCCCTGCCCTTCGACACCGCGGACAAGCCCTCACCGGCCGGCGAGACGCCCGACATCCACGCCGCGATGGCGACCCTGGCGCGGCCGCGCAAGCATTACCAGTGGTACTATTCGACGCGTCCCGCCAACACGAACCTCTGGCACGCCAGCCAGGGCGTGCACGATTTCCTGCGCGCCTACTACCATCACAAGAGCGCCGACTGGAAAGCCAACAAGCCGTTCCCGCTGAAAGGCTGGATTGCCGAGGAGCTGGCCAAGATGCCGACCTACTACATCATGGATTTGGCCGACGGCATGGCCGAGACGGTGGCCAAGCAAATGCCGACGCCAGCCGAGATCGCGGGCAACACGTGGCTGCCCGATCGCGAGCTCAAGGTCTACAGCGACGAGTACACGCGCACCGGCTTCCAGGGCGGCCTCAACGCCTATCGCGTGCGCACAACCGGCCGCTTCGGCGCCGAGTTCGAGGTCTACAGCGGCCGCACCATCGACGTGCCCTCGACCTTCATCTCCGGCTGCAGCGACTGGGGCATCTACCAGAATCCAGGCGCCATCGACCGCATGCAGAAGACGGCCTGCACCCGGATGAAAGAAATCCACCTCATCGAAGGCGCCGGCCACTGGGTGCAGCAGGAGCAGGCCGACGAGGTCAACCGCCTGCTACTGCAGTTCCTGAAGACGCCGGTGTAGGCTCCTCCGGAACGCGGGCGTCTCGCCCGCTCATGATCATGATGACGAGCGGGCGAGACGCCCGCGGTCCAAATGACATCAGCTGCGCCACCTCGCCACCTCCGCCGGCTCGGCATTGCAGGCAGCGGCGACGAGCGCCGCCGTGAACAGGGTGGCCGAGTGCAGCTCGCCCTGGCCGATCTTGTCGCGCGTGTCGGCGGGCGTTAGGACGTGGCGGAGGTTGGCGGCGGGGTCGTCGAAGCCAGCGACCAGGCGCAGGGCGGGGATGCCGGCCTGGGCGAAGTTGGCGTGGTCGGAGTTGGTCATCAGCGGACGCACCGCGCGCACACCGAGACCGTTGGCCTCGGCGACGCCGAGGACGAACGGCTCGACGCCGCCGAAGCCACTGGTCAGGGCGGCGAGGTCGGGGCTGCCGGCGACCGAATCGAGATTGACGTTGAGCGCGATCCGGCTGCGCTCCTCGGCGCCGAGCGCCTCGACATACTGCGCCGAGCCGGTGAGCGCCCATTCCTCGACGCTGAAGAACATCAGCCGCAAGCCGCGACGGAAGCCCGCGACGCGGGGCGCCAGGGCACGCGCCACGGCCAGGACCGAGGCAAGGCCCGTGCCGTTGTCCATGGCGCTTTCGGCGAGGTCGTGGCCATCGACATGGGCGCTCAGCACGACCCATTCGTCGGTCCTGCCGGGGTAGTCGTAGAGCAGCGTCTCGGTCTCCGCCGGCCCCTCCTCCGTCTCGATCGTCATGGTGACGGTGGGGTAGCCCGTTGCGCGCCGGCCAAGACGCGCCGCCGTCTCGGGCGCGATGCCGAGCGCGGGGATTCCGTCCCCGGCCTGACGCCCCGACGACCCGGCGACGACATGGCCCGCCAGCGGGCCGGCGATCATAAATCCCACGGCGCCGTGGGCGCGCGCCGCATCGTACTTGCGCCGGCGATGGATGGTGCCGGCGGCGAACATCAGCTCATGGCGCACCAGCACGACGCGGCCCCGTATCTCGCTCGCGTGCGCCTCGAATTCCTCCGGCGTGCCGCGGCCGAGATCGATCACCTCAGCCGGGAGTCCCTGTGGTGGGGTGGCGATCGTGCGCACCAGCGGATGGCACGGCGCGAGGCTGCCGCCGGGCAGGCGCAGGGTCGCCCGCTTCGCGCGCCAGCCGCCATAGGGCACCGGGATCGAGCGGCCCGAGTTTGCCGGCGACGCCGCGCGAACGCGCTCGCGCAGCAGGGCGAAGGCCCGCTTCTCGCTCTCCGTGCCGGCCAGCCGGCCGCCGCAATCGCAGATGTCGTTGAAGTCGCGCCACAGGCCGGGATCGGCCAACAGTTCCGCGGCGATTGCCGGATCGAGCCGCAGCGACGTCGCGTCAGCCACCGAGCTTGCCCTCCAGCAGCTCGAGGAAGGACGCCGCCAGCATGGACGGCTCGCGATCGGCGCGATGGAAGGCGCCGATCTCGTAGACGATGGCCGGCTCGAACGGCCGGATGACCAGGCCGAGATGGGAGAAGCTCGCGGCCGACAGCGGATCGACCAGCGACCAGCCCGCCCCTGCCGCCACGAGGGCGCACAGGGTGGCGAAGAACTCGGCTTCGGCCACGATGTTCAGGCTGGCGCCGGCCGAGGCGAAGGCGGCGAAGATGCGCGTCGGCGCCTGCTGCGAGCGCACCGGCAGCACCATCGGATGCTCGGCCACCAGCTTGGGCGTCAGCACCTTGCGCGACACCAGCGGATGGCGCGGCGGCAGGATGGCGACGCAGCGCATGCGGTATTTCACGAGCTTGACCGCCGTGTCGTCGATCGGCAGCTCGGCGATGCCGATGTCGAAGCTCTCGCTCGGCAGGAGCTGGCTCACCACGTCGGAATGGCGCGACACCAGGCGGACCGAGACGCCGGGCCGCGATTGCAGGAAGTCGGCCACCAGCGGCGGCAGCAGCGAGATCGCCGCCGAGGGATGGCTGGCGATCACCAGCCGCCCCGCCTGGCCTTCGCGGATCTGCGCCGTGGTCGTGGCGAGCCGATCGACCTCGCTCAGCACGCGGTTGGCCTCGGCATAGAACAGCAGCCCTTCCGGCGTCGGCTTGAGCCGGCCGCCTGAGCGCTCGAACAGGGCGAAGCCGATGGTCTCCTCGAGGCGCGCGATCTGCGTGCTGACAGCGGGCTGGGTGACGCCCAGCACGCCGGCGGCCGCGGTGACCGAGCGATGGTCGACGACCGCCCGGAACGCTTCCAGCAGCTTGACATCCATGGACGTATAAGCACCCGTTATTGGCGATTTGGCCCTTTCTCCGGCCGTTTGTAGCAAAGCAGTTGCCAAAGCTGGAGTGGAATAAGTTCGGGCATAGGAATTGCTTATGTCAGCCAGAGGGGTAACCTTCGCGCGGGAGGGGACGGAAATTCATGGCGGCAGCGCCAACCATCGTGACGGAACCGATCATCGTCGCCGAAGAGGTGACCAAGCGGTTCGGCACGCACCAGGTGCTGACCAGGGTCACGCTGCCGGTCATGGAGCGCGACGTGGTCTGCGTGGTCGGCCCCAGCGGATCGGGCAAGACCACCCTGCTGCGCTGCCTGGCGCTCCTGGAAGCGCCGAGCGAAGGCCGCATCGTCATGCAGGGCACGATCATCGCGACTCCCGAGCTCGACCGGCGGACCAAAGCGGCGCAACGCGCCGTGCGCTCCGACATCGGCATGGTGTTCCAGCATTTCAATCTGTGGCCGCACATGTCGGTGCTCGAGAACCTGATCGAGGCGCCGCTCCGCGTGAAGCGCCTGCCGCGGGATCAGGCGATCGCCGCCGCCGAAGCGCTGCTGGCCAAGGTCGACCTGTCGGACAAGCGCGACGCCTACCCGGCGCGCCTCTCGGGCGGTCAGCAGCAGCGCGTGGCCATCGCCCGCGCGCTCGCCATGTCGCCCAAGGTGCTGCTGTTCGACGAGGCCACCAGCGCTCTCGATCCCGAGCTGCGCCGCGAGGTGCTGATGGTCATGCGCCAGCTGGCAAAGGAAGGCATGACCATGCTGGTAGTGACGCACGAGATGGGGTTTGCCCGCCATGTCGGCACGCGCACCGTGTTCATGGATCGCGGCGAGATCGTCGAGCACGCGCCGGGGGCTCGGTTCTTCGACGCGCCGCAGACCGAGCGCGCCAGGCGATTTCTGCAGCAGTTCGAGGATTGACGGGGAAGAGTGAGCAGAGGAGGCCGATCATGGGTGCGAGGACGACGATGCGCATGTGGACGACAGGAATGAGGGCGATCTGGGGGGCGCTGGCCCTCGCCGGCGTGGCCGGTCTCCTGGCGGCGGCACCGCCAGCCGCCGCGCAGCAGACGCAGTCGCGTCTCTACGACGTGACCAAGAGCAAGAAGCTCAGGGTCTGCCAGTTCCCGCTCTACTATTCGATCTCGTTCCGCAATCCCAAGTCGGGCGAGATCGAGGGCATCGATGCCGACCTCGCCAAGGAACTGGCCAAGGAGCTCGACGCCAAGCTCGAGATCGTCGAATCGAGCTTCGCCACTTTCATCGCCGACCTGCAGGCCGGCAAGTGCGAAATCGGCATGTTCGGTGTCGGCGCGACGCTGAAGCGTGCGCAGGCCGTCGAGTTCTCCAAGCCCTACCTGATCACCAACATCTACGTGGTGACGCGCAAGGACAGCAAGGTCAAGAAATGGGATGACCTCGACAAGAAGGGCGTCAAGGCCGCGGTGTCGCTGGGCAGCTACATTGAAGTGTTCATGAAGGGCTACCTCAAGAACGCGGAGACGGTATCGATCGCTCCACCCAACACGCGCGAGGCCGAGCTGGTGGCCGGCCGCGTCGACGCCATCCTCACCGACTTCCCGACGGCGGTGAAAGTGACCAGCGAGTTCGACTGGGCGACCTACATCGAACCCAGCGAGAAGCTCGCAGTGACGCCCTATGCCTATGTCGTGCCGCCGGGCGACCAGATCTGGCTGAACTACATCAACCTGTTCGTCGACACCATCAAGCTCGACGGCCGCCTGCTGAAGTACGCCAGGAAGCACAAGCTCGACCCCATCGTCGCGCCGTGACCCTCTCATGCTCCTCCCCAGCTTTGCTAGCGAGGTGTCCCGTCATACGGGACGGAGGGGTCATGGTTTTCCGGACCGCGGGACGCCCGCGGTCCGTATGAGTCATGACCCCTCCGTCGCCGTAAGACGGCGACACCTCCCCAGCGAATCTGGCGAGGAGAAGAATTAAGAGACCTCGATGTTCAAATACCAGTTCCGCTGGGACACGGTGTGGGGCAGCTTCGACTTCCTGATGTCGGGGCTGCAGATGACGCTGATCATCTCGGCCATCACCCTGGTGCTGGCGATGGTGGGTGGCCTGGTCATCGCGCTGCTCGACATGTCGCGCTATCGTGCACTGCGCTGGATCGGCGTCTCGATCGGCGAGGTGGTTCGCAACACGCCTATCCTGGTGCAGCTGCTCTGGGTCTACTACGTGCTGCCGATCGTGTTCGGCGTGCGCATCGAGGCGCTGGTCGCCCTGATCATCGGGCTGGCGCTCTACCAGGCGGCGTTCATCTCGGAGGTCTATCGCTCGGGTATCCAGAGCGTGCCGGTGGGCCATCGCGAGGCGGCGCGCGTGCTCGGCCTGACGCCGATCCAGTCGTTCCAGCGCATCGTGCTGCCGCAGGCCATCCGCATGACCCTGCCGCCGCTCGCCTCCAACTTCGTGCAGCTTATCAAGTTCTCTTCACTCGGCGCGGTGATTTCCGTCAACGAGATCACGCGGCGCGGCATGGAGCTGTCGGCTACCAACTTCCGCCCGCTCGAGACCTTCACCTTCATTGCCGTGGTCTACTTCCTGATCTGCTGGCCTCTCGCCATGGCGATCCGCTGGTGGGAACGGCGCCTGCAGAGCCGCTGATGACCGGCTCGCTTCGCAGCAGGCTCGCGGACCGTGTCGATGTCGCGCGGGAAGAACTGATCGACATCACGCGGCGCCTGGTCGCCGTGGCGTCGCCCAATCCGCCGAGCGACACCCACGAAGTCGCGCAGGTCGCCGAGGCCCTCCTGCGCGCAATCCCGGGCATGGAGGTCGAGCGCCTCGAGCCCGCGCCGCGCGTCGTGAGTCTGGTCGGCCGGCTGAAGAGCGGCAAGCCGGGGCGGCGGCTGATCTTCAACGGTCATCTCGATACCTTCCCGCTGCTCGAGCAGCTGCCCTGGACGGTGCCGCCGCTCGGCGGAGTGCTGAAGGACGGCAGGCTCTACGGCCGCGGCGTGTGTGACATGAAGGGCGGCATGGCGTGCTCGCTGCTGGCCGCCTCCCTGCTGGCGCAGCATCGTGACGCCTGGTCCGGCGAGATCGTCCTGACGCTGGCGGGCGACGAGGAGAACATGGGCTCGCTCGGTACCGGCTGGCTGCTCGAGCATCTGCCGCACGCCCGGGGCGACGCCAATATCTGCGGCGACGTCGGCTCGCCCCGCGTGGTGCGCTTCGGCGAGAAGGGCCTGATGTGGGTCGAGGTCGAGGCGACCGGCGCGCCGGCGCATGGCGCGCACGTCCATCGCGGTGTCAACGCCATCGACCGCCTGCGCGCGGCTCTCGATTGCCTCAAGGAACTCGAGCAGGTGCCGTTCCAGGCGCCCCCCGTGGTCACGGCGGCGATCGCCCGGGCCAAGCCGATCTCCGAGGCGCTGTCCGGCGCCGGCGAAGCGGCGACCCTGCAGCGCGTCACCGTCAACATCGGCACGATCGAGGGCGGCACCTCGCCCAACCTCGTGCCGACCCATGCGATTGCCCGCGCCGACATCCGCCTGCCCGTCGGCATCACCACCGACGTACTGGTGGCCAAGCTCGATGCGCGCCTGAAGCCGATGGAAGGCGTCAGCTGGCGCGCGATCCGCCGCTTCGAGCCGTCCTTCACCGATCCTGATCACGAGATCGTCCGGCGCACCGCCGCGGTCGCAGCCGAGGTGCTGGGCGAGGCGCCGGCGGTAAACATGCGGGTTGGCGGCTCGGACTCGCGCTGGTATCGCCTGCACGGCGTGCCGACCGTCGTGCTCGGCCTCACGCCCTTCAACATGGGCGGCGCCGACGAGCATGTCCTGGTGGACGAGCTCGTCGCGGTGGCCAAGATCCACACCCTCGTCGCCTTCGACTTCTTGTCAGCAGGACAGTGACCATGGACCGGCTCTCCGACCACGACCTCTTCACCTCGCCGATGACCTTCATGGGAGCGCCCTACGGCCGACCGGGTCCCGGCAACAGGGCGGCGATCCTCGGCATCCCGTTCGACTGCGGCACCCACATGCGCATCGGCGCGCGCGGTGGCCCCGACTCGGTGCGCCAGCAATCGGCGCTGATGCGGCGCTTCAATCCCACGCACGCCGACTTCGATCCGGTGGCGGCGCTCGGCCTGGTCGATTGTGGCAACGTCAAGCTGACACCGAGCAGGATCGTCGACGCCTTCGAGCGCACCGAGCAGGCAGTCGACCGCATCGTCGAGGCCGGCGCCATCCCGGTCACCATCGGCGGCGACGGCTCGGTGACCGTGCCGGTGGCGCGCGCCGTCGGCAAGAAGCACCGCAGGATGGCGGCGCTGCACATCGATGCCCACACCGATTCCTATCCCTACGGCGCCGACGAGAAGTACAACTCGGCCACGCAGTTCACGCACGTCGCCGAGGAAGGCCTGGTCGATCCCGAATTCTCCTGGCATGTCGGCATCCGCAGCACGACCTATGCCCAGGGTGTGGTGCCGCGCGCCATGAGCCTCGGCTACAAGGTGGTGTCGCTCGACGAGCTGGTGCGCGGCGGCTTCGCCCAGCGCATGGCCGAGTTTCGCGACAGGGTCGGCAAGCGGCCGGTCTATCTCTGCTTCGACATGGACGTGTTCGATCCCTCTGTCGCCCCCGGCGTCTGCACGCCGTCGTGGGGCGGCCTGTCGGCGCGCGAAGGCATCGACCTCCTGCGCTGCCTGACCGACCTCAACATCGTCGCCGTCGACGTCGCCACGGTGAGCCCACCGCAGGACGTCAACGGCATGGCAGCCCATCTCTGCGCCCACGTGATCTACGAGACGCTGGTGCTGCTCTGCCGGCAGATGGGGCTGGCGTCGGGGGGTTGAATTCATTCTCCTCCCCAGCCTCGCTGGGGAGGTGTCCGCGTAATCGCGGTCGGCGGGGAAATGAGTCTTTCGGACCGCGGGCGTCTCGCCCGCTCATGAGAAGAGCGGGCGAGACGCCCGCGGTCCGTAAGAACATGACCCTCCGTCGCCGTAAGACGGCGACACCTCCCCAGCTCCGCTGGGGAGAAGGACGCGGCGATGACCTTTCATCTCCATGACACTTCCCGCGCTCGTGATGACAGGGTGCGCGGCGCGGCAGTATTCTGCCGCCATGAAGCGCCTAATCCTCGCGATTGTCTTCGTGCTGTCGCTCGCAGCGACGGCGCGGGCCGACTATCCGGAGAAGCCGATCCGGCTGGTCGTCCCCTTCCCGCCCGGCGGCGTCACCGACCTCGTGGCGCGCCAGCTGTCGGAACGACTCGCCGCCGATCTCGGCCAGCCGGTGATCGTCGACAACAAGACGGGTGCCGGCGGCGTGATCGCCACCGACATCGTCGCCAAGGCGCCGGCCGACGGCTACACGCTGCTGCTCACGACGCCGAACCACACGATCAACGCGGCCTTCAGGGCGTCGATGCCGTACGACGCGGAGAAGGACTTGCGGCCGATCGCGATCGTGGGCCAGGTGCCCATGCTGCTGGTCAGTCATCCCAGCCTGCCGGTCACGACCTTCAAGGAGTTCGTCGACTACGCCCGGCAGAACCCGAACAAGATCAACGTCGGCAACGCCGGCAACGGCACCCTGCCGCACATCACCATGGAGCTGATGATGCTGCGCCTGCAGTTCCAGGTGACCAACGTGCCCTACCGCGGGGCAATGCCGGCCCTGCAGGACCTGGTCGCGGGGCAGGTGCAGGCCAAGCTCGACAACTACACGCAATCGGCGCAGCTCATCGCCCAGGGCAAGCTGAACCTGCTCGCGGTGACCAGCGAGACCCGGCTGAAGCAGTTTCCCCGGGTGCCGACGATTGCCGAGACCCTGCCGGGATTCGAAGGCTATTTGTGGATGGGCGTCGTTGCGCCGGCCGCGACGCCCGATCCGGTGGTGGCCAGGCTGGCGGCCGCCATCAAGCGCTTCGTCGCCTTGCCCGAGACCCGGGAGCGCTTCGCAAAGGACGGCATCGAGCCGGGCCATGACGGACCCGACGAGTTCCGCACCATCATCGGTCTCGAGATCAAGCAGTGGCGCGAGATCGCCAGGGTCGGCAGGATCACCGTCGACTGACCCGGCTCATTTGCCGAGGTACCTGGCGAAGAACGCCCGGGCGCGCGCCTCGGCGTCGGGCGCCGCCGAGGGATCGTAGCCCAGGCGGTGGCTCTTGCCGTTGGCGACCGTGATCGTCCGGTCGCGCGCCGTGCTGTCGAAGCTGTGATAGGCGTTCGGATAGTAGACGACCTGGACGAGATCGGGCCGCGTGAAGCCCGCCGCCTGCAGCTTCCGGCAGTCGTCCGCCAGGGTCCAGTCGTCCTTGTCGCCGATCAGGACGAGGAGCGGCACCACGACATCGCGATCGAACCTCTGCTGGCAGGCCGGATAGTAGGCGACGGCGGCCTTCAGCCCGCGCGCCGCCAGGCCGTAGGTGCCCTGCACCGCGCGCACTGCCGTCCAGCCGCCGTGGCTGTGGCCGATCAGGCCGATGTCGCCGCGCCGCACGAAGGGCTGCGCGTTGAGAAAGTCCATCGCGCCGGCGACGTCGGCCACCCGCATGTTGCCGCTGACGACGGCGCCGCGACCGCACACCGATTTCTCGCCGCGCGGCCCGAACGAATCCGGGGCAACGACGACATAGCCCCAGCTCGCCAGCAGCCTGCCCCAGGCCGCGGTGTGATTGCCGACACCGTTGCAGGTATGCGCGAGCACGATGCCGGGAAACGGGCCGGCGCCGGCCGGCCGGTACATCCAGCCGTCGATCTCCGGCCCGGCCGGCGCGGGCCCGACGGCGATGCTGGGAAAGCGCACGCTTTGCGCCGACGCGCTGCCGGCGAACAGCACGAGGAATGCAATCGCGACGAGACGAATCATGCGCCATAGTAAACCGGACGGAGGAAATCGCCCATCATGATCAAGACCATCGGTCTCCTGACCCGCAAGGATGGCTGGACCCACGAGCAGTTCATGCGGCACTGGATCGACATTCACGCGCCGCTCGCCCATGCCGTGCCCGGACTGCGGCGCTACGTGCAGAACCACATATCCGGCGAACGTACCCGCGCCGACATCGCGGCAACCGACGTCGAGATCGACGGCATCGCCGAGCTGTGGTTCGACGACCAGGCGGCGCTCGAGGCGGCGGCGAAGACTCCCGAAATGAAAGCCCTGCACGCCGACGGCGCGAAGTTCATCGGCCGCATCAAGAGCTATGTCGTCGAGGAGAAGTTCATCATCGGCTCGTGACGTCTTCTCTTCCGGACCTCGAGCGTCCCGCTCGCTCGTGGGGCTCCGCCGCTCATGAGGCTATGAGCGAGCGGGACGCTCGCGGTCCGGAAGCGGAAAGCGCCCTCGTCTCCCCGACCAACGCCTCCAGCCGGTCCAGCGTCGTCGCAGGCGCTCCAGCGCCAAGATCGGCATAGAGACCGGCGACGCGGCGGGCGAAGCCCTCCGGGCGTCGAGGGAAGCCGTCGACGGCTGCGACCGCACCCTTCTCGTTCAGGAGATACACGCCGTTCAGCGCGAACAGCGTCTGACAGAGGCAGGCCACCGACCGGAAGACACACCCCGCGAGATAGGACACGTCGGCGCGGTCGAGGCTCTTTCGTGCGTTCTCGAGTGCGAACGTCGCTTCCCATTCGAAGCGTGCCCGCAGCGCCGCTGCCAGCGCCGCAGGGTAGGGCGCCGTGCGCGCCGCGAGCCGCGCGAGGTCTTCCAGCGGGTCATGCAGGATGCGCGCACAGGCCACCTCCCCCATGTAGATCGTCGGCAGGAAGGCATGCGGATGGCCGGGCTGGTACCAGGCCTCGACCTTGCCGGCATGCGCATCATCGATCGCCGCCGCGACGCGATCGAGGTTGCGATAGAGCAGGTCGACATGGATACCCTGCACCAGCAGCCAGCCGCCGCCGTCGATCCACGGCCCCCAGCCGCCAAGCGGCGTCACCGACGCCCCGGCGCCGCGGTCGTCCAACGCCCTCGCGATCGCGCCCAACGCCTCGACGTCGATCGGCTGGTCGCCCCGGTAGTACAGGCCGATGTCATAGTCGGAGGATGGAGTCGCGGTGCCGCGGGCGCGCGAGCCGCCCAGCGCGATCGCCGCAACCCCGCGCACCGGCGCCAGAGCCGCGACCAATCTCCCTAGCAGGGCTTCGTCGTTTGCATCGGTCATGGCCCAGTCTACCGGCGGCACGACTGGAAATCGCCGGCCGTCCTCGCCAACATGGCACCCGGAGGGCACGGCAAATGTTCGATCTGGTCATCAAGGACGCACAGCTTTTCGACGGCACGGGTGCGGCGCCGGTGCATGGCGATCTCGGCGTCATGGGTGGCCGGATCGCCGCCGTCGGCGGCAGGCTCGGGGCGGCGAAGCAGACGGTGAAGGCCGACGGCCTCGCCCTGGCGCCGGGCATCATCGACGGCCACACGCATTACGACGCCCAGATCACCTGGGATCCCTTCGTCGATCCCTCGCCGGCGCTCGGCGTCACCACGGCCGTGCTGGGCAATTGTGGCTTCACCATCGCGCCGTGCAAGCCGGCGGACCGCGATCTGACCATGCGCCATCTGACTCACGTCGAGGGCATGTCGCTCGACGCCTTGCGGGCCGGCATCCACTGGGAGTTCGAGAGCTTCCCGCAATATCTCGACATGCTGGAGCGTCGTGGCGTCGGTCCCAACGTCGCCTGCTTCTCCGGCCATTCCGCCATCCGCACCTTCGTCATGGGCGAGGACGCGACCGAGCGGACCGCGACCGACGACGAGATCGCCCGCATGGTGGCGCAGGTGCGCGAGGCGATGGCGGCGGGCGCCGTCGGCTTTGCCTCCTCGACCGCCGAGGCGCACAACGGCGAGGGCGGCACGCCGATGCCGTCGCGCCTCGCCGACGACCGCGAGTTGCGCGCGCTGGTCAAAGCGATGGGCGAGAGCGGGCGCGGCGTGTACATGCTGACCAAGGGCAGCAAGACCTCGATCCCCTACCTCGAGGAGCTGGCCGTCGAAGCCCGTCGCCCGGTGGTGATCGCGGCCCTCTTCCATTCCAATACCAATCCCACCGCCGCCTTCTCCACTCTCGACCAGGTGAACCAGGCGCGCTCGCGCGGCCGCCAGCTGGTCGCCCAGACCTCGTGCTGCCCGCTCAGCATGGATTTCACCTTCAAGAGCCCGTACCTGTTCGAGAGCATGACGGCGTGGAAGCCGGCGATGGCGGCGCACGGCCTCGAGGATCTGGTGAAGGTCTATCGCGACCCCGCCTGGCGCGACGCCGTGCGTCGAGAGCTCGCGGCCTCGCGCGGCCGCCTGGTCTTCAACAGCGAATGGGACAAGCTATTCGTCGTCGAGACGGCGAAGGAGGAGAACCGGGCCCTGGAGGGCGCGACCCTTGCGGCGCTCGCCAAACAGGCGGGCAAGGACCCGCTCGATTTCATCCTCGACTTCGCGCTGTCGGAAAATCTCGACACGATGTTCGTGGCCCAGCTCCTGCACAACGACGAGACGGCGGTCGGCAGGATCCTGGCCGATCCGAACACGCACATCTCGCTGTCGGATGCCGGTGCGCATCTCACCTTCTTCTGCGACGCCGGCTTCGGCCTGCACCTGATGGGCCACTGGAGCCGCGACCTCGGCGTTCTCGACCTCGCGCAGGCCGTGCACCGGCTGACCGGCCAGCCGGCCAGGCTGTTCGGCATCGCCAACCGCGGCGTCCTCGCCGAGGGCAAGGCGGCCGACCTGATGTTGTTCGACCCCGCGACGGTCGCCCGCGGACCCAAGCGGCGCGTCCACGACCTGCCAGCCGGCGCGGCGCGGCTCACGACCTCGGCAGTCGGCCTGCACGGCGTCTGGATCAACGGCACCCGGGTTGCCGACGAGAAGGGCTTCAGCGCCGACCCGAGCTCGCGACCGGGCGAGGTGATCCGCCGCTTTTCGGCGTAGGAAGAGAAGGCAAGAGGCCTCCGCCGCATCCTGCTGGTTGCTTGATCTGATGTCTTCGAGCCCCAGCCCCCTCACTTCGGCTGCGTCGGCACCAGCCCAAGCTGTTGCATGATGGCGAGGCTGTCCATCAGGTTCCAGGTCTCGACGATGCGGCCGTCTGCATCGAACCGATGCATGTCCCAGAATGTGGCTCGAACCTGCCGGTTGGTGGGTGCCACTCCCATCACCGTCTTGGCGTGCGTCGCTGTCGTCGTGCATCGACCCACGACCCAGTCATCCTCGGCAACAGCATGCTCGACCACAATCGCGAGGTCCGGCCAGGTGTCATGCATGGACGACAGGAACCGCTCGATATGCTGGCGTCCCGGCCCGACATCGCGCGACCGCATGTGATGGTCGGGGGCGTAATAGCTCATGCAGAGGGCCATGTCCTTCTTGTTGAAGGCCGCCTTTGCCTTCAAATAGTTTTCCTTGTTTCTCGAGGAAATGGCACGCTGGCTCCGCTCGTCCACGACCGTGTCCCCCATCCGTGTTTCTCTTCATGAAGCATATGCCTTGGTGGGTGCGCTTGCGTTGAACAAAGGTGCAGACGATAGTTTGCCGATGTCGAGCACCGGCCTTCGGCTTCCCGCCAGTGTGTTCTCGGTGAATGTCGAGCACCTCGCTCCCCATTGCAATCCGGCCCCCTGCGTAATCGCGGGAAGACGAGGATCCGTTTCGGTCATCAGCGCCAGCGAGCGGGTTACCGGCGATGTTCTGTTCATTCGGCCCGGCGTCGAGCACAAGGTCGTCTGTGCGAATGGCGGCATCAACGCGATCTATCTGGACGGATTGGCCTGGCCCGGCAGTTTCCCGTGCGCGCAACGGCTGCAGGGGCGGCTTGCGGACATCGCCGTCGACGCCCTCTTCCTGGAAGCCGGCGCCCAGGCAGAGCTGCGCCATCGGCTGACGTCCGGAACAACGCCAATCCCGCAGCAGCTCGGCGAGGTGATCGAGACCATCATTGCCGAACCGATGCTGCGACTGTCTCAGCTCGAGTTGGCGCATCGCTTGAAGATCGAGCGAACCAGAGCGCTGCGGATGTTCAAGGCGGCGACCGGCCTGACTTTTCGCCGCTTCAAGCAGTGGTCGGCGCTCCAGCATGCCGCGCGCCAGATAGCTGCCGGTGAATTGGTGCGGACAGCCGCCATGGACGCCGGCTTCGCCGATACGGCGCACCTCAGCCGAACCTTTCGCGCGTCCTTTGGCCTCACCCCGTCGGAAGCGATCGCCGGGGGCGCCCAGGCTGGCGCGAGCTAGCGAAAAGCCTTGCCGACAACTGACGCTCCGCGCCGTCACCTTGCTGGTCACATTCTTGCTGTTCGTCGACGCTTTCGCTCCGCAGAAGCGAAGTGACGCGACGCATCGCTCCGCCTCCGAGCCGACCACAGTTCTATCACGGCTCGGTCACCGGGCTCGCTGGAGGCATCGTGATCTAATTCGCGCCGTGCTCCAGACCGCGCTCGCTTGCGGCGCGCGTCTCACACCAAAATGCGGGAGGATACGATGAACCGACAAGGCGAGCAGATGGACAGTCGCCGGCGATTCCTGCTGTCCTGCGGACGATTTGCGGCGATCACGCCGCCCACCATGTCGCTGCTGCTGGCATCGAGCGGCAAAAATTTCGCCGTTGCCTCGTCGGGCTCGGCGGGCAGCTCGCTGGGCGGCAGCGGTACCTCCTCCTCCACCTACTTCGTGCCGCGCGACGACGCCCTGATTACCGCCAACGGCGGCGTCAAGCCGGGTGACACCGTCTGCTTCAGCGGCCCGAACGGAATTTCGTGCAAGTCGGTCAATGCGCCGCCTTAGATTTAGATGGCGCTCATGCTCTTCTCTTCTGGACCGCGGGCGTCTCGCCCGCTCATATTCTGCGGGGAGCGCGCCACTCCGTGGCGCTCTTCTGGTCGATCACACATTCCATGAGCGCCACGGAGTGGCGCGCTCCCGGCCATGATCTCTCCTGCCACCATCACCGCCAGTCGGTCACGGACCGCGCTGCGTCGGCGAGCGCCCGGCCAATCTCGCCGCGCGTGGGGCCTTTGCCGAGGGCGGGCTGCACATACATCACCACGTTGACGTCGAGCGGGCCCAGCCGCACCGCATAGGTCGAGTACGACGCCCTCAGCGGACCGTCCGCCGCGCCGCGCAGGGCATAGGTCCAGGCTCCCCAGTGCCAGAACCGGCCGTCCCCTCCTTGCGCCGGGCGCACGAAGGTGCCGAGCCCGTAGTGAGTTCCGCCGCCGGTCTGTTTGCCCTCGGGCGACATCATCCACGCCCGTTCGGCCGGCCCGATCGCCGGATTGTCAGGAGCATAGGCCTGATAGAAGCGACCATAGTCGGCGAGCGGCATGCGCCAGCCGCCATAGCTCGACAGGATGCGCCAATTCGGATCGAGCTCGGCCCGTCGCGCGCCGAGCGGCAGCAGGACCGACTCGCGGCAGTAGCCCTCGTAGTCCCGCCCGCTCGCTTCCTCGATGATCGCGCCCAGCACGAGATAGGCGGCATTCGAATAGGCGTAGCGCGTACCCGGCGGATAGGTCAGCCGCTCGCGCAGCAGCCATTTGAGCTGGGTGTCGAACGCAGTGCGCCGCGCCGTGTGGTCGCGCAGGTAGTCGCCCAGCGGTGCATTCACCTCGTCCTGCCCGCCTTCGAAACCGGCGCGATGGACCAGGAGCTCTCTCACTGTCACCGCCAGCAGGCGCGGATCGGCGGGTCGGCCGAGCCGCGCCAGCGTGCGCGCCAGTGCCTTCGACAACGGCATGTCGAAGGCGAGCTGGCCGCGCTCGATCAGCCGGGCGACGCACACGCCGGTGATCGCCTTCGACAGACTGGCAAGGGGCACCGAAGCTCCCGGCCCGACGGCGCCGACGGTGGCTTCGCGCACCAACCGGCCACCCCGCAGAACGACCAAGGCACCCGACCTCTTGTCGGACTTGCCGATCCAGCGTCGCCAGGCCTGCTCGATGAGCTCGGGCGATTGCGGCGTGCGCTGCGCCTGCGCGGCGCCAACGGCGAGCAGAAATGTCGCGGCGAGCACGACGACAGGCCGGCACGCGATCATCGCTCGTATGCCGACTGCAGCCGCTTCTCGCGCGGCATCCTCCCCTGCGAGAGGCCGATGCGGGTAAATCATCGGCCGGGAGTATCGCAAAGGGCGGGCTGCCCATCATCGTCGATGGCGACGCGCTCGGCGCGGTCTCGGTTTCAGGCGATCCTGGCGGCAACAAGGACGTGGCCGGCGCCCAGGCCGGTCCCGGCAGGCTGCAGACCTGCTCGGACGCCGCGCGGGGTCGCCTCCGCCGGGCCATCCTGCTAGAACGCGGCCAGCTCCAGTGGAGGACGAAACATGGTCGCCGAGATCGGGCATTTTATCGAGAACAAGCGGGTGGCGGGCACCAGCGGCCGCAGCGGCGAGGTCACCAACCCGGCGACCGGCGAGGTGACGGCGCGGGTGGCCTTTGCCTCCACGGGCGAGATCGATGCCGCCGTGCAGCTTGCCAAGAAAGCGCAGCTCGCCTGGGCGGCGACGCCGCCGCTGCGGCGCCAGCGCGTCATGTTCAACCTCAAGGGCCTGATCGAGAAGCGTGCCGACGACCTCGCCCGCATGATGACCCTCGAGCACGGCAAGACCTTCGACGACGCCAAGGGCGAGGTCGGGCGCGGCCTCGAGGTGGTAGAATTCTCCTGCGGCATCGCCCACCACATGCGCGGCGACTTCACCGAGCAGGTCGCCACCGAGATGGACAGCTGGTCGATTCGCCAGCCGGTCGGCGTGGTGGCCGGCATCACGCCGTTCAACTTCCCGATCATGATCCCGTGCTGGATGGGCGCCATGGCGGTGGCCTGCGGCAACGCTTTCATCCTGAAGCCGTCGGAGAAGGACCCGAGCGCGCCGATGCTGCTCGCCGAGCTGTTCGCCGAGGCCGGCGCGCCGGCCGGCATCTTCCAGGTGCTGAACGGCGACAAGGTGGCGGTCGACGCCCTGCTGCAGCATCCCGACGTGCCGGCGATCTCGTTCGTCGGCTCGACCGCGATCGGCGAGTACGTCTACCACCAGGGTACACAACGCAACAAACGCGTCCAGGCGCTGTGCGGCGCCAAGAACCACATGGTGATCATGCCCGACGCCGACCTCGACCAGGCGACCGACGCGCTGATCGGCGCCGGCTACGGCGCGGCCGGCGAGCGCTGCATGGCGATCTCGGTCGCCGTCGCGGTGGGCGACGTGGCCGACCGGCTGATCGACAAGCTGGCGCCGCGCGTGTCGGCGCTCAAGGTCGGACCCGGCCTCGATCCGGCTTCGGAGATGGGCCCGCTGGTGACCCGCCAGCACCGCGACAAGGTGATGGGCTACGTCGATCTCGGCGTGAAGGAAGGCGCCAGGCTGGTGGTCGACGGCCGCGGGTTGAAGCTGCAGGGCTACGAGAACGGCAACTTCATGGGCGGCTGCTTGTTCGACAACGTCAAGCCCGACATGAAGATCTACAAGGACGAGATCTTCGGGCCGGTGCTGTCGGTGGTACGCTCGAGGAGCTTCGACGAGGCGGTCGGCCTGGTGAACGACCACGCCTACGGCAACGGCACGGCGATCTTCACCCGCGACGGCGATGCCGCCCGCGCCTTCGCCAGCAGCGTCAAGATCGGCATGGTCGGCATCAACGTGCCGATCCCGGTGCCGGTCGCCTATCACAGCTTCGGCGGCTGGAAGGCCTCGATCTTCGGCGACCACGGCATCTACGGCATGGAAGGCGTGCGCTTCTACACCAAGCTCAAGACCATCAC
>NZ_JBFWZI010000113.1:0-24388 GCF_050185545.1 Reyranella sp. | reverse complement strand
TTCCTGTCGAACTGCCACACCGGCGCCCTTGTCGCGCCGGACGGCTCGATCGATTGGCTGTGCGTGCCGCGGTTCGACTCACCCAGCGTGTTCGGCGCCCTGCTCGACCGGCAGGCGGGGAATTTCCGGCTCGGACCGTTCGGCGTGACGGTACCGAACGTGCGCACCTACGAACCGGGTACGAATACCCTGGTGACCACCTGGAACACCGGCTCGGGATGGGTGGTCGTGCGCGACGCCCTCACCATGGGGCCGCGACTGGGACCGGATCGCGTCACGCCCTTCACCCGTCCGCCGGCCGACAGCGGCGCCGACCACCTGCTGGTGCGCACGGTGCAGTGCATCGACGGCCAGGTCGAGATCGAGCTGGCCTGCGAGCCGGTCTTCGATTACGGCCGCACGCCGGCCGAATGGACGCTGGCGGATGGCAACAACCAGGTGGCCGACGGCGTCGCCGGCGAACTGCGGATCCGCCTGCGCAGCAGCATGCATCTCGGCATCGAGGGCGGCAGCATCCGCGCCCGCCACACGCTGACCGTGGGCGAGGAGCTGTTCTGCTCTCTGTCGTGGGCCGAGAACTTCGACTCGCCCACCACGATCGACGAGGCCAACGCCCGCATGGTGGCGACGACGCGCTTCTGGCGTTCCTGGCTGTCGCGCGCGCGTATCCCCGACCATCGCTGGCGATACGCCATCATGCGCTCTGCCTTGGTGGTCAAGGGGCTCACTTACATGCCGACCGGCGCCACGGTGGCGGCGCTCACGACTTCCCTGCCGGAGACGCCGGGCGGCGTGCGCAACTGGGATTACCGGTACTGCTGGATGCGCGACTCGACCTTCACGCTGCAGGCGCTGCACTGGTTGAACCTCGACTGGGAAGCCAACGAATTCATGGAGTTCGTCGCCGACCTCGTCCCCAACGGGGACGGCGCCCTTCAGATCATGTACGGGATCGATGGCCGGCGCGATCTCACCGAGTCGACGCGCGACGACCTCTCGGGTTACGCCGGCGCACGGCCGGTGCGCATCGGCAACGGCGCCTTCGACCAGCGCCAGAACGACGTCTTCGGCGCCGTGCTGGGATCGATCCTGCTGCATTCGCGACGCAGCCAGCGCCTGCCGCGACGCCTGTGGCCGGTCGTGCAGGCCCAGGCCGCCTGCGCGGCGCGGGTGTGGCGCGAGCCCGACCAGGGCATCTGGGAGGCTCGTGGCGCGCCCCAGCACTACGTATCGTCCAAGCTCATGAGCTGGGTCGCGCTGGACCGTGCCGCGCGACTGGCCGAGATCCGGGGCGCGCCCGACCTGCAGCGGAAGTGGCAGGCCGTGGCCGACGAGATCCGGGCCGACATCATGGCCCACGGCTTCACCGCCGATGGCGTCCTGCGCCAGCACTACGCCACCGACGCGCTCGACGCCTCGACGCTGCTGGCGGCGATCCTGGGGTTCCTGCCGGGCAGCGACGAGCGGTTGCGCAAGTCGGTGCTGGGGGTCGCCGACAAGCTCGACGAGCACGGCTTCATCCTGCGCTATCGCACCGAGGAGACCGACGATGGCCTCACGGGCAAGGAGGGAACGTTCCTGATCTGCTCCTTCTGGATGGTCTCCGCGCTTACCATCATCGGCGAGATGCGCCGCGCGCGCGACCTGATGGAGCGGCTCATGCGCGCCGGCTCGTCGCTGGGGCTCTACGCCGAGGAGTTCGACGTGGCGACCGGCCACCATCTCGGCAACTTCCCGCAGGCCTTCTCGCATCTGGCGCTGATCGAGGCGGCGTCGCGGATCATCTACCTCGAGCGACTCGGCGAATTCACCTGAGAGCTCTGTGTCGCGCCCGACGCGGCGAGCAGGCGGATGATCTCCTTGGCGACCTGATCCGCCGGCGGGCCGATATCCACGGTCAGCGGATCCTCGTCGGGAGCCGGCTCCTCGAGCGTGTCGAACTGGCTTTGCAGCAGGCTCGCCGGCATGAAGTGGCCCTTCCGATCGGCCAGGCGCTCGGCGATCAGGTCACGACCGCCTTGAAGATAGACCAGCCGCGCCTCGGCACGATCGCCGACGACGATGCGCCGGTACGATCGCTTCAGCGCCGAGCAGGTGATGATGCCAGGCTGCTTGCGGGCCCGCTGATCGTCGATCCACGCCGCGACCGCTTCCAGCCAGGGCTGGCGATCCTCGTCGGTGAGCGGCACGCCGGCATGCATCTTGGCGACGTTCGACTCCGGGTGCAGCGAGTCGCCCTCCTCGAAGGTCCAGCCAAGGCGCGCGGCAAGCTCGCGCGCCACGGTCGATTTGCCCGATCCCGACACGCCCATCAGCACCAGGATCGGCGGGCGGCCGCGATGGACCCGCGCGCTGTCGAGGCGGCGCACGCCGCCGGCATCGGCCACGAAGACCATGTCGGCGCGATTGGTGAACAGCCCGCTTTCGAAGACTCCGACGATGCGGCCGATGCGCTCCTCCAGGGCCGCCGGGTGGGCAATGGGCCCGAAGCGACAATCGAGGATGCGATTGCCGCCGTCGGTGATGAACAGCTCGCCGGCCGGCGAGCGTCGCAGCCGCACGCTTGCGCCCAGCCCTTCGAGCGCGGCCTGCGTCGGCTCCAGGCCGAAGGCCGCGACCTCGACGGGAACCGGTCCTTGAACGCCGAGCCGATCGACCAGCTTGAAGCCGTCGACGATGATGGCCAACTGGTGGCTGGCCGCCGCGACGATCTTCTCGCGCAGCAGCGCGCCGCCCAGACCCTTGATCAGGTTGAGCGTGCCGCGTTCCACCTCGTCGGCGCCGTCGATTGTGAGGTCGATGCGGCGGTGCTCGGCGAACGAGACGAGCGGAAGGCCCGCCGCCGCCGCCTGTGTGCTCGTGCGCTCCGAAGTCGGAATGGCGTTGAAGCGCAGGCCCTGCCGATGACGCCGGGCAAGCGCCTCGACGGCGAACGCCGCGGTGGACCCGGTGCCCAGGCCGACGACCATGCCGTCCTGCACGAGCTCCACGGCCGCCTCGGCCGCCGCCCGCTTCAATGCGTCGCGCTCGCCGCCTGCAGTGGATGTCTTTGTCGTCATCGGCTTGCCGCTCCCGCTTCGGCACTGCTGCGGATCGCGGCGATGGCGGCCCTGTAGTCCTTGCTGCCGAAGATCGCCGAGCCGGCGACGATCGCCGTGGCCCCCGCCTTGGCCGCCTGGCCGGCCGTCCGTTCGTCCTCTCCGCCGTCGACCTCGATCACTGGGGCCAGTCCGCGCTCGGTGCACATCGTCCGCAGCCGTCGGATCTTGGGCAGCATCTCGGGCAGGAAGCTCTGGCCGCCGAAGCCGGGATTGACCGTCATTACCAGGATGATGTCGCAGAGCTGCAGCACGTACTCGACGAGCTCGGGCGGGCTCGCCGGGTCGAGCACGACCCCGGCCTTCTTTCCCAGGGTCCGGATCCGGCTCAGTACGCGATGCAGATGGATCGTCGACCCGGGCTCGGCCTGGACCAGCAGATGGTCGGCGCCGGCCTCGGCGAAGGCCGTGAGATAACGCTCCGGCTCGCCGATCATCAGATGGACGTTGAGCGGCTTGGCCGTCGAGCGGCGGATCGCCTGCACCACGACGGGGCCGATGGTGATGTTGGGCACGAAGCGGCCGTCCATGACGTCGACGTGAATCCAGTCGGCGCCCGCTTCGTCGACCGCCCGTACCTCCTCGCCCAGGCGGGCAAAGTCCGCCGACAGGACCGATGGCGCAACGACGACCGCACTGGCCATCAGCGCTCTCCCGCCGCCGCCCGGTCGACGAACCAGACGAGCTCGCCGACGGGCCTGACCCGTGCGGCCGGCACGTCGCTGCCGCCGGCGCGGATCGCCTGGAGCATGGCGGCCTTCTCCCGGCCCGCCACCAGGAACGCCACCCGCCGGCTGCTCTCGATCGCCGGATAGGTCATGGTGAGGCGCACCTGCGGCCGGCCGTGCGCCACGGCGGCGACCCAGCGGCGACGCTCGGCCAGCACCGGCTCGCCCGGCAGCAGGGAGGCGGTGTGGCCGTCGGGGCCGAGACCGAGCAGCGTGACGTCGAACAACGGTCGCGCTGCATCGAGGGTCGCCGCTCCATAGTCCGCCTGCAGCATCCGCTCGTAACGCGTCGCGGCGTCGTCAGGCGTGCCGTCGGTCGGCACGGGGCGCACATTGGCCGCCGGCACGGGAACCTTGGACAGCATGGCGTCGCGTACCATGCCGTAGTTGCTCTCCTGATGGTCGTACGGCACGAAGCGTTCGTCGCCCCAGTACCAGACGACGCGATTCCACGGAAAGCGATCACGGAACTGCGGCGAGGCGAGCAGCGCATAGAGCGCCTTCGGCGTCGAGCCGCCGGACAGCGACACGCGAAACGGTCCTGTCGAGGCGAGGGCGGCCGTGGTCATCCACTCTGCAACGCGAGCCGCGAGCGTGGCCGGGTCGGGGAGTGTCTCGACGCGTGTGTCCATCATGGCCATGCAGTTTCCCTCACGCCGCCGAGCCGAGGATGAAACGCTCCATCGCCTTGGCAAAGCCCTCGTCGTTGCAGGAGTCGGTCACTGCGCTGGCCTCAGCCTTCACCTCGGGCGGGGCGTTGCCCATGGCGATGCTGAAGCCGGAGCGCTTGAACATCGGTACGTCGGTCGGCTGGTCGCCGATCGTGGCGATCTCGGCGGCGGGCAGGGCGAGATGGCGCGACAGATAGTCGACCACCGCGCCCTTGTTGGCGTCCTTGTTGGTGATATCGAGATAGTAGGGTTGCGAGCGGTTCGCCGTCGCTCGCGCTCCGAAGGCGGCGCGGGCGTCGGCCTCGCAGCGCTGGACGCGATCGAGATCGTCGCTGACACCGACGACCTTGGCGACATCCTGCAGGTCGACGCCGACATCCGCCACGACCTTGGGCGTGAACTTGACGGTCCACGCCTCGCGGATGACGTGCGGCGCGTCGGCGTTGCTGATCAGCCAGTCGTTGCCGCGATAGACCCAGGCATCGAGGCCGTGGCCGCGGATCAGCTCGATCGATCGGGCGGCAACGTCCACCGGAAGCGTCTTCTGCTCCAGGATGGTGCTGTCCGGTGCAATGAACAGGCCGCCATTGAAGCCCGCCGTCGGCGTATCGAGCCGCAGCGCGTCGAGCAGCATCGCCATGCCCAGCGGCGGCCGGCCGCTGGTGATGGCGAAGCGGATGCCGGCTTCACGCAATCGGCGCACTGCTTCCTGAGCGCGATTGGTCAGCACCTTCTTCTCGGTGACCAGGGTGCCGTCGACATCCGCCAGCACCAGGGAAATCTTCCGCTTGTCGACCATCGCACTCTCCTCCCGCGTCAGTCGAGCGGACGCCAGGCGCGCCCGTCCCGGGCGAGCAGCTCGTCTGCGGCGGCCGGACCGCTGCTGCCGGCGGCATAGTTCGGAAACTCGCCGGGCGGATGGCTCGCCCAGGTATCGAGGATCGGCTGCACCGCCGCCCATCCCGCCTCGATGTTGTCGGCCCGCTGGAACAGGGTCGCGTCGCCCATCATGCAATCGTAGAGCAAGGTCTCGTATCCCGTGCTGGGCGCGATGTCGAAATAGGTCTTGTAGCCGAAGTCCATGCGCACGTTGTCCAGCGTAACCGTGGGCCCGGGGCGCTTGGCGGCGAATTCCAGGGCGATACCCTCGTCGGGCTGGATGCGCAGGATCATCCAGTTGGGATTCATCCGTTCGACGTTGGTGCCGCGAAACAGCGTGAATGGCGCCTGATGGAAGCGGATGGCGATCTCGGTCCATCGCTGCTTCAGATACTTGCCGGTGCGCAGGTAGAAGGGCACGCCGGCCCAGCGCCAGTTGTCGATCTGGAGCTTCCAGGCGATGAAGGTTTCGGTGGTCGAGCTCGCCGCCACGTCGGGCTCCTGCCGATAGGCACGTGCCGGTTGTCCCAGCACGGTGCCCGAATCGTACTGGCCGCGCACGACATCCCGCAGTGCCCGTTGCGGCGCGATCGGCCGGATGGCTTCGATGACCTCGGCCTTCTTGTCGCGAACCGCATCGGCGTCGAAGGAGATCGGCGGCTCCATGGCCGTCATCGCCAGGAGCTGGAAGATGTGGTTGGGCACCATGTCGCGGAGCGCGCCCGTGATCTCGTAGAACTTTCCGCGGTGCTCGACGCCCACAGTCTCGGCCGCGGTGATCTGGACATGGTCGATGTGCTGGCGGTTCCACAGCGGCTCGAACAGGCCGTTGGCGAAACGCAAGGCCATGATGTTCTGGACCGTCTCCTTGCCGAGAAAGTGGTCCATCCGGTAGATCTGACGTTCGTTCAATGTCTTCAGAATGGACGCGTTGAGCAACCTGGCGGAGGCGAGGTCGTGCCCGAACGGCTTCTCGATGACGACGCGCCGCCACTTGTCCTCGGTCTCGGTCACCAGGCCCGCGGCCCCCAGGGCGGCAACCACCGGCCCGAAGAAGCGGTCCGCGACGGCGAGATAGAAGAGGTGATTGCCGCCCGTGTCGGCGGTCTTCTCGAGCCCCGCCAGGTGCTGGCCGATCCGGTTGTAGATGTCGGGCGTCGTCAGGTCGCCCTGGAGATAGGTCATGCGGCTGGTCAGCCATTGCCAGGCCTTGGCGTCGATATGATCGGCGCTGAACTCGCCGCCGCCCTTGGCGACGAAGCCCTGCATGGCGTCGCCCAGGTCTTTCTGCCATTGCCCGGTGCTCCTGGTCGCGCGATCGACGCCGACCAGCTGAAAGCCCGCCGGCAGGCGATGGGCTTTGACCAGATTGTAGAGTGCCGGCACGACGAGGCGCCTGGTGAGGTCGCCCGCGGCACCGAAGACGACCATGGCGCACGGTGGCGCCACGGGCGCTTGCCCCTCTCGCGAATTCTTCCGGGCGATGGCTGGCTTGTCCTGCCTGGCTGCCATGGTTGTCGTCCCTCCCTTCATTCCTTCATTGTCGCTGGCCGCCATTGTCACTGGCGCCCGAGCATCTCCAGGGCGGCCGTGACGACCTTTTCCGGCTCGAAGCCGTACTTGCGCTGCAGCTCCTTGAGTGGCGCGGAGGCGCCGAATGCCTTCATGCCGATCACCCGGCCCTGGTCGCCGACGTAGCGCTCCCAGCCGAGGGTCGACCCCTGCTCGACGGCCAGCCGTCGCTTCACGGCGGGCGGCAGTACCTCGTCGCGATAGGCCTGCGGCTGATGCTCGAACAGGTCCCACGAGGGCATGGAGACGATTCGCGCGCGCACGCCCCGGCCGGAAAGCGATTCGTGAGCCGCCACGATCAGTGCCACCTCGCTGCCCGAGGCAATGAGGATGATCTCTGGTGCGCCGCCCGGGGCATCGGCCATCACATAGGCGCCGCGCGCGACGCCCGCCGCCGGCGCGTACCTGGTGCGGTCGAAGGTGGGCAGCGGCTGGCGCGACAGAGCCAGCACTGCCGGCCGGTGGCGCAGCTGCATGACATGGCGGTAGGCCTCGACCACCTCGTTAGCGTCGGCCGGCCGCAGCACGACCAGGCCGGGAATGGCGCGAAGCGAGACCAGCTGCTCGACCGGCTGGTGCGTCGGCCCATCCTCGCCGTCACCCATGGCGTCGTGGGTGAAAACCAGGATCGTCGGCAGCTCCATCAACGCCGACAGCCGGATAGCAGGTCGGGCATAGTCGCTGAAAATGAAGAAGGTGCCGCCGAAGGCGCGCAGCTTGGACAGCGACAGGCCATTCACGATGGCGGCCATCGCATGCTCGCGAATGCCGAAATGCAGGTTGCGTCCGGCGAAGCTCTCCGGCTCGAAGTCGCCGGCGCCGGCGAACTTCAGTGTTGTCTTGTTGGAGGGGCCGAGGTCGGCCGAGCCGCCCAGGAGCCAGGGAATGTTCTGCGCCAGCCGGTTCAGCACCTCGCCCGAAGCGTCGCGTCCGGCCATGCCCTTGGCGTCGGCCTTGAAGCTCGGCAGGTCACGGTCCCATCCCTCGGGCAGCTCGCGCCGCTGCATCTGCTCGATCTCGCCGGCCAGATCGGGGAACTGCTTGCGATAAGCCTCGAACTGGTCCTCCCAGCGCTGCCGCGTCGCGGCGCCGCGCGCGCCGATCCCGGCGTCGAACGTCTCCATGACCCCGTCGGGCACCAGGAACTTCGCGTCCTCCGGCCAGCCGTAGGCGCGCTTGGTGAGCCTGACCTCGTCGTCGCCCAGCGGTTCGCCATGCGCGGCGGAGGTGTCGATCTTGTGCGGCGAACCGTAGCCGATGTGGCTGTCGAGAACGATCAGGGTCGGCCGGCCGGTGGTCTGGCGAAAGATCGCCAGTGCGTCCTCGATGCGCTTCAGGTCGTTGGCATCTCCGACCCGCAGGACGTTCCAGCGATATGCCTGGAAGCGCGCCGCGACGTCCTCGGTGAAGGTGATGCTGGTCTTGCCTTCGATGGTGATGTGGTTGTTGTCGTAGATCCAGCACAGATCGTCGAGCTGCAGATGGCCGGCTAGCGAGGCGGCCTCCGAGCCCACGCCCTCCATCAGGCAGCCGTCGCCGCATACCGCGTAGATGTCGTAGTCGAACAGCGCGAAGCCCGGCCTGTTGTAGCGGCTGGCCAACCACTTGCGCGCGATCGCCATGCCGACGCTGGTGGCGATGCCCTGGCCGAGCGGACCGGTGGTAGTCTCCACGCCCGACACCCAGTGATACTCCGGATGGCCCGGCGCCTTGCTGTCGAGCTGGCGGAAACGACGAATGTCGTCGAGCGTGACCGAGGGCTTGTCCAGCCGCTCGTACTCCGCGTTCACCGCCTGGGTGCGCGTCAGGAACAGCATCGACCACAGCAGCATCGAGGCGTGGCCGTTCGACAGCACGAAGCGATCGCGGTTGGGCCAGATCGGGTTCTTGGGATCGAAGCGCAGGACGCGGTTCCACAACGCGTACACCAGCGGCGCCAGGGCCATGGGCGTGCCGGGATGGCCGGATTTCGCCTGCTGCACGGCGTCGATGGAAAGGGTGCGGATGGTGTTGATCGCCAGCTGGTCGCGTTCTTCCTGTGTCATGCCGCGCCCCGCCTCAGCTGCCGCCATGCTTCTCGATGTGCCCGCCGAACTCGTAGCGCATGGCCGACAGCAGCTTGTCGGCGAAGTCGGCCGCGCCGCGCGAGCTGAAGCGCTCGTAGAGCGCCGACGAGAGCACGTGCGCCGGCACGCCCTCGTCGATCGCCGCCTTGATGGTCCAGCGGCCCTCGCCGGAGTCCGAGACACGGCCTGCGAACTGCGCCAGCTCGGGATCCTTGATCAGGGCCGCCGCCTGCAGGTCGAGCAGCCACGAGGCGATCACGCTGCCGCGCCGCCAGACCTCGGCTATATCCGGCAGGTTAAGGTCGTACTGATAGTGCCCGGGGTCGCGCAGCGGCGTCGTCTCGGCGTCGACCTCGTGCGTCCGCTTGCCGATGTTGGCGGCCTTCAGGACCGCCATGCCCTCGGCATAAGCGGCCATGACGCCATATTCGATGCCATTGTGCACCATCTTCACGAAATGGCCGGCGCCGTTGGGACCACAGTGCAGCCAGCCCTCCTCGGCGGTGCCGCCTGCCCTCTCGCGACCTGGTGTGCGCGCGATGTCGCCGCGCCCCGGCGCCAGGGTCGTGAAGATCGGCGCCAGCCGCTTCACGACATCGGGCTCCCCGCCGACCATCATGCAGTAGCCGCGTTCCAGGCCCCACACGCCGCCGCTGGTGCCGACATCGACGTAGTGCAAGCCCTTTTGCGCCAGCGACGTCGCCCGCCGAATGTCGTCGATGTAGTAGGAGTTGCCGCCGTCGATCACGATGTCGCCCTGCTCGAGCAGCGGCGCGAGGTCGGCGATCGTCTGGTCGACCGCCGCGGCGGGCACCATGAGCCAGATGGCGCGCGGCGTGCGCAGTGTCTTGACGAAATCGGCCAGCGAGCCGGTGCCGATGGCCTTCTCCTTGACGAGCTCGGCGATGACGTTGGCCGCCCTGTCGAAGACCACGCATTCGTGGCCGCCCTTCAAGAGGCGGCGCACCATGTTGGCGCCCATCCGGCCGAGGCCGATCATTCCCAATTGCATGGCTCGAGCCCCCTCGAAGAGATCAATGAAAATCCCCGCCCTGTGCCGTCAGCCCGCGCCCTTCATCTTGCGGTAGCGCCGGATCAGCGCGTTGGTCGAGCTGTCGTGCGACAGCGTGGGCTCGGACGGGGCTTCGAGCTCGGGGATGATGTTCTGGGCCAGCGCCTTGCCGAGCTCGACGCCCCACTGGTCGAAGGAATCGATCTGCCAGATCGTGCCCTGGGTGAACACGCTGTGCTCGTAGAGCGCCACCAGCTTGCCCAGCGCCGCTGGCGTGAGCTGGTCGAGCAGGAGGGTGTTCGACGGCCGGTTGCCGTCGAACAGCCGGTGCGGCACCAGCCCGTCCGGCGTGCCCTCGGCCTTGACCTGATCCTCGGTCTTGCCGAACGCCAGCGCCTCGGTCTGGGCGAACACGTTGGACATCAGCGTGTCGTGGTGTCGGCCCAGCGGATTGAGCGTGCGCGCAAAGGCGATGAAGTCGCAGGGGATCAGCCGCGTTCCCTGGTGGATCAGCTGGTAGAACGAGTGCTGGCCGTTGGTGCCGGGCTCGCCCCAGTAGATCGGCCCGGTGTCGTAGTCGACCCGCCGGCCGTCGCGCGTCACGTGCTTGCCGTTGCTCTCCATGGTGAGCTGCTGGAGGTAGGCGGGGAAGCGCTTGAGGTACTGCTCGTACGGCAACACCGCCACGGTCTGGGCCCCGAAGAAGTCGTTGTACCAGACCGCGAGCAGGCCCATCAGCACCGGGAGGTTGCGCGCGAACGGGGCGGTGCGGAAGTGCTCGTCCATCTCGTGGAAGCCGCCGAGCATGGCGCGAAAGCTTTCCGGCCCGACCGCGATCATGGTCGAGAGCCCGATCGCCGAATCCATCGAGTAGCGCCCGCCGACCCAGTCCCAGAAGCCGAACATGTTGGCGGTGTCGATGCCGAACTTCGCCACCTCCTGGGCGTTGGTCGAGACGGCGACGAAGTGCCTGGCCGTCGCCGCCTGCTCGCCGCCGAAGCCGGCCAGCAACCAGTCCCGCGCGGTGTGCGCGTTGGTCATGGTCTCGAGCGTCGTGAAGGTCTTGGACGAGACGATGAACAGCGTTTCCGCCGGATCGAGCCCGTGCACCGCCTCGGTGAAATCCGTGCCGTCGACATTGGACACGAAGCGGAAATTCATGTCGCGCCGGCTGTAGTGCCGCAGGGCCTCGTAGGCCATCACCGGCCCCAGGTCCGAGCCGCCGATGCCGATATTGATCACGTTGCGGATCGGCTTGCCGGTGTCGCCCAGCCAGGTGCCGCTGCGCACGCGCTCGGCGAACCCGGCCATCCTGTCGAGCACGGCGTGGACTTCGGGCACGACGTTCTGGCCGTCGTGCAGGATTGTGGCGTCGCGCGGGGCACGCAGAGCCACGTGCAGCACCGAACGCTTCTCGGAGACGTTGATCTTGTCGCCCCGGAACATGGCGTCGATGCTCTCGCGCAGGCCCGACTGCTCTGCGAGCTGCAGCAGCAGCCTCAGCGTCTCGTCGGTCACCCGGTTCTTGGAATAGTCGAGATAGACACCCGCCGCCTCGACGGCGAGGCGCTCGCCGCGCTGCGGATCCTGATCGAACAGGTGGCGCAGCGTCAGCTTGGCGATCTCCTTGTGGTGCTTGTTCAGCGCCGGCCAGGCCGGGCGCCTGCGCAGGGTACGGACCTTCATCGATTGTTCCTTGGCTTTGGCGGCGGGGGCCCGGACGTCGGAGGGCAGCGTCATGGTCAGCTCGCCTTGCGCATTGAGCTGCGCTTGGACTCGATGCGCTCCATCAGGTCGTTCCACGACTTCACGAACGACGCCGCGCCCTCGTCCTGCAGCTGCCTGGCCAGCGCGTCGATGTCGACGCCGGCCTTGGCGAAGCGCGCCAGCACCGCCTCGCCACCACGCCCATCGGCCGCGATGGGCTCGCCGACCTCGCCGTGGTCGCCGAACGCCTTCAAGGTACCCTCGGGCATGGTGTTGACCGTGAAGGGCGAGGCGAGCGCCTTGACGTAGAGGATGTCGGGTGCCTTGGGATCCTTGGTGCCGGTGCTCGCCCACAACAGCCGCTGGGCACGGGCGCCGGCATTGGCCACCCGCTGGAAGCGCGGCGAGGCGAGAAGGTCGCGATACGCCTTGTAGGTGCGCTGGCCGATGGCGATGCCCAGCCGGTTGGCGAGCCTGGTGGGCACCTTACCGGCCACCGCCACGTCCCAGCGGCTGATGAACAGCGAGGCCACGGAGGCGACTGCCGGGTTCAGACCTGCGGCGATGCGCCGCTCGACGCCGCGCAGGTAGGCGTCGGCCGCTGCCATGTACTGCTCGCGCGAGAACAGCAGGGTGACGTTCACCGGCACGCCGGCGAAAATCGCCTGCTCGATCGCCGGCAGCCCCTCGGGCGTGCCGGGGATCTTGATGAACAGGTTGCGCTTGCCGCCGCGCCTGTGCAGGTCGATCGCCGCCTCGATCGTGCTCTCGGTGTCGCGCGCGAGGAGCGGCGAGACCTCGAGCGATACGTAGCCGTCCACGCCATCCGTCCGTTCGTGCACCGGCTGGAACAGCTCGGCAGCGCGTCGCAGGTCGGCCAGCGCCAGATCGAAGAACAGCATCTCGCCGGTCCGGCTGTCGGCCGCCGAGGCGATGTCCTGGTCGTACATCGGGCTGTTCTTGATCGCATGGTCGAAGATCGTCGGGTTCGAGGTCAGCCCCGTCACCGACAGCTCGTCGATGTAGCGCTGGAGCGTACCACTGTTCAGCAGCTCGCGCGTGATGTTGTCGAGCCACAGGCTCTGGCCAAGCTCGTGCAGTGTCCTGGTCGGGTTCATTGCGTCACCTTGTTTGCCGGGGAGGGCGGCACGTCCGCCGGACGCAACCGCATGGGATCGTGGTCGAGCAGGTCGCCGATGCGCTCGATGGTGAGATCGGCCGGCGGCAGCGCCGACAGGACTTTCGTGTCGTGGGCATAGCTGCCCTGGCGCGGGAACACGGTGGTGACGCGACCCTTCCAGATGTCCTTCACCGCCGACAGGATGCGCAACTTGTCGTCGACCAGCACGTAGTGCTGCGCCGGATAGCGACGCTCGACATCGAACAGCGCTTCCTCCTTGTGGATGTAGATCAGCACCTGGCCATCGACCGCCGCGGCGAGGCCCGCGTGCTCGACCTTGCGCGGCTGGAACACGACGTCGCCGTCCGAAAGCAGAACTGTCGGGCCGTGACGCCGCAGGTGCGCCAGCACGTCGAGCGCCCCGGGATACAGCCGATCCGCGAAAGGGTAGTCGATCAGGAAATGCGACATCGCGAGCAGCTCGATCTCCGTTGGATGCTCCACCCGATAGCGCTGCAGGGCGCCGATGTAGTCGCGATAGCCGAGCTCGGCGAAAAGGTCCTCGAGGATGCGCCAGTACCGCTCGCGCGCTGCGGTGCCGTACACCTGCTCGATGTGATCTCTGAGATCCTTCTGGATCGCATCGTTGTCGACCAGCGTGTTGTCGACGTCGACGAGGAAGACGATCGGCTGACCCAGCGACATGCAGTACCTTTCCTGGAACTACGGCGCGGCGGCCCCGCGCGTACTACATCGAAATGACAAGCTCCCTCGAGGCAGGCCTCTCGATGAGGTTCAGGTGCGCATGCACACGATAGCTTGCCATGCTCCTTGCCGGTTGAGCCACTCGCTGTGGCCGGATGTATTGATGGCTCAATCTACACCGGGAAGTCCCCGGCCTCAATCGCGACGGAAGAGGCCCCAGATCGGAACCAGGACTTGCGCTCTGTGCATGCGCTGCTCATGCGTAAACGAAGACAATGACCTCGGATGAGGACACGGATGCTCGACATGATGGTCGACCGGGACGCGCATCGGCGATCCGTGCGCATCCGTGCTGTGATTCGTGGCAATCCGGCGGATCCTCGGTCGTCATGGAAATTCCCTCGTCCGATCCGGCAAGCGCGCGCGGCCTCTTCGGTGGACGATCGATGACCAACTGACGCGCCGCGAGGCGGGGCTGGGCACCGTGTCTCGCTGCGGCTATGGGTTGATTGCGACGCTGCCACTGAAGCCGTCGGGAACGGAGAGGGAATGCCACAGGATTTTGCCGGCCGGACCGTGCTGATCACCGGTTCGGGCCACGGCATCGGCCGCGTGACGGCGCGCGCGTTCGCGCAACGCGGGGCGACGGTCGGCGTGAACGATCTCAAGCCGGAGTTCGTCGAAGCCGTTGTGCACGAGATCAGCGAAGCCGGCGGCACGTCGATCGGCGTCGTCGAGAACGTGGCGACGCGCGAGGGCATGCGGCGAGCCGTATTGGGGTTGGCCGAGCGGGCCGGCCGGCTCGACATCCTGGTCAACAACGCCGCCTGGGTGCGCTACCAGGCGATCCCTGATGTCGCGCCGCAGACGCTCGATCGCATGCTCGACATCGGTTTCAAGGCGGTCGTCTGGGGCGTCCAGGCGGCGGCGGAAGCGATGCACGCCGAGCGCGGCGGCGCCATCGTCAACCTGGCCTCGGTCGCCGGCATCGTTTCGCAGCCGAACAGCATCGTCTACAGCGGCATCAAGGCCGGCATCATGGGCATTACGCGCGCCGCCGCGGTCGAGCTCGGTGGCCGCGGGATCCGCGTCAATGCGGTGGCGCCAGGGGCCGTGCCGACGGAAGGCACCCAGCGCAACCGCAACGTCGAGAAGGATGCCAGGCGCATCGCGCGCACGCCGCTCGGCCGCCTCGGAACCGTCGAGGACATCGCCCGCGTCGTCTGCTTCCTGGCCGGCGACGAAAGCGGCTTCCTGACGGGCCAGACCATCACAGCGGACGGCGGCTTCACCGTCGCCAATCTTTGACCGGGCGCGGGCGTTTGCGTCACGGTTGCGAGCTTGCCTGAAGAGCGCTTCATCTGCCGGGAACGCGCCACCAGTGGCGCGCTCCCGGCGAATGACACCCTCTTCCGGCAAAGTTTGCGTCCATGGGCGGCGCGATCCGACGCAGCGGCACGATTTCGCATCGCGCGATACGCCGGCTTCGATTCCACGCAATCCGGCGTATCCTTGTCAGTCATGGAAGCTCCATCGACCGAGACCATCCCGCGGGCCGACGCCGCGCCCAGCCCCTCCGAAAGCGGCCCGTTCGACGTCATCGTCATCGGCGCCGGCGTCGCGGGGCTCTACCAGCTCTACCGCCTGCGTGAGCTCGGCCTCAGTGTGCGCGTGTTCGAGGCCGGCTCGGATGTCGGCGGCACCTGGTACTGGAACCGCTATCCCGGCGCGCGCTTCGATTCGGAAAGCTGGTCCTACGGCTATTCCTTCTCCGAGGAGCTGTTGCAGGAGTGGGAGTGGCCGGAGCACTTCGCCGCCCAGCCCGACACGCTGCGCTACCTGAACTTCGTCGCCGACAAGTTCGACCTGCGCCGCGACATCCGGTTCCATAGCCGGGTCGTCGCGGCGCATTTCGACGATGCGGCCGACCGCTGGACGATCACGCTGGAGAGCGGCGAGCAGGCTGTCGCGCGCCTGCTGGTCACCGCGCTCGGCCCGCTCTCGGCCTACACGCTGCCGGTCATTCCCGGTCGCGACGACTTCAGGGGCCAGGCCTTCCACACCGCGCGATGGCCGCGCGAGGGCGTGTCGCTCGCCGGCAAGCGGGTCGGCATCATCGGCACCGGCGCCACCGCCATCCAGGTGATCCAGACCATCGCCGCCGAGGTAGGCTCGCTCACCGTGTTCCAGCGCACGCCCAACTGGGCGGCGCCGCTGCACAACCGGCGCATCACGCCGGAGGAGCAGCGCCGGATAAGAGCGTCGTACCCCGAGATCTTCGAGCGCTGCCGCCAGACCAGCACCTGCTTCATTCATCAGACCGACCCGCGCAAGGCGCTCGAGGTCTCGGCCGAGGAGCGCGAGGCGTTCTGGGAGAAGCTCTATGCCGAGCCGGGCTTCGGCATCTGGGTCGGCAACTTCGCCGACGTGCTCGTCGACAAGCGGGCCAATGCGCTGGCGAGCGAGTTCGCGGCCAGGAAGATCCGCCAGCGCGTCAGGGATCCGGCGGTGGCCGACAAGCTGATCCCAAAGGACCACGGCTTCGGCACGCGCCGCCTGCCGCTCGAATCGGGCTACTACGAGGTCTACAACAGGGACAACGTGCGGTTGGTCGACATCAACGAGACGCCGATCGAGCGCATCACGCCCGAGGGCCTGCGCACCAGCGCCGAGGACTTCGCCTTCGACGTGCTGATCTATGCCACCGGCTTCGACGGCGTCACCGGCCCCTACGACCGCATCGACATTCGCGGCCCCGGCGGTCGGCGCCTGAAGGACGACTGGAAGGGCATGCCGAGGACCTTCCTCGGCATGCTGATCGACGGCTATCCCAACCTCCTGATGGTGCTGGGGCCGCACACCGCGCGCGGCAACATCCCGCGCAACATCGAGGAGATCGTCGACTGGCTGACCGGCCTCGTCGCCCACATGCACAGGAACGGCCTCGGCCGCGTCGAGACGCGGCGCGAGGAGGTCGATCGCTGGGTAGGCGAGGTCGAGCAGGCGGTCGAGGGCCTGCTGTTCAGCGAGGTCAACTCCTGGCAGACCGGTGTCAACCGCAACGTCGAGGGCCGCCAGGTCCGCCGTGTGCTGGGCTACTACGGCGGCGCCGTCGAGTACCGCCAGCGCACCGGCGCCGTCGCGGCGGGCGGCTACCGCGAGCTGGCCTTCGACGCGGAATTGGCCGCGAAGCCGCAAGGGTCGTGATCGGTTCCGCAATCGTCTCCACCTGTCGCGCCTGGGACTCCGATTCGTGTTTCCCGGCCGAACCGGACAACGACCGCGACCTCGACGCCCGGCTTGCCGCCAGCCGGTCGGCTGGCTAAGGGGGAGGGACTCCGAAATCGGTTCTGTTCAGGAGGCGGATCAGTGGCTGGGACGACGCACTTCATCCACGACCGCCTGCTGGGCCATGTGCCGAACCCGGGCTTTCGCGGCTCGGGGTTCGGCGGCTCGTTCCACACGATCGATTCCAACGGCATTCGATTCAGCGGCGCGAGACCGGCATCGAGCGACGGCGCGATCCTGACCGTTGGCGATTCCTTCACCTATGGCGACGAGGTGCTCGACGAAGAGTCCTGGCCTGCGCAACTGCAGAGGCTGGTCGGCCGCCCCGTGCTGAACGGTGGGGTGACCGGCTACGGCTTCGACCAGATCGTGCTGCGCACCGAGCAGCTCGCGGGCCTGCACAAGCCGTCCCTCATCATCGTCAGCTTCATCGCCGACGATCTGCGGCGCACGGAAATGCGCCGCATGTGGTGGCGCGACAAGCCGTGGTTCGCGATCGAAGGCGACCGACTGGTCCTGAAGGGCGTGCCGGTGCCCAATCGGGCGATTCTGCCGCTCGAGGTCCGGCGCCGGATGGACAGCGTCCTGGTCGATTTCCCGCCAGTCCTGCAGACCCTCGTGGGCTATCACGTGCGGGTGCACCGCGCCGGCCGCGGACTGGCGATCGGCCAGCGCCTCACCGAGCGGCTCGCCGCCCTGCAGGCGGAGCGCGCCGCCAGAATCGTCGTCGTGGCCCAGTACCCTCCCGTGGTGTGGGCCAACACGACCATCGCCAATGAGCAGCGGCGCCAGACGCAGACCATTCTCGACAGCGCGGCGGCGTGCGGACTTGCCACCCTGGACACCTTTCCTCGGCTAGCCGCCGAACCGAAGCCGCAGGCCTTTTACGGATTCTCGCACATGAATGCGCGGGGCAACCTGATGATCGCCAGCCTCCTGTCGGCCACGCTGCCCTCCCTGCTGAAGCTCCCATGAGGATGCGCTGGGAGCGCGCCACTCATAGGCGCTGACTTTTCGGCTCTCCTCCCCAGCCCCGCTGGGGAGGTGTCGCCGTCTTACGGCGACGGAGGGGTCATGAGCCCTGCTTCGTGACTCATGACCCCTACGTCTGACTCCTCCGTCCGCGAAGACGCGGACACTTCCCCAGCGAAGCTGGGAAAAGTTGGCGCCCATGAGCGGCACCACGGCGCGGGGCTTCTCTCACGCTGGCGGTTGGTTGCGGTTCTCGACCGCAGTCTTCGGCATCACCGCGCAACTTCTTCATCGAGGCGGAGTTTAGTCATCGGCATACCGCCCGCGCCTTGGGGTCCTGATGCACGCGGAGAGTTGGCTGGCGGGCGGCCCGCATCACCGGATTGCGCATCACCGGATCAGGATCATCTGCGTCATCGATGCGTTGGCAACCCTGGAGGAAGGCGACGGCGCGTACCGCGGTCGCATCCAGGATCCAGAAAGGGAGATCGAGCGATGCCGGACAGGAAGATCATCGAGAAGGCCCGCAAGGACAAACGCGCGGGCAAGTCGGCGAGCACGCAGGCCGGCGAGTTCGTGCACGAGGAGATCGACAGGATCCGCCGCGGCCGGCATGGCGCGCGCTCGACGCGGCAGGCGATTGCCATCGGCCTATCCGAGGCCAGGCGCGCCGGCGTCGACCTGCCGCCGCCGTCGAAGGGCAAGGTCAAGGAGAGCACGCGCAAGAGTGCCCGCTACGCCTATGAGGTGGGCCAGGGCGAGCGCACGCCGAAGCGCCGTCCGCGGGTGTCGCGCGCCGTTTCGAGGGTTCTCGAGCGCGAGCCGCGGAGCACGGCGTCCCGTGCGGCGCTGTCGCGCCAGGCGACGAAGGCCGCGTCCCGCCGTACGGCTGGAGAGCGCTCGGCGGCGGCGAAGAAGGCCTCCGCAACAAAGGGCGCCTCCCGCCGCTCTGCCGCCGCCCGAAAAGCAGCCCGCACCAGGGCTGTTCGTGGAACGGGAGCGGCGCCGCGGAAAGCCGCCAAGGCGCGCGCCCGGCGCTAGCCTGTTCCACCAGTGCAGCGTGTCCAGGCCCCGGGAAGGTCCCCTCGGATGCTGGTGTTCTCTCATGTTGATCGAGCTCTTCCGGACCGCGAGCGTCCCGCGCGCTCATGGATCTGAGCGAACGGGACGCTCGCGGCCCGGAAGAACATGAACCGGATCCGTCGCTTGCCTGAACCGGAGCCTCGCCAGCCGATGACCAACACGAGCCGTCCCACCGTCCTGATCACCGGCAGCAGCGGCTTTCTCGGCCAGGCGATCGGCCGGAGCCTGGTCGGGCGCTACCAGGTGATCGGCCTCGACGTCGCGCCGCCGCGGCGCGCGATCCCCGGCATCGACACCGTCGTCATCGACCTCACCTCGGACGACAGTGTCGCCGAGGCGCTGTCGACGGTGCGCGCGCGCAGCGGCGGGCGGATCGCCTCGGTCATCCATCTCGCCGCCTATTACGACACGACCGGAGAGGACAATCCGAAGTACGACACGGTCACGGTCGGGGGAACGCGCCTCCTGCTGGCCGCGCTCAGGGACTTCGAGACCGAGCAGTTCGTCTTCTCGAGCACGTTGCTCGTGCATGCCCCGAGCCCGGCCAAGGGCGCGAAGATCGACGAGGAGTCACCGCTCGATCCGGCCTGGGCCTATCCGAGGTCGAAGGCCGAGACCGAGGCGCTGATCCTGCGCGAGCATGGCCCCGTCAAGGTGGCGATCCTGCGCCTGGCCGGCGTCTACGACGAGGATTGCCGCGCCGCCTTCGTCGCCCAGCAGATCGCGCGCATCTTCGAGCGCCTGCCGACCGCCTATCTCTTCACCGGCGACATCACCACCGGCCAGCCCTACCTGCACAAGGACGACCTGGTCGATGCCGTGGTGCGCACCGTCGACCGGCGCGCCGGCCTTCCCGACGAGACCGTACTGCTGATCGGCGAGGAGGAGACGCCGTCCTACGAGGAGATGCAGCAGCGGATCGGCTGGCTGGTGCATGGCGAGGTGTGGCGGACCCTGGCGCTGCCCAAGGGCCTGACCAAGGCGGGCGCCTGGACGCAGGAGAAAATTCTCGAGCAGGAGACCGACATCAAGCTCTGGATGATCGAGAACGCCGACGACCACTACGAGATCGACGTCTCGCGCGCCAGGAGCCTGCTGGGCTGGCGGCCGCGTCACAGCCTGACCGCGACGCTGCCGGAGATGATCCGCCGGCTCGCGGCGGATCCGACCGACTGGTACCAGATCAACAAGCTCGAGCCCTCGGCGGTCGCCGCCTCCGCGCCCGAGCTCGCCCAGGCGGCCGAGCGGCTTGGCCGGCCGCTCGAGCGATCCCGGCAGGAGGTCGAGGCATCGACCGAGCGGCATCGCCTGCGCACGCTGTGGGCGCCGCTCGCCAATGCCGCGCTCGGGCTGTGGCTCGTCGCCTCGCCCTTCACGCTCGGCCTGCTCGATCTTGCGGCGACGCAGGTTCCGCCGGCGCTGGGACACGAGATCGCCGCGCCCGAAACCCGCAATGCCTGGCTCGCGATCAGCGAGATCGCGTCCGGCATCCTGGTCATCGGCCTGGCGCTGCTCGGCATGCGCCAGCGCTGGCACGGCGTGCAGTGGATCACTGCCGCAACCGGCCTGTGGGTGATGCTGGCGCCGCTGGTGTTCTGGACCACCAGCGCCGGCGCCTACGCCGTCGATACGCTGGCCGGCATGCTGATCGCGAGCTTCGCGGTGCTGATCCCGCCGACGCCCGGAGTCAGTCGCCGCGCCCTCGCCGCCGATGACGACCGGCCGCTCGGCTGGACCTATTCGCCGTCGACCTTCAGCCAGCGCATCCACATCATTGCGCTCGCGTTCGTCGGCCTGTTCGTGTCGCGCTATCTCGCCGCCTATCAGATGGGCCACATCGACGGCCCGCGGGATCCATTCTTCGGCCCCGGCGGTGCGCCGGTCGGCAACGGCAGCGAGGCGGTGGTCACGTCGTGGGTCTCGAAGGGCTTTCCGATCGCCGATGCCGGCCTGGGCGCCTTCGCCTATGCGCTCGACATCCTGGCCGGCGCGATCGGAGACCGCCGCCGCTGGCGCACCATGCCGTGGATGGTGCTGCTGTTCGGCCTGCTGGTCGTTCCGCTCGGTGCGGTCAGCGTCGGCTTCATCATCATCCAGCCGCCGCTGATCGGCGCGCTCTGCGCCCTCTGCATCCTGCAGGCCGCCGTCACGATCGTCCTCATTCCCTATTCGGTCGACGAGGTGCTGGCGAGTTGCCAGTATCTCCGGCAGGCGACGCAGGCCGGCGAGCCGTTCTGGCGCACCTTCTGGTGTGGCGGCCCGGCGCTGTCGCAGGACCAGGTGCCGGCCGCCGATCTCGACCGGCCCGTGCCGGCCGTCCTGCGCGATTTCGTCACCGGCGGCGTCAGCTTTCCGTGGACGCTCGTCGCCAGCGTCCTGGTCGGCGTCCTGCTGATGGCTACGCCGCTCGTCTTCGGCACCAGCCCGCCCCTGCAGTTCAGCGACCACATCGCCGGCTGCCTCGTCATCCTGGTCGCCGTGACGGCGATGGCGGACGTGGCGCGCGCGGTACGGTTCGCCAACCTGCCCCTCGGCGCGTGGATCGCGGTTTCGCCGTTCCTGCTCGACGGCGCCACGCTGGCGAGCTTCGCCAATCTCGCGGTCGGCGTGCTGCTCATGGCGCTCAGCCTGCCGCGCGGCACGCGCAGCGAGGCCCACTACGGCAGCTGGGACCGCGCGATCGTGTGACGGCGGATAAGACCCCGCGTCTGTGCTGAGAGCGCGCCATCCTGGCGGAGGTTGCTCCGCCACCAGTAGCGCGCTCCCAGCGGAAGAATGAGACGCTGCGCTGACGGGCGGCAGCCAATCCATGTCGGCTTTCATGAAAGGGGCGGAGCTGCAGCCACGGCCCCTGCTCGCGCATGGTGCCGGGGCAGGGCGCGCGGTGCTCTCGATCTAGGCGAAAAGCATGCCCGGGCTGAGACCTACCAGCGACTGAATCTCGGTGTCCGCGCCGGGGCCGCCGTCGATCACGTCGAGGCCGTCGCCTCCGATCAGGACGTCGTCGCCCGCACCGCCCCGCAGCACGTCGTTGCCGTCACCGCCGATGATGACATCATTGCCGTCGCCGCCGTCGGCGGTGAGCTGGATGCTGCCGGCCGCCAGCCCCGACGCCTGGACCACGTCGTCGCCGGCGAGCGCGTTGATGACGAGGCGGTCGTTGGCGGCCTCGAAGCCCGTGATGTTCACGATGGCGGCCAGGCCCAGGACCGTGACGCCGCTGCCGTCACCCACGACGATGATCACGTCGTCGCCGTTGGTGGCGTTGATGGTGACGGTGTCGGCCTGCCCGTCGCCGGCGCCGCCGGCCGCGGCCAGGTCGATGTTGACCTCCGTGACGTCGGTCCCCGACAGGTCGCCGATGACGATGTTGTCGGCGCCACCCAGCGCGTTGAAATCGATGGCCTCGGTGTCGTTCAGGTCCATCGCCACGCTGGCGACGTTGCGGAAGAAGATCACCCGGCCGCCGTTGGCGAAGATGTCGATGGTCTCGGCGACGTTGGCGCCGTTGAACAGCATCTTGTCCAAACCGTCCTGGCCCTCGATGACGTCGTTGTCGTCGCCGGGGTTCCAGACGAAGGTGTCGTCGCCCGCGCCCATCAAGGCGGTGTCGTCGCCGTCGCCGCCGACGATCAGGTCGCCGCCGTCGCTGCCCAGGAACACGTCTGCGCCGAGTCCGCCGTTCATGGTGAGCTGGATGCCGTCGGCCTCGAGGTTGGTGGCGTCGATGACATCGTCGCCAGCCTGCCCGTTCAGGACCAGCCGGTCGTTCGCCACCTCCTGGAAGAAGAGGTTCACTTGGGCGGGCAGGCCGAACACCGTGACGCCGCCCGCGTCGCCCGCGACGCCGAAGACATCGGCGCCTTGGGTGGCATTGACGGTGACGGTATCGGCGCTGCCGTCGCCGCCGCCGTTCGGCCCGCGCAGGTCGAGGTCGACCCTCGTCACGGCGGTCGCGCCGAGGTCGCCGACGACGATCTTGTCGGCGCCACCCAGCGCCCTGAACTCGATATGCTCGACCTCGTCGAGGTCCATCGTCACGGAGCCGACGTTGCGCAGGAACAGCGCGTGCAGCCCGTTGGCCAGGATGTCGATGGTCTCGGCCGCGTTGGAACCGAAGAACAGCATCGTGTCGAAACCGTCCTGGCCCGCGATCGTGTCGCTGCCGTCGCCGGGATCCCACTGGAAGACGTCGTCGCCGGCGCCCAGCAGGGCGAGGTCATTGCCGTTGTCGCCGAACACGAAGTCGGCGCCGGCGCCGCCCAGGATCGTGTCGGCGCCCTGGCTGCCCAGCACGACGTCGTCGCCGTTTCCGGCATCGATCGTGAGCTTGACGACGCCCGCCGGGAGGGTGGTGGCGGTGATGCCGTCGTCGCCGCCGAGGCCGTTGACGACCAGCGTGTCGTTGGCGCCCTCGGCATTGGAGATCGAGACGCGCGCCGCCAGGCCGACGACCGCGACGGAGGTGCCGGCACCGAAGATGTCGATGACGTCGTCGCCGGTCGTGGCGTTGACGACGACGGTATCGAGCTGACCATCGCCCGCGCTGCCGCCCAGCGTTCCCGCCAGGTCGACGTCGACCTCAGTCACGTCGGTTCCCGCCAGGTCGTTCGTCGTGAGGAGGTCGGCGCCGCCCACGGCGTTGAACGCGACGGTCTCCATGCCGTCGAGATCCATGACGATGCTGCCGATGTTGCGGGTGAACAGGGCCCGTCCGCCGTTGGCCGACAGGGTCGTGATCTCGTTCGCGCCGCTGCCGTTGAAGCGCAGCGTGTCGCTGCCGTCCTGGCCCTCGACCGTGTCGCTGCCGTCGCCGGGATCCCACTGGAACACGTCGTCGCCGGCGCCCAGGAAGGCTGCGTCGTTGCCCTGTTGCCCGTCGATGAAATCGTTGCCGTCGCCGCCCAGCAGCAGGTCGGCGCCGTTGCTGCCGAGGATGGTGTCGTTGCCGGCGCCGCCGTCGACCGTGATGGCGATCAGCGCCGCGAGGTTGCCGGTGGCCGAGAAGCTGTCGTCGCCGCCGTTCATGTCGACGACCAGCCTCTCGGTGGTGCCGATGTCGAGCGAGAAGGGCGCCGGGTTCAGGCGATCGAAGCGCACGCGCGTGCCGTTCGCGGTGACGGTGAAGGTCTCGGCGCCGTTGCCGCCGTTGACCTCGGCGGTGTCGATGCCGGCGCCGCCTTCCATCAGGTCGCTGTCGTCGCCCGGATTCCAGATCATGCGATCGTTGCCGGATTCGCCGAACATCTGATCGTTGCCGTCGCCGCCGGTCAGGACGTCGTCGTCGGTCCCGCCGAACAGCAGGTCGTTGCCGCCCTTGCCGAGCAGCGTGTCGTTGCCGGACTGGCCGAACAGCATGTCGCCGCCCGAGCCGCCGCCCAGCGTGTCGTTGCCCGCGCCGCCGAACAGCATCGCGGCGGGCAGCGCACCCAGGCTCTCGTTCAGGGTGATGATGTCGTTCCCGCCCAGGCCGAAACCCAGGATGCG
>NZ_JBFWZI010000112.1:9506-24428 GCF_050185545.1 Reyranella sp. | reverse complement strand
GAGAACGCGCGGCTGCTAAGCGAGCTGCGTGAGAGGACTGAGCAATTGGAAGTGCAGTCCCGCGAGGTCGACAAACGCAACCGCGAACTGGAGCAGCGGGTTGCCGATCAAGTCGGCGAGATCGAGCGCGTGGGTCGGCTTGTGGCCCTTCTCTGACGTCACGTGACGAACGACTTGAGTCCGCAGAGCGCTGTAAAGCGGACATCCAACTTGGCGACGGCAATACGGGCTGTTGCGGCTTTCGCGTTTCCAGGACGGTCTACTCCTAAAGCACCATCAGATCGCTCGACCCAAGATATGACCTCTCTGTCGACTTCGGGTTCTTTCGCTACTTCGCTCTCCCAGAATCGCCTCGCTCTCGCCTGCGCAGAGACCTGATCCGCCACTGGGCTTACCCGCTGCCGTCCCTGCGGCGCCCGAGGTCTGAGCCGGGCAGCTCGGGGCGGCCTTGCCTTCACCACGCCGAGACTGTCGACGATAGGGAGCGCCGCGCGGCGGCCAGGGAGGGGGCAGAGCGGCGTGCGCGATCGTCGGCGGAGGGGGGCCACGTGTGCGCAACAACCAGGCAGCACGATCGAGCGGCGGCAATATGCCTCCTCGATCCTTTCGATCTTCTTGCTCCAATGCTGGCGTGAAGCCAAGCGCACTAGTCGGGCCTTCACATATGGTCAATCGCGGAGAAGGTTGGCTTCGAGAATCGCGCCGGCGCAACGCTTCAGTGACTGCATCGCCGGGCGGAATCCGTCCGATGACACCGCAGCCGATTCGACAAGGGACGCTGAGGGAATCCTATGACTCGCCATATCACCGACATCGACTTCACCTTCGTCTCGAGCATCGATCCGGGCGACGGGCTGATGTACATGGTCTACGACGCCACGGTGCCGGACAGCTACCAGGTCGAAATCTCCTCGCTGAGCTACTACGTGTTCCGGCTGGCCTCGCAGGATTGGGAGACCAGCGATACGGTGTCCGTGGGCGCGGCGGCGGGAACCTTCGAGACCGGGGCCGGCAACGACACGTTGTCGGTTCAGACCATCACATGGCCGATGCGGCTGTACGGCGGGTCGGACGACGACCTGATCAACCCTGCCAAATCCGGATTTGGTCCGGATGCAATCTACAAGCTCGAGGCCTATGGCGGCTCAGGCAACGACACGATCAATGGCGGCGATGACGATGACAAGCTCTACGGCGACACGGCGGATTCGTTCACTGGCAATCCCGTGATCGCGTCGGTGACGCTGGCGCCGTATGACACGCGGGGCGACGGCAACGACATCATCTTCGGCTATGGCGGCGACGACACGATCGAGGGCAACGGCGGCAACGACCAACTGCACGGCGGCGATGGCTCCGATACGATCGACGGCGGCGCCGGCAGCGACTTCCTGTACGGCGGCCCGCGCGGCCACGGCTATCTCGATATTCTGACCGGCGGTGAGGGCAGCGATGCCTTCATGCTGAGCTACAGCGACGACGGGTCGAGTTCGGGCTCGTCCTTCTGGTCGGGCTACTTCGCCTCCTCGGCGCAGGACTTCGCCGGCACCGCCGTCGGCGACGTCATTCAGAACATCGCCGACGAGACGACCGAGGAGATCGCCAAAGGCATCATCGGGGCGTCGCTGGGCGCCGCGGGCGGCGTGCTGGCCGAGACGTTCGTCAACCTGGTCGAGTCCCTGCTCGCCAGTGGGACGCCGGCATCCGTCAAGCAGGACGCGATGGTGGTCACCGACTTCGATCCCCGGCGCGACGTCCTCATGCTGCCCTTGCAGAATACAGCCTCGGAGACCCTCACGGCCACGGTCGTCACGGCAATCCAGGTCCCGGGCGGAGAGGGCGACGCCAAGGCCCTGGAGTTCTCGGCCGGAGGCAAGGTCTATGCGTATGTCGAGCTGAGCGCCGACTTCCTGAGCGCCATGGGGATCGCGGCGGACAGCGACGCTGCCAGCCAGATCCTGAACAACCTCGTGAACCTCAGCAGCACCCTCGAGTCGATCAACGGCGATGTCGGCTTCACCAATCTCGTCAGCTCGAAGATCAGCAACGCGCTGCCGGGCGGCGGCTTCCAGTCGCAGCAGGCCAGCCTGCCTCTCGACTCGGCCGTCACCGTCTTCGGCGCCGTCGGCGGCCTGGTGGTCAGCAACGGCGAGTCGCAGTCCTTCGGCCATACCCTGGCCGGCACCGACTATACCGACATCCTGTCGACCAATCCGACGGTGATCGGCTTCAGCCAGCTCACCCTGGCGACGACCGCCGCCTACATCCACGGCTTCGGCGGTGGCGACGTGATCTACGGCACGGCGTCGGCCGACACCCTGTTCGGCGACGACGGCAACGACTTCGTCTACAGCTTCGTGAGCACGGACAACAGCGACGGCGGCATCGACCCCGAGAGCGTGTCGGGCGGCGCCGGCGATGACATGCTGTACGGCGGCGGCAGCGCCGGCGTGTTCGACGGCGGCACCGGCTCCGACACGTTCGGCGTCGTCCATCTGCCGCTCCTGGGTCCCGCCAAGCAGCTCGAGGTCGACCTGACGGCGGGCTACGCAGCCGAGCGGGCGGCGCCTGCCGACACCAAGGCGCCGGTCAGCAGCACGGCGCCGTTTCCCGGCACCGGCCCGAACAAGGTGCCGAACAGCTACGAGCTGATCAGCATCGAGAACGCCATCGGCGGGAAGCTCAACGACTGGATCAAGGCCGCCAACGGCTCGCGAATCGAGGGCGGACCTGGCGCCGACTATCTCAATGCCAAGGCCGGCAACGTGACCTTGAGCTACAGCACGTCCACGCAGGGCGTGACCGTCCAGCTCCTCCAGGACGGCTCAAAGACCTCGGGCGGCGACGCCGAGGGCGACGTGATCGGCTACACCAACATCAACGACGTCGCGCGGCTGATCGGCTCCACCCAAGACGACACGCTGGGCGCCTACATCGACTACTCTTCCTCCCAGAAAGAGGCGTTCATCCTGACCGGCGGCGGCGGCTCCGATACCTTCCAGTTCCTCGGCACCAATGGGCCCGGGGCAGTCATCATCAGCGACCTCTCGGTCACTGGGACGGATCGGGACCTGATCGATGTCAGTGCCCTCGGCACGACCTCGTTCGACGAGATTTCCCAGGACGGCAACTCCTTCGTCGTCGAGACCTCGCCCGGCGGCTCGGTGCTCCTGTTCGTCGACATGGGGACTTTTACCGGGACGCTCACGGCAGCCGACTTCCGGTTCGCCAGCGCGGGTGGCCCGGTGTCGGTGGCGACGCGCGACGATGCTTATATCGTCGAGCAGGGCCAGTCGCTGACGGTGTCGGCGCGGGACGGGGTCACGCTCAACGATCGCGACGCGTCCCTCGTGTCACTGCTGGCCGGTCCGGCACACGGCACGCTGCAGCTCGCCGGCGACGGCAGCTTCGGCTACGTGTCCGACGCCGGCTATTCCGGCATCGATACGTTCTCCTACCGCTCGAGCAATGGCGTCAGCGCCGACGACGCCCGGGTCTCGCTCTACGTAGTACCGGTCGCGACGGCGGCGACAACCACGCTCGACCTGCTGGCGCTGTCGGCGGAAGAGCAGATCGCGGCGACCTATGCCGCGTTCGGCGGCCGCGCAGCCGACGCCGCGGGCTTCGAATTCTGGGTCGGCCAGTACGAGAGCGGCTTGCCGGCGCAGGGTCCGGGGACTGTGCTCGCCAACATCGCCAACTCGTTCGCCGTCGGCGCCGAGGCCAAGGTACTCTATCCCTTCCTCGCCAACCCGCAGGGCGCGAGCAACGCCCAGATCGGCGCCTTCCTCGACAGTGTCTACAACAACCTTTTCAATCGCGCGCCGGACGCCGCGGGGCTCGGCTACTGGACCAACGAGATCCGGCACGACCTGCAAGCCGGCCACCTTGTCGGATCGGTGCTGGTCGACATCATGAGCGGGGCGCAGAATTCGGCGGCTGGCAAGGACATCACGAGCCTGATGGGCAAGGTGGCGGTGAGCCTGGCGTTCGTCGAACAGCAGGAACTGCATCACATGCGGTGGCAGGACGCCAGCGACACCGCGGCCAGCGCCGTCCTGCTCGATCCCGTGACCGCCGAGCCGCACTCCGTGCTGATCGGCATCCGCAACGGCGAGTTCCTGGTCGCCAATCACGCCCCAGGGACCTAGGAAGGGTGCGCGGGACAGCGAGGCAGCAAAGCAGGGCACACCGCTCCACTCGAGCGATTCCTGAAGGTGGGGTCCGCGACAGTGCTGGCGCGATCCCTAAATGCCGAGGGCGTGCGTACGCGCCCGGGCAAGCCGATCGACAAGGGCTACATATATAAGGTGCTGAACAATCGGATCTATGTCGGTCTCGCCGTCCACAAGGGCACCGCGTATCCAGGCGAGCACCAAGCTATCATCGATCAAACCCTGTGGGACAAGGTGCACAGCATCTTGCAGGAAAGCCCGCGCGCCCGCTCCTGCCGTACGCGCGCCGAGACGCCGGCGCTGCTCAAGGGACTACTGTTTGGGCCCACCGGCCGCGCCATGAGCCCTACCCACACGCGCCGCCGCGGTGGCCGCCTCTACCACTACTACGTCAGCCAGACCGTGCTGCAGGGCGGCGTCGAGAACTGCCCGGTCCGGCGCGTCTCAGCGGCCGCCATCGAGGCTGCAGTCGTCGACGAGCTCCGGGAGCTACTGCGCTCGCCCGAGGTCGTCGTTGCCACCTGGCGAGCAGCGCGGCCCGAAATCGAGGGCCTGTCCGAGGCGACGGTCCGCGCGGCGCTGGAGCGGCTCGATCCCCTCTGGGAAGAGTTTTTCCCAGCCGAAAAGGCCCGGATCGTGCAGCTGCTCGTGGCTCGCGTCGATGTCAGAACCGACGGTCTCGAGCTGCACCTCCGCACGCAGGGCCTCGGACGGATAGTCAACGAGCTTGGCGACATCGGTATGCGGAGGGCGGCATGAGCGGTGCTCGGCCGATGCGCGACGCCGTCGTGACCATCAAGATCCCGTTCACCGTTCGCAAGCGCGGTGGCCGCAAGTTGGTGCTCGCGCCAGACGGCGCGCCGATGCCGCCGGCCGCGCCCGAAGTCGACAGCACGCTGGTCAAGGCTATCGCCCGCGCATTCCGGTGGCAAAGGATGCTAGAAAGCGGCCGGTACGCCACGATCAAGGAGATCGCCAAGGCCGAGAGGATCAATCCGTCTTACGTAAGCCGAGTGCTGCGGCTGACGCTGCTCGCTCCGAAGACGGTGGAGGCAATCCTCGATGGGCGGGCGAACGCGGCGGCGACGCTTGCGGAGGCGATGGCGCGGTTTCCGGTCGAATGGGCGAGACAGTCGGGCGGCCGGTGCCGCCCGGCATCTTCATGATCTGAGATGGCCTCGGCATCGTCGCCAAGCGCATCGAGCATATCCCCCGCTCCGAGCCGCCCAAGATCGTCATCAAGTCGGTCAATCCCGAGTACCAGACCTATGAGCGGGATGGCGACGAGGTGAATATCATCGGCCGTGTCATCTGGGCGGCGAAGCGACTCTAAGGCGAGGCGAGTGGAACCGACGGCTATCGTTTGGGACCTCGAGACAAGGCGCGGCCCAGTCGATGGTGCTATTGTTGCGCATTCATTTGCAGGGGGAACACCGCATGGTTGCAATCACTACGTTGGACGGCGCTCGCATTGATGTGGGCACAGCCGATGTCGGGGCACTGAAGACGGGACTGCGCGGCGGGTTGCTGCTGTCCGGTGACGAGGGCTACGAGGGCGCCCGGCGCGTCTGGAACGGCAATATTGATCGCCGTCCGGCATTGATCGCGCGGTGCACCGGACCCGCGGACGTCCAGCAAACGGTGAACTTCGCCAGGACCCACGGGCTGTTGCTCTCGGTACGCGGTGGCGGTCACAGCGCGCCCGGCTACGGCACCAATGATGGCGGGCTGGTGCTGGACCTGTCCCCGATGAAGGCTATCAGTGTCGATTCGGGCAAGCGTACCGCCCGCGTCGAGGGCGGCGTGCTGTGGCGCGAGCTCGATGCCGCGACCCAGGCCCACGGCCTCGCGACCACGGGCGGTACCGTGTCCAATACGGGCGTCGGCGGCCTGACCCTAGGCGGTGGCCTGGGCTGGCTCATGGGCAAGCACGGATTGACGATCGACAACCTTCTGTCGGCCGAAGTGGTCACCGCCGACGGCCAGCTGCGGAAGGTCAACGCAATGGAGCATCCGGATCTGTTCTGGGCGTTGCGTGGCGGCGGTGGCAATTTTGGCGTCGTCACCGCCTTCGAGTTCCGCCTGCATCCAGTCACCCAGGTGCTGGGAGGCATGGTGATCTACCCATTGGACCAAGCTGCCGCGGTGTTGCGCTTCTATCGCGATTTCTGCCCCACGCTACCGGACGAAGCCGAGGCCTATGCGGCGCTTCTCACCTCGCCGGAAGGCATTCCGGTGGCTGCCTTGCTGCTGGGCTACAACGGGCCGATCGTAGATGGCGAGAAGGTCTTCGCACCCGCCCGCCAATTCGGCAAGCCGCTTGCCGATCTGGTCGCTCCCATGCCGTACAGCGCACGCCAGGTGATGCTGGATACGCCCAATGCCGAGCACGGCCTGCACCGCTACTGGCGCTCAGCCTTCACCGAGCAGATTTCCGATGCGCTGATCGAGGCGCTGGTGGCCGCGGCGGCGAAGTTCAGCTCACCGCTGAGCGCGCTGATATTCTTCTATCTGCACGGCGCCGGCACCAGGGTGCCGGAAGGCGCTACCGCCTTCGCGGCGAGGCGGCCGCAATGGGACTTCGACGCCATCGGCCAGTGGACCGATGGGTCGGAGTCGGCAACCCACATCGCCTGGCTGCGTGATGTCTGGGGGCGGGTGGAGCCGCATCTGCAGGGTAGCATCTACATCAACCATATTGCTGCGGACGACACGCCAGAGAAAGTGCGCGCCTCCTTCGGCGCGAACCATCGTCGCCTGCGCGAGCTCAAGGCTGTGTTCGACCCGACGAATCTGTTCCGGGTTAACGCCAACGTCTCTCCTGCATAGGATGCAGCGTGACCAAGATGCAGACTTGCGTGAGGTAGGCGCCGTGATGTGAGGGAACGCGGCCGCCTACGCCCATCGTTGCAGCGCACGGCATCGACGCGCCGGAAGGTCGGCAGGAATGCACTCGGCCCGATGGCACGGCCTGGCGTTGCAGCCAGCAAGCCCCCCTCGCCCTGTCCGACCATGTCGATCGCGCTGTCGTTCGATGCGATCCGCATGACCGAGATCGCTACGGCCGCGTCGTGGCCGTGTGCTTCCTGGTCGGCGAGGACCTCAATCGATGGATGGTCGCCAACGGTTGGGCGGTGGCCTTTCGCCGATACTCTCTCGACTATGTTACCGACGAAGATCGCGCCCGAGTGGCCGGCGTCGGTCTGTGGTCAGGCACCTTTCAAATGCCCTGGGACTGGAGACAGACTCACCGTAGCCGATAGGAGCTTCAAGCAGCCCTTCTGAGATTGCTTGCTTCCGTGGTTGCGTATATTCGTGGCCCAGCACGTCGCTTGCTTTCGTCCGGATTGACGTGCTCGGCGCTGGTAAAGGAAGTCTCACCCACTATCTGTTTGTGCGCCTTTCGCCGCGTAAGCGGATACCCTGTCACCACGGCCGTCCAAGAACCAATGAACAAGAAGGAGTTCGAATGCCCCGTAGAGCGTCCCTGAAGTCGATCGAAGCGCAGATTCGAGCGCTCGAAGCCAAGGCCGAAGCGATCAGGCAGGCCGAGAAGCCTGGCATCAGGCAGCTCAGGGCCGTCCTGAGAAAGTATAAGCTCAGTCAGGTCGATATCGAACAGGCAATGAACGGCCATGGCGGCGGCAGGGGAAGCGCCCTCAGAGGCAAGAAGGTGAAGCCCAAGTATCGCAATCCGGCCAACCGGAGCGAGACGTGGACAGGTCGCGGCCTGAAGCCCAAGTGGATGGTGGCGGCGATGAAGGGCGGCAAGAAGCTCGAGGACTTCGCCATTTAGCGCGTGTTGAGGGAAGGCTAGATCCATGGCTAGACGTTAGGAGCTGCCCGCTCGCGAAGGCCCTGCTCCATACGCACAATAACGCACTGCACCGCTTGGCCCCGCAAGCCACGGCTGGGATGCTCCGGGAGAAAATTCCGGGACTAGATTGATCGCGCCCAATCAAAGGCGCGATTGATCCATGTCCCCTCTTCATCCTGCCGCATGACGCCGACTGAGCGCCTGGCAGAGATCGGCGAGATCCTGGCTGCCGGTCTCATGCGTCTTCACGCGCCAGTCCTCTATCTGCCGACTGTGGAGACAGTTTCGTCGACTTCGTGCCCGACCGAAGCGGTCATGCCGACGCCCCCAAACGGAGAACGGCATGAAAGAACAGGACACCGTACTGGCGCGTATCGCAGCCTTGAAGGCGATGCCGACGCCGGAACTGAAGGAGCAGTGGCAGGCGCTCTTCGAGACGCCGCCGCCGCCGTACAATCGGCGCTTCCTAGGCCGTCTTGATCCAGACCGCCTTGACGTTGAGGTACTCCTCGAGGTGCTGCTTGCCGCTCTCCCGACCGTAGCCGCTCATCTTGTAGCCGCCGAACGGCACCGCGGGGTCCATCGCCTGGTAGCAGTTGATCCACACCGAGCACGCGCGGATCGCCCTGGCGAGCTTGTGCGCCTTGCCGACATCGCGCGTCCACACGCCGCTGCCTAGGCCGAAGGTCGTGGCGTTGCCGCGCTGGATCACCTCCTCCACGTCAGTGAAGGGAATCGCCGATATCACCGGCCCGAAGATCTCCTCCTGGGCAATCCTCATGTCATCGCGCACGTCGGCGAACACGGTCGGCGGCACGAAGTAGCCCTTGCCGTAGTCACCGTCCGTCAGGCGTTCGCCGCCGCTCAGACGCTTGGCACCATCCTGCCGGCCGATGCTGAGATAGTCGTTCACGCGGTCGAGCTGCTGGGCCGACACGAGCGGCCCGACCTGGGTCTTCGGGTCGGCTCCGTTGCCCACCCGCAGGATCTTGGCGAACTCCGCCACCTTCCGGTGAACTCCTTGTCGATCCTCCTCTCTACGAACAGGCGCGTGCCGCCGCTGCAAATCTGCCCGGAATTGGCAAAGACGGCCATCGACGCCCCGGGCACGGCGGCATCGAGGTCGGCATCGGCGAACACGATGTCGGGCGACTTGCCGCCCACCTCCAGCGATACGCGCTTGAGGTTGCCGGCCGACGCCTGGACGATCTTCCGGCCCGTGAGGTGCGAGCCCGTGAAGGCCACCTTGTCGACGTGGGGGTGGGCGGACAGCGCCGCTCCCGCTGTTTCGCCGTAGCCCGGCACCAAATTGACGACGCCAGGAGGCACGCCCGCTTCGAGGCACAGTTCTGCGAGCCTGAGCGATGTGAGCGGCGCCTCCTCGGCCGGCTTCAGGACCACGGTGCAGCCGGTCGCCAGCGCCGGGCCGATCTTCCAGATCGTCGCTGTCAAGGGCCCGTTCCAGGGAATGATGGCTCCGACCACGCCGACCGGCTCCTTGAGCGTGTAGGAAAAGATCTCCCCTGCTAGCGAGTTCTCGATGGTCTCTCCCCATGGAGCGACGTCGCCATGCCGGCGTAGTAGCGCAGCATGCCCAGCGCGCGCTGCCGATTGTTGCGTGTCCGGGAGATCGGGCCCCCATGTCATAAGTATCGAGCGCCGCCAGCTCCTCGATGTGCTGCTCGACGAGGTCGGCCAGCTTCAGCAACAGCATTTGCCGCTCGGCCGGCTTCCGCTTGCTCCAGGGACCGTTGAAGGCCTTTCGCGCCGCCGCCACCGCACGGTCGATATCGTCGCGATCGCCCTCGGCGACGTGCGCCAGCACCTCGCCGGTCGCAGGATTGATGGTCTCGAAGGTCTTGCCGGAAGCGGCAGGAACCCAGCGGCCGTCGATCAGCATGAGCTTCAGCTTGCCGTCGATATAGGTGGGTTTCTTGGCGACGCCCTTCTCCATGACTGTCATGACAACCTCCAATTCAGTTGAAGTTCGATCTGTTCACGACGCGGCCGCACTCGTCTTCCTTTGAAGGTCAGCGACAAGCGGCCCGCGCAGCGCCGCAGCGAACGAGCTCATTCCAAAGCTGCGCAGCGGCAGATACGGCTTGGACATCTGCCGGCAGAGCTTCTTGACGGCCACCACCGCCTCATGGCTTACGCAATCGACGGGCATCCGAGCGCTGACCAAGCTTGAGTTCGCCTATGGGCTTGCCAGCCGCATGGCCGAGCTGATCGGAGACCATTCGCCGGCCACAGCGGAGATGCTGGGCGAAATGGCCTGCTACGTGCGCATGACGGCCAACGCAATCGAGCTGTCCCTGGAGCAGGCCTCGGAGCATGCGGACGGTGTATGGTTCCCCAACGGCGCGGTGCTGGAGCCGATGAGGGCTATGCTCGCGATCTGGATGCCGCGTGTGGCGGAAATCATCACGCTCATCGGCAGCCACAATCTACTCACGACACCCAGCCGGGTGCAGCTCAACGACCCCAAGCTGAGGCCGCTGATCGACGAGGTGCTGAGCGGGGCCGACGGCGCAGCGGCCGAACAGCGGGCGGCCGTGTTCCGTCTGGCCTGGGATTTTGCCGGCTCCTCCCTTGGAGGGCACGGCTTCCTCTATGAACGCTTCTATCTGACGTCGGCTGCGCGCAACAAGCAGATGCTGCACACTCGGTTCTTCGACCGCAGCCGCTCCCAAACCTTGCTCCAGGACATGCTGTCTCGGACATGGTACCAAGCGCTCTCTCGCGCCGCTACGTAAGCAAACGGGCACACGCACTCGCGCGAGAGCGACATCGCCCTAACCAGCATACCGATGATGTCGCGACATCGACCAAGCCGTCGGTGAGCTGGCGATTATTGAGAAGTCCATCAGTCGCGAGAACGTCTCAAGCCAGCCATAGCGAGCGAGATCGCAGCCGCTCGATCGCGCAGGTCCTCACCGAGCGCCTTGATGTCGCCTTTGCCCATCTGGGCGTCAAAGCCGACGGCGCTGATTGCCATCAGCGGTTTGGCCAGCGCATCGAGGACCACGGACGATACCGTGGTCACGCCTTTTACGTAGTGACTCTGGTCTACTGCATAGCCACGCCTGCGCGCTTCTTCAACCTCGGACAAGTAGTCATCGAAGCTTAAGTTGTCTTCCCAGCGAAGCTGGGCAAACCGTGCGCGCAACTCTGATCTCGTCAATCCGGAATGCGCGGCCATGCAGCGGCCTAGGGCGGCAATATACATCGGAAGGCGCTGACCAAGGCTCATATGGACCCGGATCGCGGCGTCATTGTCCGCGCGGTCGACCAGGACCACGCGCTCACCCTTCATGACGTGCCACAGGGTGCACGTCACACCGTGGTTCATAGCGACCTCGCGCAGATAGGGTCGCACCATTGCAATGTAGTTCGCCTGCTCCAGTGTACCCTTGGCAAGCGCGAGAAGTCCCATCCCCACCGTGTAAGTCTTGTTGGTCTCGTCGAACACCGCGAGTCCCTCGTGCACCAGCGTCTTGAGCAGATTGAAGCAAGTGCTCGGGTTGAGTTCGAGATCCCGTGCGATGCGGCTGACTCCGACGGGCGCCTGCGCCGCCACCAGGTAGCGCAGCACGGCGAGGCCGCTGGTCAGGGCACCGACGAGCTTGTCGGGTATCGGTTCATCACGTGGCATGGAAGCGCTCTTGACATCCGGGTTGTCGCGGGTGCCGCAGCCGAGAACTTTAGCCGCCGGCAAAATCGGCATATTACTATTCCGTATTCGAAACGATCGCCACGCCTCCGAATACGGATCCGCTGTCCACGCCCTCACTATCGCCGCCTAAGGCCAATGAGATACCGGGTAATGCGCTCCTGCACGCCCGGCGCATGGAAATTCTCCATCATCAGGGGCGCCACCGCATCCAAATGCTCGCATAGGACGCGCGTCGCATGACCGATCGTGCGGCTGCGCCGCATCGCCGCCAGTCCGGGACACCGCTCGAGATAGTGCGCGACGCGCGCCCGTGCGGAGTCGGCAAAGCCCGCCTCGGGCAACACCTCGGTGACGAGGCCGGCGTCCCGAGCGTGGGCGGCTGCAAGCACGCTGGCACCGAGGCACATCTGCGCAGCAAGTGCCGGTGAGAGCCGTGACTGCAGCACTGCCTCCACGATGATGGGGTACATCCCGAACACGAATTCGGGGCAAGTGACCTGAAGATCGTCGGCCGCGACCACGACATCGGCTAGACAGATCAGGAGCGCACCCGCGCCCGAGGCTCGCCCGCGCGCGACCACGACGATCGGCGCCCGGCTGCACGCCATCGCCTTGATCATGCCAAGCAATGCATGTTCCTGCTGCGGCAGGCTGCCTCCGACGAACTCGCGGATGTCTGCTCCGGCACAGAACAGGCTGGGCGAGGCACTCGACAGCAGTACGATCTCATCGGCGCGCGCCTCGGCAACGGCACGCCCGATATCCTCCATCATGCCGGCCGTCAGGGCATTAGCCTTGTCGCTGCGATTCAACGTGATCTCCAGCAGCCCGTCGACACGACGGAATGCGAGCGGGCTTTCGATTGACAGGGTCATGGGCCTCCCATGTATTCTTTATACGCAAACCTTTACTCTATAGAGAATAACAAAGTGGCCGCCCAGCACATCAATTCCCTTCGCACTCCCGTTCCCCTCAACACCGTGGATCGCGACGCCTTCCGCGACATGTGCAGGTCGTTCGCCGAGAAGGAGATCGGCACGCGCTGGCAGCAGGCCGACGCGGAAAAGCGCTTCCCGCGCGCCTTCTATCAGGCCGCCGCCCGCACCGGCCTGATCGGCATCACGGCGAGCGAGGACATCGGCGGCGCCGGGCTCGGCAGCTACGAGGAAGCCATCGCGATGGAGGAGATGTCCAAGGTGAACCCGAACCTCGCGGTGGCGGTTCTGGTGCAGAACGTCGCGGGCTCGATCCTCTACGAGCATGGCAGCGCCGAACATCGCGAGATCGCCCGCCGGACCATCGCGGGCGAATGCCTGGTCGCGATCACCATCACCGAACCCGAGGCGGGCAACGACATCCAGAACGTGCAGACCAGGGCGACGCGCGAGGGCGACGAGTGGGTGCTGGACGGCATGAAGTCCTTCATCACGCTGGGCGGCGACGCTGACGTGCTGGTGACGCTGGCGCAGACCGACTCGAAGCTCGGCCGCCGGGGCATGCGGTTCTTCGCCGTCGACCGGCACGACCCGAACATCGAGGTCAGCCAGATCGAGACCTACGTGAACCGTCCGGCGCCGACCTATCGCGTGACCTTCAACAAGGCGCGCGTGCCCGAGAGCCGGCGCCTCGATGCCGGCTTCGCGGCCATTATGGCCGGCTTCAATCGCGAGCGCATCATGGTTGCCGCACGCTGGCTCGGGCACATGCAGACCGCGCTCAACTGGGCGCGCGACTATGCCCAGACGCGCCGCCAGTTCGGCCGGCCGATCGGCGCCAACCAGTCGATCGCCTTTGCGCTCGCGCAGGCCCATGTCGATGTCGAGGCCGCGCGCCGGCTCACCTATCACGCCGCCGAACGCTGGGACAGCGGCGTGCCGCTGCGGGACGTGATCCTCGATGTCTCGGCGGCCAAGCTGCATTCGACCCAGGCCGTTGTCCGGGTCACCCAGACCGCCTTACACGTCGGCGGCGGTTGGGGGCTGACCACGGAACTGCCGGTCATGCGATGGGCGCTCGACGCGCTGGTGGCCCCGGTCACCGTCGGCAGCGTGGAGATCCAGCTGCGCGCGATCGCCAAGGAGATGGGCCTGCCAGTCGACTGAGATCGATACTGATACAGCCTTACCTCACCCTGAGGAGGTCCGCAGGGCCGTCTCGAAGGGTGGGCAACGTCGGCATTGTTGCCCATCCTTCGAGACGGTCGCTACGCGACCTCCTTCAGGATGAGGTCGTCTGTGAACCAGTCTTCACTCGACCTTGAGGTCGAGGTCCTTGATCATCGTCTTCCAGACCTGCAGCTGATCCTTCTGGTACTGCGTCGCCTGCTGGCGCGTCGACGGCGTCGGCATGAAGCTGCTTTGCAGGAGCTTGGCCTTGATCGCATCCGCTTTGAGGATCTTGACCACCTCCTTGTTCAGGCGGTCGAGAATCGCATCAGGCGTGCCGGCCGGCGCGACAAGGGCCCACCAGCCATCCATGTTGGGCGGCGTCGGCAGGCCGAGCTCCGCAAAGGTCGGAACGTCGGGCAACAGCACGTAGCGCTGAGGAGCCGGCACGCCAACCGGCCGCACCTTGCCGGACCGGATCATGCTGAGCGAGGCCGGCACGTCCGCCACCATGAGCTGCACGTGGCCGCTGATCAGGTCGGCCAGTGCCTGGGGCGTCGACTTGTAGGGCACATGGGTCACGTCGAGCTTGTGGGCATTCTTGAGATAGCCGCCATAGGCGATGCCCCCCGTGTTGCCGCTCGCGTAGTTGTACTTCCCCGGATTGGCCTTGATCAGCTTGATCAGCTCGGGTGCGGTCTTGGCATCGACGTCGTTGTTGACCAGCCAGACGTAGTTTACCGACGCGACCAAGGTGATGTAGCTCAGATCCTTCACCGGGTCGTAGCGCACCCCGCTGGTCAAGCCGCCGGGGCTCGCCGCAAGACCGGAATTGGTCAGCAGTCCCAGCGTGTATCCATCCGGCGGCGCGGTCGCGACGAGCTCGGTGCCGACCGTCGTGTTGTTGCCCGGCTTGTTGTCCACGATGATCGGCTGCCCCAGCGCCTGCGACAGCGGCTCGCCGATCATGCGGGCCAGGATGTCGCTCGCGGAGCCCGCGGCGAAGGGCACGATGAGGCGGATCGGCTTGTTCGGATAGGGCTGTGCCGTGACGGGTATGGCGGCCAGGAGGCTCGCGGCCGCAGCGAAACCGGCGAGCCAGCGGACGATTTTCATTGGGGTTCCTCCTACTACTACTACTACTACTAC
>NZ_JBFWZI010000112.1:0-9406 GCF_050185545.1 Reyranella sp. | reverse complement strand
TCGGCTTGTTCGGATAGGGCTGTGCCGTGACGGGTATGGCGGCCAGGAGGCTCGCGGCCGCAGCGAAACCGGCGAGCCAGCGGACGATTTTCATTGGGGTTCCTCCTACTACTACTACTACTACTACGTTAACTGCGTTGGTTTTCTCACGTTATGACAGGGCTGCTGGCCGGGCGCAGGCATGGCGATGCCGCTTGTCGCGATCAAAGCCCCGCGTGATCTCGACGTGAATCCTCCCGGACCGAATTCTCTGCTAAGAGAATATCTTTCTCAATAGAGAACTCCGAGAACGGGCAAAAAACTTCGCAGATCATTGCGTGGCTCCGGTCGCGAACTCGCTGCGCAGCACGCGCTTCAGCACCTTGCCGGAGGGATTGCGCGGCAAGTCATCGCGAAGGATCAGTTGCTTGGGCGTCTTGAAGCCGCCGAGCCGGCCTTCGCAATGGGCGCGCAGCTGATCGAGCGTGAGCGACGTGCCGGCCCGCAGCACAACGACCGCGGTGACGCGCTCGCCCCAGGTCGCGTCGGGAAGGCCGATCGCCGCGGCCTCGACCACCTGGGGCAACTGATAGAGCACGCGCTCCACCTCCGAAGAGGCGATGTTCTCGCCGCCGCTGATGATCATGTCCTTCTTGCGGTCTGTGAGGAACAGGAACCCCTCTGCATCCAGATAGCCCACGTCGCCCGTGCGGAACCACTCGCCGTGGAAGCTCTCGCGCGTCTTGGCAGGATCCTTCAGGTATCCCTTGGTCACCTTGGGACCACGGACGCAGATCTCCCCGACCTCGCCCGCCGGCAGTGGGCGACCTTCGTCGTCGCACACCTCGATCTGGACATGGGCGAGCGCGCGGCCGGTTGAACCGATCTTCTCGATCTCGCGGCCGGCTTCCATGAAGGTGTCGCCCGAGCAGGTCTCCGTCAGGCCGTAGGCATCGATGTAGCGCGCCTTCGGGAACAAGAGGCCGAACTGGCGGATGCGATCCTCGGGAGTCCGCTCCCCGCCGCCGATCACCCAGCGCAGGCTCGACAGGTCGAGCTCCCGCCGGCCGAAGGCGAGCGCGCGGTTGAGCATCACCGGCGCCATCCAGGCGCCCGTCAGCTTCTCGCGGTCGATCACCAGCAGCGCGCTCTCGACGTCGAACTCGCGCTGCACGGCAAGCAGACCGCCGACGGTCAGCACGGCCAGGCCGGGCAGGTCGAAGGCGCCGACATGATAGAGCGGCCCGACCACGAGCAGGCGGTCGGCCGCCGAGAGCCCCAGCGCCGCGATGTGGTCGAGGCACTTCCAATGATAGTTCTCGTAGCTGTGCATCACACCCTTAGGGCGGTCGGTGGTGCCCGAGGTGTACATGAGGCGGAACAGATCGCCGGGCCGGCTCGGATGCGGCACGCGGCAGGGCTCAACGGTCGGCGCGAGCAGCATGCTGTCCGATTGTGCGGCCTCGTCCACTTCGACGATGTCCGCGAATCCCCCCGCAGCCTCACGCAGCTCCGCATCCACGAACAGCAGTGCCGCCTCCGCGTGCTGCAGGATGTAGGCCACCTCCTCCGCGCCAAGCCGGTAGTTGATCGGCAGCAGCACGGCACCGACATGGCTGATCGCCAGCGACAGCTCGATGAAGGCCGAACTGTTCTTCATGAGCAGGGCGACCACCTGGCCCGGATGGATGCCACGGGCCTGAAGCAGGCCCGCGGCGGTCTCGACGCGCGCCAGCAGTTGGGCGTAGCTGAGGCGCCCCTCGCCATAGAGCAACGCCTCCCGATCCGGCGTCACCCGTGCGTGGTACGCCACGACCGCCGTCAGAGAGACCATGGCCGATATCCTCCCCTGCCCTCAGTAAGCGCGCGGCATCTGAAGGTCGTGGTTCGCGATGTAGTTCAGGATCATCTCCTCCGACACCGGCGCGAACCGGAACAGGCGGCAGTCGCGCCATAGGCGCTCGACGTGGAACTCCTTCGCGTAGCCCATGCCGCCCATGGTCTGCATCGCGCGTTCGGTCACGCGCGCCACCGCCTGCGCCGCGAGCAGCTTGGCCGCGTTGGCCTCGCTGCCGAACGGCAGGCCCATGTCGAAGTTGGTCGCCGCCTTGTAGTTGAGCAGCCGTGCGGCCTCGATCTCGGCATGGCACTGCGCGAGCGGGAATTGCAGGCCCTGGTAGCTGCTGATCGGACGCTCGCCGAACACCTTGCGATCGTTCGCGTACTGCACCGCCAGCTTGAGCGCGAGCTCGCCCGTGCCGACCAGCCCCGCGGTGGTGACGATGCGCTCGGTGTTCAGCACGTCGAGCAGCTCGCGCCAGCCCTTGTGCAGCGTGCCGATCAGCTCGTGCGGCCCGACCCGCACGTTGTCGAAGAAGACGCTGCTCGAATCGAGGGTGCAGGTGCCCAGCTTGTCGATCGGCGTATGCGACAGGCCCTCGCGCCTCACGTCGATCATGAACATAGTCAGGCCGTCGGTGCGCGAGGATGCCTCGGCGAGCTTCCTGGTGCGGGCGATGACCAGCATCTTCTCGGCAGATTCGACGCCAGTGATCCAGATCTTGCGGCCGCTGAGCCGCCAGCCGTCGCCGTCGGGCACCGCCGTGGTCCTGAGCTCCAGCGTGTTGGTGCCGGCGTCGGGCTCGGTGAGCGCCATGCAGCAGTTGATCTCGCCCGAGATGATCTTCGGCAGCAGCTCGCCGCGCATGGCGTCGCTGCCGAAGCGCGAGATCGCCACGCCGCCGAAGATCGGATTGATCATGAAGAGCTGGCCGACCGTCGAGCCGCCGCCGGTCGCCGCCAGATGCTCGACCGCGAGTGCGAGATCCAGCATCCCGAGGCCGCTGCCGCCGTGCTCAGCCGGCAGCGCGGCGCCGCACAGGCCGGCATCGCAGACCGCCCGCCAGTAGTCCTTCGGAAAGGCCTTGGCCGCGTCCTGCTTGCGCCAATATTCGAGGCCGAAGCGATCGCCGACCGCCCGAGCGGTGGCGATCATCATCTTCTGCTCGTCAGTCAGCCGGAAATCCATTGCCGTCTCCCGTGGACGAGGCCGTTCATTCGGTCTTGAGGCCGGCGCTCTTGATGACGCGGGCCCAGCGCTCTATGTCCTCGGCGAGACGCGCCTTGGCCTGCGCCGGCGTGTTGGCCACGGCCTCGAGGCCTTGGTCGCGCAGCCACGCCGCGAGCTCGGGAGACTTCAGGATCGCGACGAACTCGGCGTTGAGCTGGTCGACGATGGCCTTGGGCGTCTTGGCTGGCACGTAGATGCCGTACCAGACGCCGGTGTCGAATCCGGGCACGCCGCCTTCCGCTACGGTAGGCATCTCCGGCCACAGGTCCGTGCGCTTGCCGGTGGACACCGCGAGCGCCCTGAGCTTGTCCGACTGCGCGTACTTCTTGCCGGTGGCCAGCGGGTCGAACAGCACCTGCACCTCGTTGCCCATCGCGCCGGCGAGCGCCGGCCCCGCGCCCTTGTAGGGCACGTGGACCAGGTCGATGTCGGCGAGAGACTTGAAATACTCGGTCGTCATATGGATCGAGCTGCCGATGCCAGGGCTGCCGTAGTTGAGCTTGCCGGGATTGGCCTTGGCGTATTTCACCAGCTCGGCCGTGGTCTTCACCGGCAACGCGGGATTGACCAGCAGCACGAACGGCCCCACCACGGCGGTGGTCACGGGCGTGAGGTCGCGCTGCACGTCGTAGCTCAGGTTGCGCTTGAGCGACGGATCGACGGCGATCGCACCGCTGTGGACCAGGATGGTCGTGCCGTCGGGATCGCCGTTCACGGCGGCCTCGGTGCCGATCGAGCCGCCCGCACCGGCGCGGTTGTCCACGATCACCGTGCGGCCGAGACGCTCGCCCAGGCGCTGCGCCAGCATCCGGCCCAGGATGTCCGACGTGCCGCCGGCCGCAAAGGGCACGATGATCTTGATCGGCTTGCCCGCCGGCAGGGCCGAGGCGGCCTGTTGCGCCGAAGCGGAAGCGGCGATCAAGCACAGGCCCAAAGCGGCCAAGATTCTAGTGAGTCCCTTCATTCGATTCTCCCTTTCGTTGCGGCGCCGGCGGCCCCTCACGCTCTTCTGGCCAGATGAAGCCGAGCGGCTGCCCGGCGAGAAAGCCTTGCACCGCCTCGCGGTGGTAGGCGCTATCCATGCAGAGGCCCTGGGCGAAGCACTCGAGCTCGGCGAGCGCCTTCTGATCCAGGTGCATGGATTGATTGAGGATGCTTTTGGTCAGCCCCATGGCGATCGGCGAGGCCTGCTTGAAGCGCTCGGCGAAGCGGACGGCGGCATCGAGCAGCTCGTCGGGCGCGTAGAGGCTGTGCACGATGCCCAGTTGCTGCGCCTCGAGCGCCGGCACCACGCGCGCGCTCATCATCAGCTCCTTGGCGCACTGCAGGCCGACGATGCGGGGCAGCAGGTACAGCGCAGCCATGTCCGGCACGAGCCCGACACGTGCGAAGACCTGGCAGAAGCTCGCGCGCGTCGATGCCAGAACGAAGTCGGCAGTCAGGGCCAGGCTGAAGCCGCCGCCGAAGGCCGAGCCATCGACCGCGGCGATCAGCGGCTTCTCGAGGTTGACCCATTCGGGCAGCCAGGCATGCAGCGCGTGGATGCGCTGGCGCGATTCGTAGGCCGTGCGCGGCCGGGCCGACATCGCGCGCAGGTCGCCGCCCGAGCAGAAATGGCCACCCACGCCATACAGCACCACTGCGCGCACCGACTCATCGTCGCGCACCTGCGCCATGGCCTGCGGCAGCTCGGCGCGCAGGGTCTCGTCGATGGCGTTGCGCGCCCTAGGGCGATTGAAGCCGAGCAGCGCCACGCCGTCGCGCACCTCCAGCAGCAGGGTCTCGAAGCCGCTCATGGGACGGCCTCGCCGACCAGCGATCCGATGGAAGCGGCGTCGAAGCCGTAGCGCGCGAGCACCTCGCGGCCGTGCTCGCCCACCGCAGGCGAGGGCGACGGGCGAGCGTCGGCGGCCGACAGCCCGGGCATGCGCACCGTCGGCAACACGCCGGCCTGGCCGAGGTCGGTCGGCTGGAACAGCTCCTGGGACAGCACCTGCTCGTCGGCGCGGTAGGCATCGTAGCCGAGCACGGCCTGGCAGATCAGGTCGCGTTCCCGCATGAGCGGCAGCCAGTGCGCGGTCGCCTGCTGTGCCAATCCTTCGGCGATGACGACGCGCAGGGCGTCCTGGTTCTGAAAACGCGCCTCGGCGGTCGAGAAGCGTTCGTCCCCGGGCATATCGCCGCGCCCGATCAACCGGATCAGGTCGACCACCTGCTGCTCCTTCATCGCGCTGATCGCGATGAAGCCGTCGGCCGTCCGATAGATGCCGATCGCCGCGAACAACTCCTTGCGCAGGACGCCGCCGGTCGCCTCGTGCTCGGCATACTTGTAGCCCTGCACGGCCGTGATGCTGTGCATGAGGCTGATATCCAGGTGGCGGCCCCGGCCGGTGCGGGCCCGCTGCATCAGCGCGCCCAGGATGGCCTGGCTGGCGTAGATCCCGGTCACCACGTCGACCACCGCGATGCGCACGCGGATCGGCTCGACCATGTCGCCGGCGCCGAACGAGAAGCCGGTGTAGGCCTGCACCGCGGCATCGGTCGCGGGCCGGTCGACGTAGGGACCTGTCTGGCCGAAGCCGGTCACCGAGGCGTAGACCAGCGCCGGATCGATGGCGCGCACCGTGTCGTAGCCGAGCCCAAGCCGCGCCATCACGCCGGGCCGATTGCTTTCGATCAGCACGTCGGCCTGCTCGATCATGCGCAGCGCCGCCTCGCGCGCCTCGGGCCGCTTGAGGTCGAGCGAAGGGATTTTTTGCCGCGATTATAGGTGCCGAACAGCACGCTCGAGCCGTTGCGCTTGACCCCGACGCCGTGCAGCCAGTCGCCCTGCGGCGGCTCGATCTTCACGACTTCGGCGCCCATCTCGGCCAGCAGGCAGGCACCGTGCGGGCCGGCGATACCCTGGCTGAAGTCGAGCACCCGCAGCTCGGCCAGGGCCTGGCTCAACGCTTCCATCTCACTCGACCTTGATGCCCGATTCGGCGATCACCTTGCGCCACCTGGCCATGTCCTCGGTGATGAAGGTGCGCATCTCCTGCGGGGACGAGCTGAAAGCCTCGAGGCCCATGGCCTGCAGACGCTCGCGCATCGCGGCGTCGCCCAGCACGGCGACCAGTTCGCGATTCAGCCGGTCGATGATGGCAGCGGACGTGCCGGCCGGCGCCATCAGGCCGTACCAGCCGGTGACCTGGAAGCCCGGCACGCCGCTTTCGGCCACGGTCGGGATGCCGGGCGTCAGCTTCGACCGGCTCGCGGTGCTCACGGCCAGCACGCGCAGGCGCGGATTGTCCAGGTGCGGCAGCACCGAGGAGAGCGACGTGAACTCCACGTCGACCTGGCCGGCCAGCACGTCGTTGAGGGCGGGAGCCTCGCCACGATAAGGGACGTGCACGATGTCCAGCCCGGTCTGGCTCTTGAACAGCTCCATCGCCAGGTGCGACGTGGTCGCGGCACCGGCCGAGGCATAGCTCAGGCGTCCGGGCTGGCTGCGTGCGAGCCGCATGAGGTCTTCCACCGATTTCACGGGCAGGTCGGCTTTGGTCACCAGCGCTAGGGGGAAGCCGCCGGACAGCCCGAGGGGCGCGAAATCGCGCAGCGTGTCGTAGGGCAGGTCCTTGCGCAGCACGGGGTTCACCGAGGCGATGCCCTGGTAGACGATCACCAGCGTGTAGCCATCGGGTGCCGACTTGGCCGCCGCGGTCATGCCGATGATCCCGCCGGCGCCCGCCCGGTTGTCGACGACGACGGGCTGGCCCAGGCGTTCGCCGAGCGCCGTCGCCAGCACGCGGGCAAGCGCGTCGGTCAGGCCGCCCGGTGCGATCGGCGCGATCAGCTTCACCGGATGCGTGGGATAGCCTTCCTGGGCACGGGCGCCGGCCGCCATGCCGAACGAGGCTGCCGCCGTGAGCAGGCACAGGGCCCAGGTGCGAAGGGAACGGATCATGGTGGTCTCTTTCTTTCGCCGGTCGTCGCTCATGCCATCAACAGCCGCAGCGGCTGTTCCAGGTATCCGGTGACGCGCTTGAGGAAACGCAGGGCCCGCACGCCGTCGAGCACGCGATGGTCGGCCGACAGAACCAGGCCGATCTCGCGGTGCAGCAGCGGCTGCCCGTCCGCATCGGGCCGAAACAGCTGCCGCACGCTGCCGACGCCGAGGATCATCGACTGCGATGGATTGATGATCGACGCCATGTGGCTGACGTCGTGCATGCCTGCATTGGAGACCGTGATCGAGCCGCCGGCCATGTCGGCGGGCGCAAGGCGCGCGGCGCGCGCCTTGTCAGCCGCGGCCCGCGCCTGCTCGGCCAGGCCGGCCAGCGATGCACGGCCGATGTCGCGCAGCACGGGCACCATGAGGCCATGGTCGGTGTCGACGGCCATGCCCACATCGGTCCCGTCGAGGCTGAGCACGCCCTCTTCGGTCCACACGCAGTTGGCCTCGGGCACGTCCTTCAGCGCCCGGCCGACGGCGGCGAGGATGAAATGGTTGATCGTGAGGCGAAGCCCGTCGCCCAGCGCGTTGATCTCCTCGCGCAGCGCCAGCAGCCGGCTGACCTCCGGCTCGACCGACAGGTAAAAGTGCGGGATGTCGCGCTTGGACTGCGTCAGACGCCGCGCGATGACCTGCTCGATCGGAGTCGCAGGGCGCAATCGGCCGGCGGCGCTTCCGAGAGCCGTGGACGGCGCCGATGCGGCTTGGGCAGGCTCCGCGCCGACCGGCGCCTCAAGGTCGCGTGCGCGGATCCGTCCGCGCGGTCCCGAGCCGCGCACGCGCGCGAGGTCGATGCCGCGTTCGCGCGCGATGCGGCGCGCCAGCGGCGTCACGAGAAGACGCGTCGTCGGCGCGGCCACGGGTGTGGCCACCGCGGGCGATGGCGCCGCGACGCCTTCCCCGGCCTCGCCCCCAGCCTCACCGTCGTCCCAGTAGCCGATCACAGTCCCCACGGGCAGCGGCGTGCCGATCGGCGCATCGGCCTCGAGCAGCGTGCCGGCCGCCTCGGCCGGCACTTCGACGCCGGCCTTCTCGGACTCGATGATGAACAGGGTTTGCCCGGCCTCGAAGCGCATGCCCGGCTGCAAAAGCCATTCGACCAGCGAGCCTTCGGTCATCGTCAGCCCCAGCTTGGGCACCACCAGGGGTCGCCGCATCAACGCCCCTCGAAACGTGCCGGACGCTTCTCGAGGAAGGCCCGGCAGCCCTCATGCGCATCGGCGCTGTCGAGCACCAGGCCGATCATCGCCTGCTCGTGCGCGAGCGCGCCGGCCAACGGCATGTCCGCCCCGTCACGCAGCGTGCGCTTGAGCAGCTTGAGCGTCAGGGGCGATCTCTGCGCGATGCGCTCGGCCAGCGCCATCGTCTCGTCCAGGAGCTTGACGCGCGGCACAGCGCGATTGCAGAGGCCGAGCGCGACGGCCTCCGCGGCGGTGATCTGATCGCCCGTAAACATCAGCAGCTTGGCCTGGCAGAGCGGGATCTGCCGGATGAGGCGCTGCGTGCCGCCGGCACCGGGGAACAGGCCAAGGGTGATCTCCGGCAGGCCGAGCTTCGCCTCCTCGGCCACCAGGCGGATGTCGAGACACAGCAGCAGTTCGGTGCCGCCGCCGAGCGCCCAGCCGTTGATCGCGCCGATGGTCGGCTTGTCGCAGAGCTCGAAGCGACGGAAGACCCGATGGATGACCTCGGCGAACTCCTGATAGTGGTCGAGGCCCTGTCGGCTGTCGAGGTCGGCGATGTCGCCGCCGGCGACGAAGGCGCGTTCGCCGGCGCCCGTTACGACGATCGCCCGCACCGCGGCATCCTGCTCGAGACGCGTCAACCCGGCCTCGAGCGTGTGCAGCGTCGGGACATCGAGCGCGTTGAGCGTCTTGGGCCGGGCGATGGTGAGCACGCCCACCGCGCCATGGACGTCGCAACGGACCGCGTCTTGGATCTCGGACATGGGTGTCTCCTCCCCGGCTATTGAAGGGCCTTGTGGGCCGCCTGAATCACGCGGTCGACTCCGACCGCGTAGCCCGCTTCGAGCGACTTGGCGAAGGGCACGGGCATGAAGGGCGCGCCGACGCGCACCACGGGCGCGTCGAGCTCGTCGAAGCCCTCGTCTGCGCAGAAGGCAGCGATCTCGGCACCCACGCCGAAGTCGCGCACCGCCTCGTGCGCGATCACGATGCGATGGGTGCGGGCCAGTGAGGCCAGCACGGTCTCGCGGTCCCAGGGCTGGATTGAGCGTAGATCGACGATTTCGGCCTCGACGCCGTCCTGCGCGAGCGTCGTAGCTGCCTGCAGGCAGGTGTCGACGGCCGCACCGTAGCTCACCATCGTCAGATCCCGCCCCGCGCGCACGATGCGCGCCGAAC
>NZ_JBFWZI010000111.1:3377-24467 GCF_050185545.1 Reyranella sp. | reverse complement strand
CGAACGACGCGGCGCTGGGGTTGATGTCCATGCACACGATGGTCTCGCCCTGCTTCTCCAAGATTGGAATGAGGCGGCGACCGATGAATCCGGCACCCCCCACGACGACAATCGACATCCGTTCCTCCTATCAAGATTGGGGTGGCAACCCGCCCCATTTTCCCAGCATCGTAGTGTGCGCCGGGGGTGCTGGGCCTCCCATCAAAATGCGCTGGGGGCGTGCCCCAGCCATGATCGCCATCGCGAGACCATGCCGCACATTCCAGCCTGGCGCCGCAAGATCCTCGCGCGGCGGACTTTCAACGGACTTGCGGTTGCGGGATCGCTCACTCATCCGCGGCACGGCGGCGTGAATAATGGAGAAATTAAGGCGGCCACCGCGACCCGCGACAATGTTAACCTTGGCGACACCCGACGATTTCATCGACTTGGACAACAACAATAGTCTTACTCGACCAACAAGCAGGGCAGGCCGATCATGAAGCGACGTCTCTTCGTACAATCCGCATTCCTGGGGCTGATCAGCGGTCCGGCATGGGCGGGCGATCCGCTGCCCAAGATGGTCGAGACACCGATGCTTGCCGACCAGGTCAAGTCGGGAGCGCTGCCGCCGGTCGACCAGCGCCTGCCGCAGCATCCCCTGGTCATCAGGCGATTTGCCGGTGGCGATGGGCCCGGCCAACCGGGGGGCCAGGTGAACATGCTGATGGCCAACACCCGCGATACGCGCCTGATGACCGTCTACAGCTACACCCGTCTGATCTCCTACGACGAGAAGTTCCAGCTCAGGCCCGACATCCTCGAGGCCTTCGAGGCCAAGGAGAATCGCGAGTTCACGCTGACCTTGCGGGCCGGCCACAAATGGTCCGACGGGCACCCCTTCACCACCGAGGATTTCCGCTTCTTCTGGGAGGACGTGGCCAACAACAAGAAGCTGTCGAAGGGCGGCCCGTCGGTCGAGCTGATGGTCGACGGCAAGCCGCCCAAGGTCGAGATCATCGATGACCGGACGATCCGGTACACCTGGGACAAGCCCAACCCGTACTTCATCGAGAGCCAAGCCCGCGCCGCGCCCTTGTTCCTGTTCCGCCCGGCCCACTACCTGAAGAAGTTCCATACCACGTACACGCCGGAGGAAGAGATCCTCAAGTCGGCCCAGGGCGGGCAGCAGAGCTGGGTACAGATCTTCAAGAAGCTCGACGTGATGTACGGCAACAGCAACGTCGACCTGCCGAGCCTCAACCCATGGGTCAACACCACGCCCGGCTCGGCCCAGCGCTACATCTTCCAGCGCAACCCCTACTTTCACCACGTCGACGAGAAGGGCCAGCAGCTGCCCTACATCGACCGCATCGTCTTCACGATCGCGGCGGCCAACCTTGTGCCCGCCAAGGCAGGCATGGGCGAAGCCGACTTGCAGGTCCGCTACCTCAACATGCGCGACTACACCTTCTTGCAGAAGAGCGCCAAGACGTCGGGTGTCGAGGTGCGGTTGTGGGAGACCGGCTCGGGCGCCCAGATTGCCCTCTTTCCCAACCTGACCACCAACGACGAGGAATGGCGCAAGGTCTTCCGCGACGTCCGCTTCCGGCGCGCCCTGTCGGTGGCGATCGATCGCAACGAGCTCAACCAGGTGGTCTTTCTCGGTGTCGCCAGGCCGTCGAACAACACGATCATGGAGCGATCGACGCTGTTCAAGCCCGAGTACGCCAGCAAGTGGGCCCAGCACGATCCCAAGCTCGCCAACAAGCTGCTCGACGAGGTCGGCCTCGACAAGCGCGATGCCCAGGGCATCCGCCTGCTGGCCGATGGCCGGCCGGCGACCCTGGTGGTCGAGCACAGCGGCGAGGACACCGAGGACGCCGATGCGCTGCAGCTGATGGGCGAGATGTTGAAGAAGGTCGGCATCAAGATGCTCCCCAAGCTGCAGACGCGCGAAAACCTCCGTCTGCGGACCTTCTCCGGCGAGGCCGTCATGACGGCCTTCGCCGGAGTCGTCACCGCGGTGCCGACCGCCAACACCAGCCCCAAGGAGTTCGCGCCGACGATGCTGGGCGCTCTGCAATGGCCGCGCTGGGGCCTGTTCTACGAGTCCAAGCAGCGCCAGGGCGAGAAATGCGACCTGCCGGAAGCGAGCGTCCTTCTCGACTACCTGCGCGAATGGGAACAGTCTTCCGACGAAGCCGGCCGGCGCGCAGCCTGGGACAAGATCCTCACTGCCCATGCCGACAACGTGTTCACGATCGGCACGGTGAACGGCGTTCGCCAACCGCTGGTGGTCGGACCGAAGGTCCGCAACGTGCCGAAGGAAGGCTACTTCGCCTGGGATCCCGGCGGATACATCGGTCTCTACCGGCCCGACACGTTCTGGGTCAGCCAGTAACGCCTCCTCGTGAGCCTCGCGGCTGCGGAGCGGACACATTTTCAATCCCACCCCCGTCATGCGAGTCAGACGGGAGTGGGATTGCCAGCATCTAGGACTTGCGAAACGACTCGCGCGCCGACTTGGCTTGGCGAAACGTCGCCGTGAGCTGGCTCTGGTCGGCGTCGGCAAAGGCGGTCGCGGCGTGTAGCGCGCCGGCGGTGGCGTTGACCGCCTCCTTGACCATGCGCACCGTGGGAGCCGGCATCGACAGCACCACCTCGGCCAGCTCGAGCGCCCGCTCGACCGTCTTGCCGTCCTCGGCGACTTCCTCGACCAGTCCCCATGCCAGCGCCTGCTCGGCCGGCATCTTCTCGCACAGCACGCAGATGCGCTTGGCGCGCGCCGGCCCGACCAGGCTGATCAGGCGCGGCAGCGCGCCCCATTGCAGGTTGAGGCCTATCTTCACTTCCGGAACGTAGAGGTAGGCGCCCCGCCCCATCACGCGCCAATCGCAGGCGAGCGCGATGGCAACGCCGGCGCCGACGGCCAGTCGCTCCATGGCGGCGATGGTGATCTGCGGCATCGCTTCCCAGGCCTTGCACAGGCGGACCCCGCCATAGGCGCGCTGCCGGCGCTTCAGATCGTCGGTCTCGCTGGTCCAGCCATCCGTCGCCTTGAGATCGAAGCCGGCGGAGAAGCCATTGGGCGCGCCGGCCAGCACCACGGCATGGGTCTCGAGATCGTCGTGGAACGAGCGCGCCGCGTGCGTCAGCTCGACCACGAGCTTCTCGTTGAAGGCATTGAGATTGGCCTTGCGGTCAAAGCGGACGACGGCGATCCCGCCGCGCCTCTCGATGGTGACGTAGTCGAGCTTCACGGTCCGTCCCTCCCGCGAGCCACGGGCTCGCCCGATCAGAGGCTCATGCTGGCACGCCGACGACCGGGAATTCACCTGCTGGTCGGAGGCTGCATTCGCAGTGCGGCCCTCGCGGCCTTCGTCGGCAGGTCACGGTCACGGCGCTCTTGGGTCCCGTTCAGGCGGGCGACGATCCCGGCCGGCAGCCCCTTGGGCCCGATCATGACGACCCACGAGGTCGGGGTGTCCTTCATGCCGAGGTCGGCGAGCTGCGGCACCTTGGCGCCAGCGGCGTGGCGCTGGGCGTTGCCAGCCCCAGCGGGCGGATCGCGCCGGAGCTGATCAGCGGCACAGCTCAGGCGAGCACGGCGACGCCAAAGTCGGCCTCGCCCTTGGCCAGCGCCTCCATCATCGGCGCGCCGCCGCGATAGGATACGTGCACGGCCGAGAGGTCGCCCGCCCGCTTGAGGTAGACCTCGGCGCCGAACTGGGTGATGCCGGCCGGCCCCGACGAGGCATATGTAGCGCGGCTGCCGCTGGCCTTCAGGTAGGCGTCGAGGTCCTTCACGGTCATGAAGGGCTTGCTCGCCGGCACGACCAGGATCAGCGGCGACTGGCCGACCAGCGTGATGGGTGTGAAATCGGCCAGCGGATCGCACTTCGCGTTCTGCGGCTGCCGCTGCAGGCCGGCCAGGCCATCGGGCAGATCGTCGTCGAAATCCTGGGCGGTGCCCAGGACTCGGCTGCCGGCCTCGACGTCATGACGGCGATGGGCAAGGTGGCGGTGAGCCTCGCCTTCGTGCGCGAGCAGGAGAAGCATGGCACGGTGTGGGCCGGCGCCGGCTACACTGCGGCAGCGACCAGCCTGTTGCAGCCGGCAGGCGCCGATCCGGAAACCGTGCTGACCGGGGTCCGGACGGCGGAGGCGCTGATCGCGGCGCATCCGTGATCGCGCCAGACACAGGGACGGTCGATGGCCAGGTTCATAGATGCGCTCAGGAGGGCTAGGCTCGAGAAGCCGATCGAATTCGTGACGATGATCGTGACCGTTCCCGGCCTGGTCATCGGCCTTGTCGGAGCAGCCTTCGTCTACTTCCAGTTCCTCGATCTCAGGAAGAATCTCGACAGCCAGGCCTACGGGATCATCAGCCAGGAGCTCGGCGAGCTGAACCGATTGTTCGTCGAGCACCCCGAGATGCGACCGTATTTCTACGCACGCGAGCCGCTGCCCGACGACGAGCTGAAACGGAATCGAATCCTGGCCGTCGCCGATGTCTACCTGGATTTCATAGACAACTACTACTCCCAGGCTTCGCATCTGGACTGGTCTCACTACAACCGCGGCGGATGGGATGCCTTCATCCGGGGCAGCTTCGAACGCAGCTGGGTGCTCTGCTATGCCCTTTGCAAGGATCAGGACGAGTTCGGTGATGCGATCAGGGACGTTGCGTCGGGGATCTGCAAGGGCGTGACGCGGTCGCCGGCCGGCGGCACGGGCAAGCCAACCAAGCAAATGACCGACCGGTCTGAAGCCCGTTGCCGGCAGCCCTGAAACATGCGCACGGACGTCGACGTCGAGCCACGAGGAGTTTCGGCTCCGGACGGCCTGCTCGCCCCGGACTTGACCTGCCTGAATCTTCTCGCCGGCGAGCTGAAGAGCCCAATCGCGCGGTTTCGGCGCCGACTGGCGCGCCGACCGGTCCTGGCGATCGTCACCTCGTCACAACGGACCCGCGATAACGACGCGTCGGCGTGCCATTCTGCAGCGCAGGCCCTCACCGCGTCGTACGCTTGCTGCCTCGCGCGAGCCGCCTTACGCTTTTTGCCTTGCGGAGGCATGGTGCGATGGATCACATCCGATACGTCGATGCCCTGGCGGCGAAGTACGGCGCCATGGGCTTTCCACCCTACGACTGGAGCCGCTACGACGACGCGCCGTTCGCCCCGCTCGCCAAGCCGCTGGCGCAGTGCACGGTAAGCGTGCTCACCAGCGGCGGTGTCTCGCGCTGTGCCATGCCGCCGTTCAATCCCGATGCGCGCAACGATTTTCGTCTCGACACGATCGAGCGCGACGCGCCGTCCGACGATTTCCAGATCCACGACAGCTACTACGACCACGCCGATGCCGACCACGACCTGAATTGCATCTTCCCGATCGACCGGCTGCGCGAGATGGCGCGCGACGGTGAGATCGGCGGGGTCGCGCCGCGCCTGTGGAGCGGCTTCATGGGCCGCATCTACAAGCGCCAGGCGGTGCTCGACGACAAGGCGCCGGCGCTCGCCCGCGAGCTCAAGCGAGACGAGGTCGATCTCTTCATCGCCGTCCCGGCTTGACCGCTCGATCACCAGACCGTGGGTCTGGTCTGCCGGGTGGTCGAGGAGGCGGGCATCGCCACGGTCTGCGTCTCGACCGGCCGCGACATCACGGCGCTGGTGCGCCCGCCGCGCAGCTACTTCGTCAATGCGCCGATGGGCAACAATTTCGGCGCCGCGGGTGACGCGGCGACTCAGCGCCGCATTCTGCGCGCCGCCCTGCAGCTCGCGGTCGAGGCGCGCGCACCGGGCCGCATCGTCGACGATCCACTGCAATGGCCCAAGCCATTTGCCTTCGACCCGGCTCCGCCCTCACCGGAGGCTTTGGCCAGGCAACTGAAAAAATGAACAGACAGGAGGACGCCATGAGCGAGCTGTTGCCGGACGCGCCGCGGCCCTATGTGCGCTACATCGACAAGACGCGCGCCTACTACGCCTCGCAAGGCTACGCCAAGCCGTACAACTGGGCGCACAACGAGGAGGCGCCATTCACGCCGCTCGCCAAGCCGTTGGCGGCCAGCACGCTCGCCCTGATCTCCACCAGCGAGATCGCAATCCAGGGCGATGCGCGCTTCGCCGAGGATGCCGATACCAAGGCAGTGGGCAACGTCTACGCCATACCGTCCGACACGCCGTCGGACAGGCTCTACAGCCGCACGCAAAGCTACGACCGCTACGCCACCTCGCTCGACGACCCCAACGCCTACTTCCCGATCGACCGCCTGCACGAGGCGCAGGCGCGCGGCCGCATCGGCCGGATCGCCCCGCACTGTCTCGGCGTCTACAATGCCTACAGCCAGCGCAAGACCACCGAGCGCGATGCGCCCGAGGTGCTGGGCCAGTGCCGCGCCATGGCGGTCGACGTCGCCCTGCTGGTTCCGGTTTGACCCGTCTGCCACCAGACCGTGAGTCTGGTCGCCCGCCACCTCGAAGCGAACGGCATTCCCACCGTGGTCATCGCCACGGCGCGCGACATCGTCGAGTCGGCCGCCGTGCCGCGACTGCTGTTCGTCGACTTCCCGCTCGGCGCGCCATGCGGCGAGCCGTTCGATCCGGGCCAGCAGAGCGCCGTGCTGGAGATGGCCTTCCAGCTGCTGGAGACGGCTACGGCGCCGCGCACGACGCGCGAGGCCGGGCTGGCCTGGAGCAAGGGCCAGCGCTGGAAGGACCTCATCTTCACCGAGGAGCAGCCGTTCCTGCCCGGCGAGGCGGGTGAAGCCTGGCTGCGGAAGAAGGAAGCCTACCGGCGGCTGAAGGCCGAGGGGAAGGTCTAGGCCCATGCCGACGATCGTCGTCTACACCACGCCGCTCTGCGCGCCCTGCGAGGCGCTGAAGCGCGCGCTCGCGGCGCGCGGGCTGGCCTTCCGCACCGTCGATCTGCTGATGGACGAGGAGGCGGCGGAGCGGCTGGAAGAACACGGCATCCGCAGCGCGCCGGCGCTCGAGGTCGACGGCCGCCTCTACGCCGGGGCCGCGCTGGCGCCCGATCGGCTCGACGCCGTGCTGAAACCGTAGAGACGTTCGGCTGCTCCCCGATCGGCGGCGCAGGCGCTACGATGCCGCCTTTGCCGACGATGGTTCCGAGGAGTTGCATGCCTGCCGAAAAGCCGACCGACATCACGTTCACGCCGTTCGCCGAGAACGACGGCTTCATCGCCCACAACGGCCCCTACTACTGGGGCCGGGAACCGTCGGGCGAGCTCGTCTACGGCTTCCAGAGCGATGCCCGCCACGGCAACCCCAACGGCGTATTGCACGGCGCCGCCGTCGGCGCCTTCGTCGACACTTTCCTCGGCCATGCCGTGGTCACGCGAACGGCACGCCTGTGCGCGACCGTGGCCTTGAACTTGCAGTTCGTCGCCGGCGTGCCGGCAGGCGGCTGGGTCACCGGCAGGGCCCGGCTGCGCAAGCTCACGCGCACCATGGCGTTCCTCGACGCAGACGCCAGCGCGGCGGATGATCTCCTGCTGACCGCAACCGCGATATTCCGCCTGTTCGACGCTCCGCCGACGGGCGCTGCAGGCAAGCCCTGACCGACCGAGGGTCGCACACCATGTCGTTCCACTCGGCCGGGTGGGGTCGCTCCCTGCGCGCCGTGGTCGAGCCGCTGGCCGCGGCGGCGGCACTGATGGCTGCCGCATGTGCGATGCCGGAGCCCGCGCACCAGCCTGCCGCCACCGTCGCGCCGCCGGCCGGGCCGGCGCCAACGCCGGCGGGCGTTCCGGCGCGCGGCAAGTACGTCCTCGTCGACATCGCGACCTTCGAGCTGGTCGCCTTCCAGGACGGCAGGCCGGCGCTGCGCAGCCGCGTCATCGTCGGACGGCCGCAGACGCCCACCCCGCAGCTCGTCACCTCGATGTACGCCATCAAGTTCAACCCATCGTGGACGCCGACGCCGGCCATGATGCGCAACGAGGGACTGCGCTACGTGCCGCCGGGCCCCAACAACCCGCTCGGCCGCATCCTGTTCGAGCTCGCCAACGACCAGCTCATCTTCCTTCACGACACGAACCAGAAGGAGCTGTTCAACCGCTCGCAACGGGCCTTGAGCCACGGTTGCGTGCGTGTCGAGCAGGCACGCCCGCTGGCCGCCTGGGCACTCGGCGTCACGCCGCGCGACGTCGATGCGATGATCGCGCGCGGCACGACCACCTCGGTTCCCCTGCCCGAGACCATCCCGGTCGTCCTCGCCTATCGGACGCAGGCCGCTCGCCTGCCCGCCGAGCAGCGCGTCGCCGTCGCAGAGCCCGCGCCGGCGGGATGTCCCGGCTTGCCGCGCGCCCGCAGCGGCACCACGATCGGCGACGGGGGGTCATTTGCTGGGAGCGCGCCACTCCGATGGCGCTCTTCTTGTCGATTGCGCATCCCCATGAGCGCCATCGGAGTGGCGCGCTCCCAGCAATGAGCCATGGCCCCTGCGCCCCGTATGCCGGGCACGTCCCAGCGCTGCCAGGGGAGGAGAATGAAGATGGGAATGCGGCGAAGAAGGAGTGGGAACAGGCTGCCTACGGCAGCGGCGGCAATCCCTCCGCCGCGACCTGCTCGGCCAGGGAATTGTCGACGGCCATCTCGAAGGGCGTGCCTGGCGACACGAAACCGCCCGAAACCAGGCCGGCACGCAAGCGCTCGTAACCATCGCGGGGATGCACGGGGGTCTGGCTCCAGATTTCGAGATCCTTGTAGCGAGCGCAGGCGGCCTCGAGGAGCGCGGTCGGCAGCTCCGCAAAGTAGCTCGCGATCGCGCTCGCGATCTCTGCCGCACCGGCGCGCGCCACCCACTTCTCCGTGCGGGCGATGGCGCGCACCATGCGCAGCAATTCGTCCCGCCGGCCCTGGATCGTGCCGCGCCGCGCATAGAAGGTGGTGTACGCGGTCGGCCCGCGATGCGCCGCCGCGTACCAGACATGGCCGGCTTGCCTGGCTTCGAGCAGGCTGGCGAAGGGCTCGAAGACCTGCACGACGTCGACCTCGCCGGCCTCGAGCGCCGCGACATTGTCGGCCATCGACCGGTCGGCGATGCGCGCGAGCCCGTCCGGGTCGAGCCCGGCCAGCCGGAGATCATGCTGCAGGCAGAGCCACGGCGTCGGCACCTCGCTCACTGTCGCCAGCCTCGAGGTGGCGAGGTCGCTCACAACGAAGCCCGGATTGGGCCGGCGGCCCAGCAGCAGGAACGGATCGCGCGTCACCACCTCTGCGAAGCAGACGATGTCGCAACCCGGCATCACCTGGTAGGTCTCCATGACGCGCATCGGTCCGCCCCAGCAGACATCGACGGTGCCGTCCATCAGCCGCAGCGCCGCGTCCCGCGGTCGCGGCGAGCTGACGAACTCGATCTCAACGCCCTCGGCGGCGAAGGCGCCGCGCGCCAGCGCGACGTAGAACGGCGCATAGAAGACGGCACGCAGCGATTCCTGAAGCCTGATCGACATGGCGGGTACGATGCGCGCCGGGCGTACCGGCGCGCAAGCTCCGAAGATGGGCGACCAGCGCCCATCGTGCGGCGTACAAGGAACGCACTCGGTGCAGTTCGCCTATGGGCGCACGCTCATTCTCCTTCCCAGCTTTGCCGCTACGGCGTGGACGCATCTCCTTTTCCTCCCGCTGTGGCGCTGTAAACAGCGCCGAATCGGGGGAGGTGCCCCATAGGCGTTCCTCATCCTGAGGAGGCCGCGCAGCGGCCGGCTCGAAGGATGGGCCACACATTGGATCGTTGAAAAATAGTGCCCACGCTCGTGCTGCATGGCGATGACGACCAGGTCGTTCCGATCGACGACGCCGCAAAGCTCTCGATCAAGCTGTTGAAGAACGGTACCCTGAAGACCTATCCGGGCTTCCCGCACGGCATGCTGACCACCCATGCCGACGTGCTCAATCCGGACTTGCTGGCCTTCGCAGGGAGCTGATGACCTACGACGTCTTCCTCTCCTATTCGCGGGCGGCCTCACGGCCGCACGCCATCGCGCTGCGCGAGGCGTTGTGCGGCACGCTCCCGGCCGACCGGGTATTTCTCGACACCAGCGACATCGTGCCCGGGGCGCAGTTCCCGGACGAGCTTGCCGCCGCGGTGGCGGCGTCGCGCGCCGTCGTCGTCTTCGCCGACGCGCTGTACTTCGCCCGGCCCTGGTGCGTGCGCGAATTCGAGGCCGCGCTCGGCGGCGACGGCGAGGAGCGTGGCGTGCTGATCGCGCTGCCGCCCGAGGGCGACCTCGACTCGCTGCTGCTGCACCTGCCGCCCGCCCTGGCGCGGCGCGCCTGGCCGCAGGCCAACGAGACCGCGGCGATCGCCGCCATGGTCGCGCGCGCGCTCGGCGCGGGGCTCGACCGCTCGCTCGACGTGCCGGCGGAAAGCGCGCTGCGGCCGGAGGGCATGACTCCGCCGCTGCCGTGGCGTGCCCAACAACGCGTCGCGGTGGACACCGCGCCCGAGTCACTGGGCGACGGCTTCATCGGCCGCGAGCACACGCTGTGGCGGATCTTTCGCGGCCTGGAGACGCGGCGCGCCGGCGGACGCGGGCGCAGCCTGCTGCTGCATGGCGGCGCCGGCTCGGGCAAGAGCCAGCTCGCCGCCGAGTTCCTGCGGCGCGCCGGGCCGCGCCACTACGACGTCGTCTGCTGGCTCGACGCCGACGTGCCCGACGAGCAGTGGCGCGGCCAGATCGACGCCCTGGGCCCGCTCCTCGCGCCGGCTGCGACGGCCGCCGCGGCCGGCTCGAGTCCGAAGGGCCCGGGCTTGAAGGAGTCGTGCGCCGCGCGCGCGGCGAGCGGCCAGCGCATTCTTTGGGTCGTCGACAACCTGCCCGAGCCGCAGGCCGGGCAGCAGCCGGCGCCGCTCGATCATTGGTGCCCGCCGCTCGGCCACGTCAGCCTGCTGCTGACGTCGCGACGCCCGCAGGTGCACGGCTGCGACGAGACTCTCGTCGTCGATGCCCTGCCGGCCGACGCGGCGGTGCGCGTGCTTACCCGTCCCGACGTCGACCCGCGCTGGCTGTCCGGCGCCGACTGGTCGGCGATCTGTCGTTGGGTCGGCGGCCTGCCCCTGGCGCTCGGCATCCTGCAGGCCGGCCTGGCCGACGGCAGCCTCGCGGCGGAGGCGCTGCGCGCCGCGGTCGACACGACCGAGCCGGCGCCGGCGCTCGACGAGGAGGTCGCCCAGCTCGCCGAGGTGATGCCAGCGGGCACACTGCGCGGCATCGGCGATGCGCTGGGCGCCTCGCTCGCCGCGCTCGAACGGCAGACCTCGGCTCACCAGGCTCTGGCGGCGCTGGCCCGGCTCGAGCCATGGGCGCTCGGTGAGTCGCTGGTCGACCTGTTCGCTACGGCCGCCGAGCGCGCGCTGCTGGCGCGGCGCGGCTGGCTGCAACCGGCGACCGGCAGCGACGGCCATCGTACCTGGCGCCTGCACCGCGTAACGGCGAGCTTCGTGCGCCATCGCACGGCGATGGACGGCGAGCGCGTGCTGCTCGATCGCCTCGCCGACTCGATAGAGAAGAATCGTCTTGCTCTCGGGGTGACGCGCGAGCTTGGCCGGCATCTGATCAAGGGCCTGGCGCCGATGGTCGCGCGGATCAACCGCGCGCCGGAGTTTCCACAGGCCGTCGTCGAGGCAGGCCGCCGCTTCGGTGCGGCCGCCGCCTTGACACATCTCGGCGACACCGACTGGCGCGGCCTGCGTTATGTCGGTGCCGGCTGGGCCTCGGCCTTCGGCGCCGGGGCGATCGTCGAGGCGCGCGCCAACGCCGTGCTGGCGCGCGGTGACGAAAAGGAAGTCGCCGACCTGCCCGCGGCCCTCCAGCCGCTCGGCCGCATGCCCGAGGTGGCCCGGATCATCGCCGGCCTCCTCGAGGATCCACGCGATGCGCCGCGCTGGCATGCGATCGTGCACGCCGGTGCCTACAGCGCGCCCGTCGTGCTCGAGCCGCTGTGGCAGGCGCTGGCAAGCGAACCCGTCGACGCCGTACGCAAAAATGGCATGCCGGTGCTGGCCAACCTGATGCGCGCGCCCGACGCGCCGTTGCGTGCCCTCCTCACCCACGCCGCCTCGCGTACCGACGACTCGTCTGCTGCGGTGCGCGGCATCGTCGTCGCCGTGCTCGGCGAGGCGCTCGAGCTGCTGGGCGAGTCGGGAGCCGCCGGCGGCTTCTCCGCGGCGTGGCTACGCGCTGCGCTGCTGCAGATGCTGCGCCGCGAATCCGACCCTGATGTCAGGCAGAAGGCGGCCGAGGCGCTCGGCGTGCGGCACGCCGAAACCTCGTGGCAAGCCCTGGTCGACGCGCTGCGCAGCGAGAAGACCGCCGCCGCCCGCAACGACCTCGCCACCTACCTGCGTGCGGTCGAGCGGCCGCAGGCGCCGCGTGGCGCTTCGTTCGACATCGACGAAGAAGGCAAGGAATCGATCAGGGTCGATCTCGGCGGCAAGGGCGTCCCGCGCCCCGACCTGTGGCAGCCGCTGGTCGAGCAGGCCGTGCGCGCCGACGGCTCGGGCGACGACGACGCACTCGCCCTGCTCGGCCAGCCCTCCGGCGGGCATGGCGCGCTGTCGACGTCCTTCGAGGCCCTCCTCGACCGGAGCGGCCCGCCGCACGAGGCCGTGCGCTTGGCCGACCGCTGCGTCGCGCAATTCCCCGACGACCCGAACTTCCGCTGGTGGCGCGGCATGGCGCGCGAGGTGACCGGCGAGGCCGCCGGCGCGCTCGCCGACTTCGAGGCCGTGGCGGATGCCGCGCCGCAATTCGGCTACGCCTTCAAGCGCATCGCCCGGCTGCGCCTGGCGCGCGGCGACCTCGAAGCAGCGCGCCAAGCCTTTGCCAGGGCGCAGGCGCTGATCCCGGAGGATCCGGAAATGGCCGCCCTGGCATCGGCCCTGGCCGGCGCAGGAGCCGCCGGCACATAGCCGGACCTCGCGGCTGCGCAGAGCATACGCACATGCCAAGAGAATCCGTCATCCCGAGCGGAGCCGCCCGAATGGGCGCTGTCTACAGCGCCATTGGCGGCGCAGTCGCGGGACCTTTCTGATGCTGAAACCAGAAAGGTCCCCCTACGTCTTCCTTCGACTACGCTCGGCGCAGGCGCCGCGGTCGGCTCGGGTCGGGCTGACGGCATTGTTTGATATATGCGAATGCTCTGGACGGCACATGGAGGACGAGCATGGCCCACGAACGGTTTCGCCGCTTCAACACGATGGGGCGCTGGCCCAACCAGACGATCGACTACGACGTCTCGCTGATGGTCCGCGCGAGAGGGCGCAGCCTGTTCATCGCCGGCCTCACTGGCTTCGACCTCGACGGCACGTTCCATGGCAAGGGCGATCCGGCGGCGCAAGCCGACCAGGCAATGAAGAACCTGAAGATCCTGGTCGAGGAGGCCGGCGGCACGCTCCAGCATGTCTGCAAGATCACGACCTACCTGCTCGACCGCGCCCACCGCGAGCCGGTCTACAACACCGTCGCCCGCCACCTGCAGGGCGTCGCGCCGTGCGGCACCGGCCTGATCATCGCCGGCCTGGCGATGGCCGACATGCTGGTCGAGTTCGACATCGACGTCGTCATCCCGGATTGATGCGCATCCTCTGGTTCTTCGGGTACGTCGCCGGAATGATCGTCGTGCCGGTGATCGTCATCGGCATCGCGCAGATCTTCATCGGTCCGCTGCAATGGCCGCCACCGCACGGCCATACCGGCCGACTTCCGACCAGCAGCGAGGTCACCGCGGTCGGGTTGTTCACCGGCGCCTGGGTGGTGGCGCAGCTCTTCGTGTTCGGTCGCATGGCGTCGTGGGCCTCGACGGTCGGACCGGGGCCGGGCGCCGCACCGGTCTCCGCCACGCAGCTCGCTTCACGCCTGCTGGCGCTCAACAGTCTGCGCGCACCCTGGCAGGTCGGCACCGGCCGTCGCCCCGACGAGCTTGTCGTCGACTGGCGCTACGCCGACGCCACGTGGCTCGATTCCATGCGCGCCCATGGGCTGCGCCGCACCTTCCGGCTCGCGCTACGGCTCGACGAACGCAATCGGGTCGTGCGGGCGATCGAGCGCCACGCCGAGCTCGATTGGTCGGCCGGCGTCACACTTGGCGCCGCGACCCTGCGCTGGCAGACGACTTACGGCATCAATTTCCACCAGCACCAGCATGAGGGAGTCTTCGGGCTGCAGATCCGCAACGGCCAGCCGACGCTCGATCTGAGCTACGCCTACACCTTCTCGCTCAAGGAGCTGAAGAACCCGATCATCGACCTTGTCACGGATGCCGGCTGGCAGTTCCGCCCGGTCATCACCTTCTTCCGCCCGGTCGGCGGCTGATCCACTCCAGGAACACGGTGCGATCGGTCACACCGCTGCGCGGCCCGCGATGGCGTAGCCATCACCCTCGGCGGCGAGCCTGGCAGCAAAGCGGAAGTCGGCGTCGAAGGCGGCATGGATGCGGTACAGCGGCTCGCCCCTGTCGACCGGCTGGCCGATCTTCTTGAAGAGATCGACGCCGGCGCCCTTGTCGATCGGTGCGCCGGCCAGCCGGGCGATCCGCGCCAGGCGCAGGCAATCGATGGCGCTCACCACGCCATCCCTTGGCGAGACGACATCCTGCACCAGCCGCCCAGGCGCGCAGGCGGCCGGCGGCGGCCCCTGGGCCGCCATGATGGCGCGCATCTTCTGCAGCGCCGCGCCGCTCTCGAGTAGCGCGCGCGCCCGGGCGATCCCCTGCCCGCCGCGCAGGGCCGGGTCGAACTCGAGCACGTGGCCGGCAAGAAAGACGGCGCGCTCGGCAAGATCGCGCGGCGCCGCCGGATCGCCTTCCAGGACCTGCATGACATCGCGCGCCTCGAACCAGGGGCCTATGCCGCGGCCGATCGGCTGGCTTCCGTCGGTCGCCACCACCATGGTCTGCAGGCCGAGCTGGTCGGAGACGTACTCGAAGAGCTTGCGCAGGGTCACGAAGCGATTGCGGTCGCGCAGTTTCGCGGTCGGTCCGACCGGCAGGTCGAGCAGAAGGTGGGTCGAGCCGGCCGCCAGCTTCTTCGACAGGATCGATGCCACCATCTGCTCGGGCGTATCGATCGACAGCGGCCGCTCGACGGTGATCAGCACGTCGTCGGCCGGCGACAGGTTGGCATGGCCGCCCCACACCAGGCAGCCCTTCTCCCGCGCCACGACCTCGCGCATCTCGTCGGGGCCGAGATCGACCCGGGCCAGCACCTCCATCGTGTCGGCCGTCCCGGCGGGCGACGTGATGGCGCGCGAGGAGGTCTTGGGGATCAGCAGGCCGTGCGCCGCCACGATCGGCACGACGATCATCGACGTGCGGTTGCCCGGCACGCCGCCGATGCAATGCTTGTCGACCACCATGCCGCCGTTCCAGGCCAGCCGGCTGCCGACCGCGGCCATGGCGCGGGTGAGCGACAGCACCTCGGGCGCCGTGGTGAAGCGCGCCGAGGCGATCAGGAAGGCGGCGATCTCCATCTTGGAATAGCGGTGTGCGGCGAGGTCCTCGGCGATGGCGCGATAGGCTTCGGCCGACAGCTCCTCGCCGTCGATCTTGGCCCGAACATGGTCGAGGCTCGCCGGCGCCGCCGCCTGCGCGATCTCGACGCTGTCCCCTTCCGGCAGGTCGAGCTGGCGAAACGCCAGGAGCGACAGGCCGAGCTCGTCCGGCCCGAGGATCGCGGGATCGTCGACCACGTTCAGCGTAGCGACGATCCGGCGCTGCCGTCCGGCGATCTCGATGCGCGCCAGGGCGATGAATTCCTCGGCGCGATACACGGCACAGTGCCGCGACAGGAACGCGACGGTTTCCTGACTGGTATCGATCCCAAGCTTCCTGACACGCAGCATCGGCTGCCATGGTCTTTACTTGGCGAATCGTCCGGACGCAAAGCTCGAGCAGCCGCGCCGGATCCACCGGCCGCTTTCATGGCGAGCGCACCCGGCACCTCGCACCGGTGGTGCATCCTGTCTGCAGGATTGCTGACATCTCGAGCGCAGCGGAAGGACCTTTGAGGCCGCGACGAAGGTCCGCCCGCTGCGCTCGGGATGAACAGTGTCGCTGCGACAGGAGCAGTCATTTTTTCACGGTCCTCGTTTGCCAGATGCGAGTGCCCTGCACGCGCCCACGGCTGCCTTCCCTCACCGGCCGGCCTGTGGTGAGTTGCAGGCCGATGACCTCCCCCAGCTCGCGCTCGCCCACATCCGATACTCCCGATTTGAATGTCGGATTGACCGAAGCCGAGGCGGCGGCTCGCCTGCGCGCCGAGGGCTTCAACGAGATCCCTTCCACCGAGCATCGCACGCTCCTGCATATCGTCGGCGACGTGCTGCGCGAGCCGATGTTCGCCCTGCTGCTGGGCGCCGGCGCGATCTATCTCGTGCTGGGCGATCTCGGCGAGGCCCTCATCCTGCTGGCATTCGCGACGCTCTCGGTCGTCATCACCGTGGTCCAGGAGACCCGCAGCGAGCGCGTGCTCGACGCCCTGCGCGAGGTGGCCAGCCCGCGCGCGCTGGTCGTGCGCGACGGCCAGCGCCGGCGCATTCCCGGCCGCGAGGTCGTGCGCGGCGACGTCATCGCCGTGCTCGAGGGCGATCGGGTCGCCGCCGATGCGGTGCTGCTCGCGGCGCGTGAGATCATGGTCGACGAATCCCTGCTGACCGGGGAATCGGTCGCGGTCCACAAGTCGGCCGCGCTGCACCGGGCGGCCCTCGAGCGGCCAGGCGGCGAGGGCACGCCATTCGTTTATTCCGGGACGCTCGTCGTGCGCGGCGAGGGCCTGGCGGTCGTGGCGGCGACCGGGCCACGCACCGAGCTCGGCCGCATCGGCCAGTCGCTGCGCCGCATCGCGCCCGAGCCGCCGCGCCTGCAGACCGAGACGCGCGCCCTGGTCCGCATTTTCGCCGCGGTGGGCATCGCCGCAACCCTGCTGGTCATCGTCCTCTACGGGCTGGTGCACGGCGACTGGCTGCAGGCGGTGCTGGGCGGGATCGCGCTCGGCATGTCGATGCTGCCCGAGGAATTTCCGCTGGTGCTGACCGCCTTCATGGTCATGGGCGCCTGGCGGCTGTCGCGCGCCCGCGTGCTGACCCGCCGCGCCACCGCGATCGAGATGCTCGGCGCCGCCACCGTGCTGTGCACCGACAAGACCGGGACATTGACCGAGAATCGCATGGCGATCGCCGAGCTGCGCACACCCGCTCTGCACTGGCGGCGCGACGATGGACAGCCCGTGCCGCAGGCTCTGGCGACGATGATCGAGGCGGCGATGCTCGCCAGCGCGGCGCAGCCCACCGACCCGATGGAGAAGGCGATCGCCGAGCTCGCCGGCGCGACGACCGAGGGCGGTGCCGGCCGCACGCTGGCTCGGCACTACGGGCTACGGCCGACGCTGCTCGCCATGACCAATGCCTGGCGCCAGGACGGCGCCGCCGGCTGCGACATCAGGGCAAAAGGTGCGCCGGAGGCGATCGGTGCGCTCTGCCGGCTGGGCGAGGACGACCTCGCCTGGCTGCGCCGATCGGTCGACGAGATGGCGCGCCGTGGCGTGCGCGTCCTAGGCGTCGCCGCGGCCAGCCATGGCGAGGTGGCATTGCCCGACTCGCCAACGGGTTTCACCTTCGAGTTCCTGGGCCTCGTGGGCTTCAGCGATCCGCTGCGCGCCAACGTTCCTGCGGCCATCGCCGAATGCCGCTCGGCCAATGTGCGCGTCATCATGATCACCGGCGACTATCCGGCCACGGCGCGCGCCATCGCCGAGCAGGCCGGCCTCGAGGCCGGCGCGCCGATCGACGGCACCGAGCTGGCGGGGCTCGACCAGGAGGCGCTGCGGCAGCGGCTGCGGACGACCAGCGTCTTCGCCCGCATCATGCCCGAGCAGAAGCTGCGCCTGGTCGAGGCGCTCAAGGCCGACGGCGAGATCGTCGCCATGACGGGAGACGGCGTGAACGACGCGCCCGCCCTCAAGGCGGCGCATATCGGCATCGCCATGGGCGGACGCGGCACCGACGTTGCGCGCGAAGCCTCCTCGATCGTGCTGCTGGACGACGATTTCGGCTCGATCGTCCGCACCATCCGGCTGGGCCGGCGGATCTACGACAATCTGCGCAAGGCCAGCGCCTACATCGTGGCGCTGCACGTGCCGATCGCCGGCCTCGCGCTGCTGCCGCTCCTGTTCGGCCTGCCGTTCATGCTGACGCCCGTGCACATCGCCTTCCTCGAGATGGTGATCGACCCGGCCTGCTCGATCGTCTTCGAGGACGAGACCGAGGAACGCGACCTGATGCGCCGGCCGCCGCGGCCGGCGTCGAGCCGGCTGCTGTCCCCGGCGATGGCGCTCTGGGGCGTGCTGCAGGGCGCGCTGGCCCTGGCCGCGCTGGCCGGCGTGCTGCTGTTGGGGATCGGCCGCGGCATGCCGGACGACGAGCTGCGGGCGCTGATGTTCACCTCGCTGGTGCTGGTCAACGTCGGGCTCATCCTGATCAACCGGACGTTCTCGTCCTCCCTGCTCGCCGCCGTACGCCGTCCGAACCGCTTCCTGTGGTGGCTGCTGGCGTTCGTCGGCGCCGTGCTCGCCGTCGCGCTCGTTTGGCCGCCGGCCATGAGCCTGTTCCGCTTCGGCCCCTTTCACGTCGACGACCTCGCGGTGTCGGTGGCGGCCGGAGCCGCCGTCCTGCTGACCATGGAGGCGATCAAGCCCTACTGGCGCAGCGCCTTCCGGACGTGAGCCTTCAGCGCATGTGCTCCCACAGGTCGCGCTCGTCGTCGTGGCGGGCCTGCTCGAGGCCCTTGAAATCGCCGCGCGAGACGACTCCCAGGATACGGCCGTTGGCAACCAGCGGAACGTGGCGGAAGCCGCCGTCCCACATCAGCCGCAGCGCGTCGATGGCGGTCTGCTCGGGCGACAGGGTGGCGGGGCTGGGCGTCATCACCTGGCCCAGTCGCGTGCCCACCGCGTCGCGGCCTTCTGCCAGCACGCGGCACACCGCATCGCGACCGGTGAAGATGCCGACCAGCCGACCGGTCTCGCCGGTCACCAGCACGGAGCCGGCCTGGCTGTCGCGCATCCGCTCGCAGGCGGCGTTGACGCTCGCCGTCTCACTCATGATCAGCGGGTGCTGCTCCAGGATGATGTCGCGTAGCTTGCGCATGGCGGCCTCTGCAGAAGGATGGCCCATCCTTCTGCCCGCTCGTCGGCGCAGTCGACTTGATCGAGATCAACCCTATTGCAGGAACTTGAGGTACTGGCCCACGAAATCACAGCCGACGTCCTTCGAGTAGGCGTCGATCAGCTTCCTGGTGATCGGGCCCGGCGTCTTGCCGTCGGCGACGGGCGCGCCGTTGAAGCTCCTGACCGGCAGGATGCAGAGGCTGGTCGAGGTGAGGAACATCTCCTCGGCATTGGCCGCGTCGAACAGGTCGATGTCGCCGGCCGTGCAGGCGATGCCGAGCTTCTTCGCCATGTCCATGGTCATCTGGCGGCTGACGCCCGGCAGCACGTAGCGCTCCGACGGCGTGAACAGCTGGCCCTCGCGCACGATGAAGATGTTGCTGCCCAGCCCCTCGGCGAGGTTGCCGTGCTCGTCGAGCAGGATCGCCCAGGCATCGGGACGCATCGCCTTCACCGGCTTCTCGGCCATGATCATGTTGAGGTAGTTGTGCGTCTTGGCGCGCGGCGACAGCATCGAGGGCGCGGTGCGTCGCGTCGTCGTGGTAATCACCTCGGCGCCGTCGCGGTAGAGCGGCGCGCGCTTGGCGAGCGGCAGCGGCAGCACCTCGATCACGACATTGGGGCCGGTGTGCTCCCAGCCCTCGTCGCCCACCGCGTCGACGCCGCGGCTGACGCGCTGGCCGACCCACCAGTCGCCGACGGCGGGACGCAGATGCTCGTTGCGCGCCACGACCTCCTCGCTGTGGGCGACCATCTCCTTGGGCCCGATGCCGGGATCGATCTGCAGGTAGCGCAGCGAGCGATAGAAGCGATCGATGTGTTCCTTGAGCCGGAACGGCTGGCCCTCGAAGGTGCGCGTCATGTCGAAGGCGCCGTCGCCGTACTTCCAGCTGCGGTCGCGGAACGGGATCATCACCTGGCCTTCCGGCATGAACTGGCCGTTGAACCAGGCGATGCGCTGATTGCTGAGCTGTTGAGCCATGTCGTTTCCTTTCTGATCAGACGAAGGCGAAGCCGCCGGCGGGCGGCGCGGAGGCCGGCCGGCGCCGGCGCTTGACGGCAACGGGCGAGGCGGGCGCGATCCGGCCCGAAGAGTCGGCGAGCCCCGCGACATAGGTCAGCGCGCCGCCGATGTCGGCTTCCATCTCGCGCCGCGCCATTGCCGCGTCGCGCGTCTGCAGCGCCCTGATCAGCCGCAGCCGGCGCTCGGGTCCGCGCGGCGAGGCGACGTAGTCGGGATAGAGCAGGTTGAGATAGGGCCCGGTCTGCAGCCACAAGCCCTCGACGATGCGCTGCAGCGCCGGCTGGCGGGCGATGGCGGCGACGCTGAAATGGAACTCGCGGATCTTCTCGCGGTCGGTCGCGAAATCGCCGCGGCGACGCGCCGCCATCAATTCCTCGGCGATGCGGCGCAGGCGGGCGATCTCGGTGCGCGTCGCCACCAGCGCCGCCTTCCCGGCGCCAAGGCCCTCGACCGCCATCCGGAGGTCGCGCAGCTCGAGCACGCGGTCGCGCGTCATCAGCGGCACGCGCACCGAGCGGTTGGGCTGCATCTCGAAGGCGCCCTCCGCCACCATTCGCCGGATCGCCTCGCGCACCGGCGTCATGCTGACGCCGAGCGAGCCCGCGATGGTGCGGAAGGTGAGCTTTTGGCCCGGCGTCAAGCGGCCGGCCGTCAGCCCATCGCGCAGCTGGCCGTAGACCTGGCTGCGCAGCGACGTGTCGACGGGGGCGCGAGGGCTCATTGGACCGCCAGCATAGCCGACCTCGTACCAGTTTGTGATCACAAATTTGGATTGCCGTCCGGCGCGCGGCGGGGCATCGTTCTTGCAGGGAAGGTCATGTCTTGCGGACCGCGGGCGTCCCGCCCGCACCTGTCTCATGAAAAACCATGAGCGGGCGGGTAGCCCGCGGGAC
>NZ_JBFWZI010000111.1:0-3367 GCF_050185545.1 Reyranella sp. | reverse complement strand
GCGACCCGCCGGCACATTAAATTCCATGCGGGGGCGGGACGCCCGCGGTCCAGAAGACATGACCTCGAAGTCGAGGAAAAACATGCGGTCCTACGCCAAGTCGATCGCGCTCTACGAGCGCACCAAGCGGAGCCTGGCGGGCGGCGTCAGCAGCAACGTGCGCTACGCGGCGACACCGGTGCCCCTGTTCTTCGTGCGCGGCGAGGGCGCCCGGCTCTACGACGTCGATGGCAACGTGCATATCGACTATGTGCTGGGCAACGGACCGGCCATCCTGGGGCACGCGCCCAGGCCGGTGATCGATGCGGTCGCGCGCTCGCTCGGCGAGGGCCAGGTGTTCGCGGCGCAGAACCCGCGCGAGACCGAGCTCTCGGAGCGGTTGGTGAATCTGCTGCCGGGCGCCGAGGTCGTGCGCTTCGCGACCTCGGGCACCGAGGCCGTGCTGATGGCCATGCGCCTCGCCCGCGCCTTCACCGGGCGCGACAAGATCCTGAAGTTCGAGGGCCACTATCACGGCTGGAGCGACCAGGCCTACATCAGCGCGCGGCCGCCCCTGAACGAGGCCGGCCCGGCCGACTCGCCGGTGCCGGTGGCGGGCTCGCTCGGCATGCCGGCGAGCGTGCTGGGCGACGTCGTGGTCTGCGGCTGGAACGATCTCGACCTGCTGCGCCAGGCGCTGGAACGTCACAAGGGCGAGGTCGCCGGCGTCATCATGGAGCCGATGATGGTGAACGGCGGCGCCGCGCAACCCCAGCCGGGCTATCTCGATGGTGCGCGCGATCTCTGTCGCGAGCACGGCGCGCTGTTCCTCTGCGACGAGGTCATCACCGGCTTCCGGCTCGGTCTCCGCGGCGCGCAGGCAAGGTTCGGCGTGACCGCCGACCTCGCGATCTACGCCAAGGCGGTCGCCGCCGGCTTCCCGCTGGCGCTGGTCGCCGGCCGCCGCGAGATCATGGATACGCTCCTGGACAAGGGCGTGATGCACGGCGGCACCTACAACGGCAACGTCCAGAGCATGGCGGCGGCCCTGGCTGCGCTCGACGTGCTCGAGGCCGACGACGGCGCCGTCTATCGCGACCTCGAACGGCGCGGCACACGGCTCATGCAGGGCCTCGCCGATCTTGCCCGCAGGCACAAGGTGCCGGCACACATTCAGGGTGCGCCGGCGATCTTCCAGGTGCACTTCACCGAGGGCCCGGCGCCCAGGAACTATCGCGACGCGGTGGCGTGCGATCGTGACCGCGCGCTCGCCTTCCATGCCGCGTTGCAGGAGGAAGGCGTGCGCGTCAACCAGCAGGCCAAGTTCTTCCTGTCGACGGCACACGACGATGCGATCATCGAGCAGACCTTGTCGGCCGCCGACAAGGCGATGGCCAGCCTGTGAGCAACATCCGCCTCTCCGTCGATGGAAGAGGGCGTCGTGCGCCGGGAGCGCACCACTGGTGGCGGAGTAAACTCCGCCAGGATGGCGATCTTCTTGCCGATGGCACATTCCATGAGCGCCACAGGAATGGTGCGCTCATGGGCGCTAACCTACAAAGGGACCTCACCCTGAGGAGCGGCCCGGAGGGCCGCGTCTCGAAGGGTCGGCAACATATCGGGTGCTGCGACACCGCTTTTCCAGCGATCTCGTGTGTCGCCCATCCGTCGAGACGGTCGCTACGCGACCTCCTCAGGATGAGGGCTTTGTTGATCGGACCAAAGTCTGCGCCTATGAGTGGCGCGCTCCCGCCAATGGTGGTCCCGTGAGCGACATCCGCCTCGAGGGGGTCAGCAAGCGCTACGGGTCCGTCGCGGCGGCGGACAGCGTCGACCTCGCGGTGGCGCCGGGCGAGTTCGTCACCATCCTGGGGCCCAGCGGCTCGGGCAAGACGACGCTCCTGTCGCTGATCGCGGGCCTCACCGCGCCGACGGCCGGCCGCATCTTCATCGGCGGGCGCAACGTCACCCGGGCGACGGCGCAGGAGCGCAACATCGGCCTGGTGTTCCAGTCCTACGCCCTGTTCCCGCACATGAGCGTGCTCGAGAACGTGCTGTTCCCGCTCGGCGTGCGCAGGATCACCGGCCCCGACGCGCGCGGCCGCGCCCTCGAGGCGCTGAAGCAGGTCCGCCTGGAAGGGCTGGAGAACCGGCGTCCCTCGCAGCTCTCCGGTGGCCAGCAGCAGCGCGTGGCGCTGGCCCGCGCCGTCGTCTTCAAGCCGGACATCCTGCTGCTCGACGAGCCGTTGGGTGCGCTCGATCGCAAGCTGCGCGAGGAGCTGCAGGTCGAGCTGAAGCAGCTGCAGCGCACGCTCGGCATCACCACCATCCTGGTGACGCACGACCAGGAAGAGGCGCTGTCGCTCAGCGACCGCATCATGGTGCTTAACCATGGCCGGACACAGCAGGTGGCCAGTCCCGCCGAGGCCTACCTCCGGCCCGCCAACCGCTTCGTCGCCGAGTTCCTGGGCATCGCCAACTTCGTGACGCTGGCCGACGGCCGCCAGGGCGTGGTGCGCCCCGAGCGCGTGAAGCTTTCCGCCAACGGCGGCGGCGGCCCCATCGATGGCGCCGGCCGCGGCGGCACCGGCACGCCCGCGCGCGTCGTCGAGGCGATCTATCTCGGGCAGATGGTGCGCTATCACCTGGCCCTGCAGGGAACAGAGGACGGTGCGCCGGCGATGGTGGCGGCGGTGCCGTTCGTCGGCCCGGCGCACAGCCCGGGCGCCGAGGTCATGGTGTCGTGGGAGTCGGCCGATGTCTGGCCGGTGACTTGAGCGTTCAGGAGTTCACAGGCAGCAATGGGGGTTCTGATGAAGAGACGCACTTTTGTCGGCGCAGCGGCGGCCCTGCCCGCCGTCGGCATCCTCTCCGCAACCGTGCACGCGCAGTCCAAGGAGATCCGCATGGTCGAGGCCGGCGGCGCGTCCGGCGAATCGATCGAGAAGGGCTATATCGAGCCGCTCTTCAAGAAGACCGGCATCAAGGTCCTGCGCGAGAGCCCGGGGTCCCTCGGCAAACTGCGCGCCCTGGTGGAGAGCGGCCAGACCAGCACGACGCTGTTCGAACTCGGCTCGGGCACGATCCTGCAGGCCAGGAAGCTCGGGCTGATCGAGAAGGTCGACTGGGCGGCCGTCAACCCGGCGCCGATGTTCCCCGAGGCGAAGGCCGAGTACGGCTTCGGCTACCAGTACTTCTCGACCATCATGGCGTGGCGCAAGGGCGCCAAGGAGCCGAAGAGCTTCGCCGAGTTCTTCGACACCAAGTCATTTCCGGGCAAGCGCACCCTGCCCGACTTCCCGCATTACTGCCTGCCCTTCGCCTGCCAGGCGGCGGGCGTGCCGATCGAAAAGCTGTTCCCGCTCGACGTCGATCTCGGCTTCAAGAA
>NZ_JBFWZI010000110.1:17121-24863 GCF_050185545.1 Reyranella sp. | reverse complement strand
GGTGAAGGCGCGACATCAATTCCTTGCCCCTCGGGGTGAGGAAGAGGGCGCGCGAGCGGCGGTCGTTCTCGGTCGGCATTCGCCGAGCCAGCGAGCGCTCCTCCAATTCGTCGATCATGGCCACCAGGTTCGTCTTCTTGATGCCAAGGGCATCGGCGAGCTGGGTCTGGCTCAGCCCCGGATTGTGCTCGATCACCGTTAGGACCGAATATTGAGCCGGTCGCACCTCCTCCTTCGCGAACAGCTCGAAGAAGCGTTGAAATACCACGATCTGGGCACGCCGCAGCAGATAGCCGACGCTGTCCTCGAGGGGCCCGAAATCAATCGCAGCCGCCGTTTCCGGCGCAGCCTGCTTTTCCTTTCGTCTGGGGGAGCTCACGTTCCAACACCTCTCGGCGCGGTGCTTGCGCCGGATCGCCCGAATGCCGTTCAACGAACTGTTGACGGAGTAAAGTAGTTATGTAGCATAACCATTAACCTCTGGGCGAATTGTACGGCCACCTCGAAAGACTGCCGACACGCGAAGTCGCCGCGATGATGGAGGACTCGTGAGTCGTATCGTCGCTGAACAACCTGGGAGGAAACATAATGTCCAAGCATAGCCGCCGCAGCCTGATCCGCGCATCGGGCGCCGCCGTCACTCTCGCCACGCTGGGTTCGTTTGCCGGCCGCGCCGGGGCGCAGGGCGGCCAGCCGCTCGATGTCGTCAAGATCGTCACGGGCTTCCCACCCGGCGGCACGACCGACACGCTCAGCCGTCGTGTCGCCGAGCATCTGCGCGGCGGCGCCTATGCCAAGACCGCACTGGTCGAGAACAAGCCGGGCGCCGGCGGCCAGATCGCCGTTCAGGGCATGAAGGGCGCGCCGACCGACGGCAGCGTCCTGCTGCTGACGCCGGCCTCGATGCTGATGATCTATCCGCACATCTACAAGAAGCTCGCCTACGCCTTCACCGACGTGACCGCCGTCACGCTCGGCTGCGTCTTCGACTTCGGATTCTGCGTCGGTCCCGCCGTGCCCGACAGCGTCAAGGACATCAAGGGCTTCCTCGCCTGGTGCAAGGCCAACCCCGACAAGGCCAATTACGGCTCGCCGGCAGCCGGCTCCGTTCCGCACTTCATCGGCGTGCTGCTGGGCCAAGCCGGCGGCGTCGACCTGAAGCACGTGTCCTATCGCGGCTCGGCGCCCGCCGTGGCGGACCTGGTCGCGGGCCAGATCCAGGCGGTGTCGGCGCCGGTCGGCGAGTTCACGCAGCAGGCCAATGCCGGCAAGATCCGGTTCCTGGGCGTTTCCGGCGCCACGCGCAGCCGCTTCGCGCCCAATGTCCCGACCTTCACCGAGCAGGGCTACAAGGATCTGGTGTTTTCGGAGTGGTTCGGCTTCTTCGCGCCGGGCGGCACGCCGGCGCCGGTCGTGATGCGCGCCAACGAGGCGATACGCGCGGCGTTAGCCAAGAAGGATGTGATCGATGGCTTGGCGGTGATGGGTCTGGAGGCCAAGTCGTCGACGCCGCAGGAGCTCGCGACGCTCCTGAAGGGGAGCTACGACCGCTGGGGGCCGATCGTGAAGAAGATCGGCTTCTCCGCCGACTCCTGATCGGATACCGCCACCGTCGCAGCGGAACTGCTTGCTGGCAGGCGACTTCATTCCTGGCAGGTGTCGCCCGCCGGAGGATCGCACATTCTCGAAGCCCGACCGGGGGCACCATCGCCAACACCCAAGCCGGCGATGCAGAGATCATGCCCACGGCTACATCGCCTTGGCAAAGATGCCACGCTCCTTTCGGAACGGTCCCACCTCGATCTTCAACCTGCTCCCGTAGCGGGTGATGAATCTTCGCCGCATTTCGTAGGCAACTTGACCATTCTCCTCGAGCGCGACCGCGCCGCCCGCGAGCGCCTTTTCCAATTCGCTGCGCGCCCTTGCCACATCCGGGCCCGAGCCGCCGGCGAGGAGCGAACGGAACTCCGGCCCGAGATGGCGCGCAGCGACGGCCGGATCGGTCGCGATGCTCCAATCCACCGCGGCGATGCCTGAAGTCCGGTCATAGCCGGCGAGGCGGCTCGTCAGGGTCCGGCCGGCCGGCAAGACATAGGCGCTGCCGCCCTGCCAATTCTCGCTGGTGACGGGCGCGCCGTCCGGGCGCATCCCCATTGCGTAGCCGCCGCTGATCAATGACAGGGTCGGGCCAAACGCATTCGCGCCCCGGACCGCGTCCAGCCGGTCGAGGACGTCCGGCATGAGCAGGGCCTCGTCGGCCGAGATGCGGGTCGACAGCGCACGTTTCAGCTCCGCCTTGACGTTGGGCCAATCCACTACCTCCTGCACGAAACCGCCGCGCCGATCGAGCCGCACGGCTCGGGGGCGGCCTTCGGCGATCCGGGCCAGGGTGAGGAAAAGGGACGATCCTTCGCCCTCCTCGATCCTGATGTCGGAGATCGTGAGCGTCGCAGGCCAGACCTCGCCGTCCGGTTCGCCCAGCGCGAGCGTCAGGGTGTGGCGCCACTTCAGGTACGAACGCAGCTTTGCCCCGCCCCACGATTTCTCGCCCTCGGTCACATCGTACGCGATGGTGCTTCGCGGTTCGGGGCGGAAGTAGAAGGCGAGGCGCGTGTCAGTCGGCTGGCCGAGCGCCGGCATTACCCCGAGCAGGGGACAAAGCAGAGGAACAACAAGGAGCAGGCGACGGCGGACCATCATCTTCGTAAGAGCGCTCCTGGCGCCGGCCGCTGTCCGGCCGCAAGCTGATCCAGCGCTCGAACGATAGACTGCACGGGCGACAGTAGCCAGGGGATTGCCTGCGGTGGCTATCGCGTGGTGACTGGCCAGGATGGCGGCGACCTCCCGGTGTTTCAACTCAATGCGATCACGGTGCGCGGACACGCGCCATTGCCAGAGACCCGGCGCGGCCCTAAATACCCTCCTGCATCAGGAGTTGGGGCGACGCCCAACGCCGACCGGCCTGTCCGGGCAAGGTGGCACTCCGCAGGAGGACGTGGCCCAAGTCGGCAATCGAGCGGACCAGGCTTCGTGCGTCGACCCACAGGAGGACGACGCAAAGTGCCCATCAAGATTCCCGACACGTTGCCCGCCCGCCGGGTCCTGGAAGCGGAAGGCGTCGCGGTGATGCGGGAAAGGGATGCGATCCGCCAGGACATTCGGCCGCTCAGGATCGGGCTGCTCAATCTCATGCCGGACAAGATCAGCACCGAAACGCAACTTGCCCGGTTGCTCGCGGCGACGCCTCTGCAGATCGAGCTGACGCTTGTGCGAATCACGGAGCATGTTTCCCGCAATACCTCGGCCGACCACATGGCGACCTTCTATAGATCGTGGAGCGACGTCAGCGGCAACCGCTACGACGGCTTCATCATCACGGGCGCGCCGGTCGAGCGGCTGGCGTTCGAGCAGGTGAGCTACTGGCGCGAGCTCCGTTCGATCCTCGACTGGACGCAAACACACGTCCATCGCTGCTTGACGCTCTGCTGGGCGGGCCAGGCTGCCCTCTATCACTTTTACGGGACGCCCAAGCACGAGCTGCCGCGCAAGGCCTTCGGCGTGTTCGCGCACCGCAATCTCGTGCCCGAGTCGCCCTATCTGCGCGGCTTCGCCGACGTATTCGACGTCCCCGTCTCGCGCTGGACGGAGAACGTCAGGGCCGATGTCGAGGCCACCGCCGGACTCACGATCCTCGCGGAGAGCGATGACAGCGGCCTCTGCCTCATCGACGATCCGCGCCGCCGCATGCTGCACATGTTCAACCATCTCGAATACGACACGAAGACCCTGGCCAAGGAGTACGAGCGCGACGGCGGCACCCAGCTGCCCTTGAACTATTTCCCATCCGACGATCCGGGCATGCGTCCGCGGAACCGCTGGCGCAGCCACGGTCACCTGCTGTTCGGCAATTGGATCAACGAGATGTACCAGACCACGCCGTTCGACGTAGACGCGATCGGTGCCGCGACGGCCGTCGACGCTGCCGCCGAATGAAGCCCGTGAGTTTCCAGGCTTCGATGTCGAGGTAACCTCCGTCCCAGGTGATGCTCGTTCGCTGGGAGCGCGCCAACAGCAAGAAACAAGGTCCGCCGGGAGCGCACCGCTCGTAGGCACTAACTTTACCCTTCGACATCGAGTCTTCGCTGGGAGCGCGCCACTCCGTGGCGCTCTTCTTGATGATTACACAGCCCATGAGCGCCATCGGAGTTGACCACCGGCCTGATGGCCGACCCTTGAGGATGAAACTCACGGCCGTGAGCGCGCCTCTCCGTGGCGCTCATGGCTGGACCGCGGGCGTCTCGCCCGCTCATGAATCATGAGAAGAGCGGGCGAGACGCCCGCGGTCCAGAAGAACATGAGCGCCACGGAGAGGCGCACTCCCAGCTATGAAGTCGATGGCGCCGGAAGCACGCCAGTGCTGGCGGAGAAGCCGGCGGCCAACACGGGTCAGCGCCCGCCCTTTTGCCCGCTCAAGCCGGCCCGCCGCAAGGCGTCGGCCATCGCGCCTCCCGGGGTGCCGGCCTTGACGGGCTGCACGGCTGCCTGGCCGCGCCTGGAAGCGCCGCCACCTTCAGTGCGGGCGGACCGTGCCTGCTCGCTGCCGGCCTGGTCATCGAGCCGCAAGGTCAGGCTGATGCGCTTGCGCGGCTTGTCCACGTCCAGGACCTTCACGCGCACGATATCGCCCGGCTTCACCACGGCGCGCGGATCCTTCACGAAGCTCTTCGACATCGCCGACACATGCACGAGCCCATCCTGGTGAACGCCGATATCGACGAACGCTCCGAATGCGGCGACATTGGTGACGACACCTTCGAGCACCATGCCCGGCACGAGATCGTTGAGCGTCTCGATGCCGGCCTTGAACTCCGCCGTCTTGAAGGCGGGACGCGGATCGCGTCCCGGTTTCTCCAGCTCGCGCAGGATGTCGGTAACGGTGGGCAGGCCGAACCTGTCGTCGACGAACGCATTCGGGGACAGCGTCCGCAAGACGGGGGCGTTGCCGATCAGAGCGTCGATCCTGCTCTTGGTCGCCGCCATGATCCTGCGCACCACCGGATAGGATTCGGGATGCACGCCCGACGCGTCGAGCGGATCGTCGCCGGCGGCGATACGCAGGAAGCCGGCGCACTGCTCGAACGCCTTGGGACCAAGCCGCGGCACGTCCTTCAGCGCCTTGCGGGAGCGGAAAGCACCGTGCGTGTCGCGATGGGAGACGATGCTCTGGGCCAGCGCCGGACCGATGCCTGATACGCGCGCCAGTAGCGGCGCCGACGCCGTGTTCAGGTCCACACCCACGCCGTTGACGCAGTCCTCGACCACGGCGTCGAGCGATCGCGACAGCTTGAACTCGCTGAGATCGTGCTGGTACTGGCCGACGCCGATCGACTTCGGATCGATCTTCACCAGTTCCGCGAGCGGATCCTGTAACCGGCGCCCGATCGACACCGCGCCGCGCAGCGTCACGTCGAGGCCGGGAAGTTCCTCCGACGCATAGGCCGAAGCCGAATAGACCGACGCACCGGCTTCCGACACCACGACTTTGTGCAGCTTGAGCTCCGCCAGGCCCTTCAGCAGCTCGGTCGCGAGCTTGTCGGTCTCGCGCGAGGCGGTGCCGTTGCCGATCGCGATCAGCTCCACCTTATACTCGCGTACGAGCCTCGCCAGCACGGCGAGCGCCTCGTCCCAGCGCCGCTGCGGCTCGTGCGGGTAGATCGTGCTGGTTGCCACCACCTTGCCGGTGGCATCGATCACCGCGACCTTCACGCCGGTCCGATAGCCGGGGTCGAGCCCCAGCGTCGGCCGCGCGCCCGCGGGGGCGGCGAGCAGCAGGTCACGCAGGTTGGCGGCGAACACCCGCACCGCTTCTTCCTCGGCCGCTGTCCAAAGACGCAGCCGGAGGTCGACCGACAGCATGATGATGATCTTCGTGCGCCACGCCCAGCGCACGGTTTCGGCGAGCCATCTGTCGCCCGGCCGTCCGCGGTCGGAGATGCCGCAGGTGTGCATGATGCGCAGCTCGTAGGCGCTCACGACAGGACGCGTCGCAGGATCGTCCGGCTCTATCGTCAGATCGAGGATTTCCTCCCGCTCGCCGCGGAACAGCGCCAGCACCCGGTGCGAGGGCATCTTGGCGAGGGCTTCCGAGAAGTCGAAATAGTCGCTGAACTTGGCGCCTGCCTCATTCTTGCCCTCGCGCACTCGGGAAACCAGGCGCCCGTTCGTCCAGAGTTCCTCGCGCAGAGCGCCGATCAGGTCGGCATTCTCGGCGAAGCGCTCAGTCAAAATGGCGCGGGCACCGTCGAGCGCCGCCGCCACATCGGCGACGTTCCTGTCAGCTGAAACATAGGGCTCCGCGCTGACGGCGGGCACCCTGTGAGGCTCGCTCAACAGCAGGTCCGCGAGCGGCTCCAGTCCGGCTTCCCTGGCGATCTGGGCTCTCGTCCGACGCTTGGGCTTGTAAGGGAGATAGATGTCCTCGAGGCGGCCTTTGCTGTCTGCGGCCATGATCGCCGCTTCGAGCGTGGCATCGAGCTTTCCCTGCTCGCGGACGGACTCGAGGATGACCGTGCGCCGCGCTTCCAGCTCGCGCAGATACCTCAGCCGCTCTTCGAGCGTACGAAGCTGCGCATCGTCCAGCGATCCCGTAGCTTCTTTGCGGTAGCGCGCGACGAAGGGCACGGTTGATCCACTGTCGAGCAGATCGACCGCGGCCTGGACCTGTTGCTCCCTGACCCCGAGTTCTTCGGCGATGCGCGCCTGGATCGAAGCCACCAAGAAACACCTCCCCGGTCGGATGCGAGAGATACCGTCGCCACGTCGGGCCGCGGATATGAACGACTGACCTGTGGTTCTTCAAGTTGTTTGTTGGTTTCCACGAACTGCCGCCTTTAGGCCCCAATTGCGACGCAGTCCAACGTGTGTTGCGGGGAATGCACACCCAGAGCGTGAAGATGTCACGCCTACTTGTTCCGATGCGGCGATGGTCTAAATGATGCCCCCAAGGCTACGGCCAGCAATTGCCCGCGAGGAGAGATTCCGTGTCGTCGTTCGTCCACCGTCGAAGCATGCTGCGTTTGACCACCGGGGCAGCCGTCATCGCCCTCACTGGTCCGGGCTTTGCCGTTATCGTGTCCGGGCAGGCGGCGGCAGAGCAGGATCCCGCCGCCCAAGTCGTCCAGAGGGCGGCGGACCAAGTGATCGCGGCCGCCAGAGCCAATGTCGGTGCAGCGCGCGAGGCCGGCATCAAGCGGGTGCTCGAGGCCTACTTCGATCTCGCCTATATGGGCCGCCAGACGCTCGGCAATTACTGGAATCAGACCACGCCCACGCAACGCGAGCGCTTCCTCAAGGCCAATGCGACCGCCGAGGCTCGAGCCTATGCGGAGCGTTTCGGCCAATACCGCGGCCAGACGGTGACGGTGGGGCGCGTCAATACCCGCGGAAGCGGCGTGTCCATCGTCGACAGCACGCTCAACCAGAGCGACGGCGGTCCGGTCGCCCTCCAGTGGGAGGTGCGCAATGAAGGCCAAGGCCCGCGCATCGTCGACGTCAAGTCCGAGGGCGTCAGCATGACGCTGACCCGGCGGGGAGATTTCATTTCCTACATTCGCAATCACGGCGGCCAGGTGGAACCGTTGATCACCGAGCTGGAAGCCCGCGCCAGCCGGTGAACGGTCGGGCGGCAGCACGCAACGAACAATCAGGTTCATGCTCTTCCGGACCGCGAGCGTCCCGCTCGC
>NZ_JBFWZI010000110.1:0-17021 GCF_050185545.1 Reyranella sp. | reverse complement strand
GTGACGAGCAGCTCCCAGGCGAGCGAGATCATCAGCAGCCGGCCCATGCTGGCGGTACCGGGATGGCTCGACAGCCAAAGCGCGCCAAAGGCCGTCGCCGTCGTCAGGGCGCTGAAGACCACGGCCCGCATCAGGCTCGATTGCAGCATGGCCGTCTCGCCGGCGCGCCAGGCGAGCACGAAGTAGATGTTGAAGGCGACGCCGACGCCGAACAGCAACGGCAAGGCAATGATGTTGGTGAAATTCAGCGGCAGGTCGAGGGCCGCACACGTGCCGAATGTCAGAAGGCCGCTCAACACGACGGGCAGCATGGTGAGCACGACGTCGCGCGCCCGGCGCAAGACCGCGGCCAGCAGCGCCACAATGGCCAGGAAGGAGTAGGCCCCCGCCTGCAGAAACGCATGGACGATGCTCGCGCCCGATGCGGCCGTGGATATCGGCCAGCCGGTCGCATCCGGCGCAACCGACTGGACCGCCTGCGCGAAACGGCGAAGGGCGGCGTTGTCGCGATCGTCCTTCGGCAAGACGAGCAGCCGGGCGCGCGCATCCACCGCCGTCCAGTCGGCTATGAGCTCGTGCGGCAGGTTCTCGATCGAGATCGGGCGGGCCGTCAGCTCGGCGCGCACCTGGTCGAGCATGATCTCGAGCGGTGTTACCACGGCCGACGCGGCGGCGGCACGAACCTCCGGCGTGGCGGCCCTGAGACGGTCGAGCACGTCGGCCAGGCGTCGGGCCGAGGCGGCGGCCGCCGCGTCCGGGCTGTGCGCCGCGGCTTGCCGCAACGCGGTTGCTGTCGAGCCAAGTCTCTGCTGCAACTCGGCGTCCGTTGCCGGCTTGGCGGGCTCCACGTCGAGAACGGGTGCGACCGCATCCACGGCGTCGCCGATCAGCACCAGCTTTTCCTTCTGCTGCTCGGGCAGGAAGGTGTTGAGGCTTACGACGCGGGACACTTCAGGCAGAGCGGCCAGCCGGCGCGCCAGCGGCGCCGCGTCGGCAAGCGATGGCGCGAGAACATTGATGGTATCGAGGCTCCAGTCGGGATCGTGCCGAAGGTCCCGCAGTGTCGCCATCGACTCGACCTTGGGGCTCTTGAGGTTGAGCGGATTGAAGTCGAAACGCAGCAATGGCAGCAGGGCACAGGCCGCGATTCCGGCGAGGAACGCCCCGAGGAGCACGGCGCGGCGATGGCGACGCACGAAATCGTCGACCGGCGCCAGCATGGTGAAGCCCACCTCCTTCATCCCGGCTTGCGGCGCGCGCACCAGGACCAGGAACGCCGGCAGCAGGACAATGGTCAGCGCGAAGGCGACGATCATGCCGAGGCCCGCAATGGTTCCGAGCTCGGCCACGCCGAGATAGCTGGTCGGGAGGAAGGCGAAGAAGCCCGCGCCGATGGCCGCGGCCGACAAGGCCAGTGCCTTGCCGATGGCCGTGCCGGTCGCAACGAGCGCCGCCGCGAGGTTCGGCCGGACAAGCCGCTCGGCGAGACTGCGCACGCTGAACTGGATGCTGAAGTCGACGCCGAGGCCGACGAACAGCGGAATGAAGGCGACGGAGATGAGGTTGAAGCGGCCGACGGCAAGCAGTCCGATGGCTGCCGTCATGAGCAGGCCGATCAGCGTGGTGACCAGGATCGCGATCGTGATGCGGGTGGACCGGACGGCCAGCCACAGGATTCCCAGAAGCGCCGCAGCCATGGCAGCCGTGATCAGGCCCGCATCGTCGGCCAGCGAGCCGAACTCCTCGTCCGCCAACGGCACCTGGCCGGTGAGGCGCACGGTTACGCCATGGGCAGGATCTAGTCCCAGCGATCGCGCCGCCGCGCGAATGGCATCGCTCGCGCGCTGGCCGGGCCGCAACTGGCTGTAATCCATCTCGGGCTGCACGAGGATGAGCCGTCGTGTATCGCGCGGAACGACCGCATTGTTGGTGACGAGTGTCCGCCAGGAAAAGTAGGCAGGCTCTCCTGCCACCGCCTTCTCGAAAGTCGACGACAGCGCCGTGAGCTGGGGCTCGATGTCCAGGAGCTTTGCGTTGCCATCCCGGATGCCGTTCAGGACGACGTTGAGCATCTTCATCACCCCGACCAGGCTGGGATCGGAGGCGAGCGCCGACAGGAGCGGCTGCACCGTGATCAGGGCGTCGGTCAGCGACCTGACGTCATTGATGGACAACAGCAGCAGGCCGTTGCGCTCGAAGAACCGGCCGCCATCCGGCTGGCGTACATTGTGAAAAAGATCGGGTTGCTGGCGCAGCGCCGCGGCCAGCCGCCTGGCCCCGTCGTCGGCAAGCTCCGGCGTCACACCGTCGACCACGATCATGGTCAGGCCCTGCAGCTGCGGGAATGCCTTGTCGAACTCGATGCCACGCTTGCGCCAATCCAGCGTGGGCGAGATCAACTGACTGGTCTCGGCGGTCATGGCGAAATTTCGGGCCATGTAGACAACGGCTGCCGCCGTGAGCGCGAGCGCGGCAACCAGCACGAGAAGGGAGTGCCGGATGCTGACCGCGACAATGCGTCCGATCAGCGACGTGCCAGTGGACAAAAAGGTGCCTCGTGGATTGGTGCGTGAGTTGGCAGGAAACCAATAGGTGCACTTGCCGAATTTGCAACCCTATGCCTTTGGCGGGCTGACTGTGAATGGACAAAGCCAGAATCGTGACCTTGAATGAATGGTGAAGGGGGTTGCCTGGCATGAAAATCGGTTCGCTGGAGCATCGCGATGCTTTCTGCTCGCACTTCGAGCAGACCTATATCGACTACGATCCAGAGACGCTGCCGTGGCCTGTCCTGGACGACGCCGCCTTGCACCGCCTGCGGCAGGTGCCCTTCTGGGAGGAGGTCTTCTATGCCGAGCGCCGCGCCGGGGCGATCGTCGCAGCCTTCACCGCGACTGTCACCGATCCGGTCCTGAAGGCGGCGCTGGCCCTGCAGGGCGAGGAGGAGACCCGGCATGCGAACCTGATCCGCGTGATGCGAGACAGGTACGGTCTCGACGCACCGGAACGGCCGATCGAGGATCTCGGCTCGAACATCGAGACCAGCTTCAAGGATTTCGGCTTCGGCGAATGTCTCGACTCGTTCGTGGGCTTCGGCCTGTTCAAGATCGCGTGGCAGTCCGAATTCCTCCCCAAGGAGATCATGCAGATCTTCTCGACGTTGATGTACGAGGAAACCCGCCACATCGTCTTCTTCATAAACTGGATGGCCTACACGGAAGCCCGCAGGGGCTGGCTTGCACGGGCGGCCTCGCCGCTGGTCAGCATGCGCTACTACCTGCGGGCGGTGCGCCGCATGGCCAGGATGGCGCGTCGCGGCAAGGAGGCGAATGACGGAAAGACCCTGGCGGCCATCCAGGTCAGCACGTTCCTCGATGACTTCAATTTCCGGCGCTTCCTCGAAGACTGCTACAGCGAGAACAGTCGGCGCATGAGCGTCTTCGACCAGGAATTGCTGCGCCCCAGCTTCCTGCCGCAACTGACGGACGTCGCTCTCAAGGCGCTGCGCCTGTGGGGCAGACGGGCGGAGGTGGAAACCAGGCCAGGCCCTTTGCCACCGCTGTACGGGGCATACCCGAGCCGCGGGGCCGCGGGGCGGTGGGATGTGGTATCATGATCTTCCGGACGGCGGACGTATCGCCCGATCTTTATAAATGTGCATGTGGGGGGGTGACGCCCGCGGTCCGGAAGTGCATGAACGCGGTGAGAACATCCCGCTCTAGCCGGAGGCACCCGGTGGCAGCGAAAGCCGGTAGAACGACGCGGCGTTCTTCCAGAAAAAGCGGTCCCGGTCGGGCTGCGAATGACCCGCGAGCATGCGGTCGATGCACAGAACGAGGGTGTCGTAGTCGATCCGCAAGCCGGCGACCGGAAAATTGCTGGCGAAGATGCATCGCTCGATCCCGAAGATCGCGATGGCTTCCAGGACGACACGGCGATTGGACTCGTAGTCCCAGGCAGCGTCCTTGAGGCCGAACTCGGAGACCTTGACGTGAACGTTCGGCTGCCGCGCCACTGCCTGCATGCCGCGGCGCCAGGCGGCGAGGCCGTCTTCGCTGCGGTCCCAGGGAAAGCCGGTATGGTTGAGCACGATCGGCGTGCGAGGGAACTGGCGCGCAACGTCGGCCGCCTCGGCGAGGTGCCAGTAAGGCACGCGAAGATCCCAGGACAGCCCGTATTTCTCGAGCAGGGCAAATCCGCGCAGCCACTTGTCGTCCTGCATCGTGCCGGGCGCTCCCGGAGTCATGGCATCGGGGCGAGAAGCCGTCACCGGCTTCGACCGGATCCCCCGCATCAGGGGAAACTGCGACTGCGCCGCTATGATTTCTTCCGCATTCTCGGTGTGGAACCAGGCATGACCGACGATGGCACCCGGAAAGCCGTGACGCCGGTTGATCTCGGTCAGCCACCGGGTTTCGGCAACCTGCTGGGCGCGATCCATCTCGGCTTCGCAATGCACCGTCGTCAGCACGTTGTGGGCGCGGGAGTCGCGCAGATAGTCTTCCGGCAGGTAGTTGCGCCGGATCGCATCGTACGTGCCCAGAAAAAAGTGCGGCTCCGGCGCGTCGGTGAGGAAAGGATAGCGGTTCGCCTTCAGGTCCCAGAGATGGTGGTGAGCGTCGATGAGAGTGACCGCGCCCGGCGCGTCGTTCCAGTCGCCGCTGATGGTCTTCATCATCGCTTTCTCCGCGTCTTCGCATTGCAGGCCAAGGGCCAGCCCTCGGGCCGAAGAGCCATGTCGACCGGCGATCGGGTCACGCGGGCTTCGCCCCCGCCACGCCGTCCTCGACCACGAAGGTCGCCAGCCGGCCGACGGTGCTGTCCTTCCGCTTCTCATCGGCCAGCGCTTCGAAGCCGATCGTGCACAGCGCCGGTGTAAGATCGGCCGTCGCATAGCCGCGCTTGTCGCCGCGGGCAAACTTGACATGAGGATTGGCCTTGAGTGCGCCGCGGATGCTGGCCTCACCCGGACCCTGGGAGGTGATCGACGTGCCGACGAATTCGCTGGCGATGACCGGCTCACGGGCCGGGCCGAAGTCGTGCCTGAGGTCGGCGACGAAGAATGCATGTCGATCGCCGCCGATGACCACCGGGTTGGCGGGCTTGTGCGCAGCGATCGAGTCGAGCAGGCGGCGGCGCGCATTGGGGTAGCCGTCCCAACCGTCCATCCAGAACCGCTGCCCCTCCTCCGCCTGGCGCGCGAGCTCGGCCATCAGCGTCTGCTGGGCGACAATGGTCCAGCGTGCCCGAGCCGAACCGAGCTGCCGATCGAGCCATGCCTCCTGCTGCTGGCCGAGCATGCTCCGTGCCTCGAGCGTGCGCTCGGAACAGTCCGGCACGGTGGTCGGGCGGCCGCCGCCAACGCAGGCGGGAGCGGAGCGATACTGCCGATCGTCGAGCAGCATCACGTCGAGCAGATCGCCGAAGCGGTAGCGCTCGTAGATCGTGGCGAAGGGGCCGCGCGGGCGGGCGGAGGGAGGCAGCGGCAGGTGCTCGTAGTAGGCCTGGTAGGCAGCCGCGCGGATCTTCATGAACTGCGCCGGATCGCGCGTCGTGTAGGAGCGATCGTCGGCGTAGTCGTCGGCGACCTCGTGGTCGTCCCAGATCGCCAGCCACGGGAATGCAGCATGGGCGGCCTGCAGATCCGGGTCGAGCTTGTAGAGCGCGTAGCGGTCGCGGAACTCGGACAGGGTCGTTGGGATGCCGACCTCGTGGTGGCGCACCAGTCGCGACCCCCACGACTTCTCGTAGATGTAGTCGCCGAGATGAACGACGAGATCGAGGTCGCGCGCCGCCATGTCGCGATAGGCGGCGAAGTAGCCCTGCTCGTATTGCTGGCACGAGGCGAAGGCGAAGCGGAATCGCGCGGGCGAACTGCCCGCCGCCGGCGCCGTCATCGTGCGGCCGATCGGGCTCGAGGCCCTGCCGGCGCGGAAGCGATACCAGTAGTGCCGGCCGGGGCGCAGCCCCCTGGCCTGGATATGTACGGCGTGACCCAGGGCAGGAACGGCCTGCTCGGTGCCTTGCGCGGCAAGGCGTGCAAACCTGTCGTCTTCCGCCACTTGCCAATCGACGGCGACCGGCTGGTCCGGCATGCCACCGCCTTCCAGCGGGCGCGGTGCGAGGCGCGTCCACAGCACGACGCTGGTCTCGCGTGGACTGCCGGAGGCGACGCCCAGCGCGAAGGGGTCGTCCCTGAAGGCGAGCGGCTCGCTGCGCACGACACCGATCGGACAGGCGATCGTGGTGGCGGCCAGGGCTCCGCCGAGGAAGCGACGGCGCTGAATCCGGAGGCTCATGTCGCGGTCGCTCCCGCTAGACCGCAGGACACATGGCAAAATACATCGTCATCCCGAACGGAGCCCCCCGAAGGACGGCGCAGTCGAGGGACCTTTCTTGCTGTTGCTCCAATTAGAAAGGTCCCTCCACTACGCCGCGTTGTCCGCGGCTCCGGTCGAAATGACGGCTTTTTTGTCATATGCGAACGCCCTGCACCTGGCCGTGGAACAGTGATCGCTTGCGGTCGAGCTGTTCGGCGAGCCGCGCATCGACCGAAACGACCGATGCCGGAACTCGAGGCGCCGCAGCGATCAACGGCCCGCCGATGGCCGCGCGCGCCAGGCGTGCCGCGCCGATCGCGGGGCCGGAGCGCTGTTCGGCGGCGAGATGAAGCGGCTGGCCGATCGCTGCTGCAACCAGGCGCGCCCACAATGCGCTACGTGCCCCGCCGCCGGTCAGGAAGATCCGATCGATCCGGGCGCCCGAGGCAGCGAGCGCGGCGTGACCATCGGCCATGGCCAAAGCCACCCCTTCAAGGACGGCTTGCACGAGATGAAGTGGCCCTGTCATGTGGGTCAGGCGTGAAAACGTGGCGGTCAGCAGAGGATTGTCGTGTGGCGTGCGCTCGCCCGCAAGATAGGGCGTGAAGACGGGGGTAGCGTCCGTTGAGAGGCTTTGCGCTTCGAGCTCGGCAATCAGCCCCGCTATGTCACGTCCGAGCAGACCGGCAATCCACGCGAGGGCGGCGCCGGCGCTCAGCACGACGGCGTGCTGGCAGTAGAGGCCGGGCACCGCGTGACGATGGGTATGCATGCCGCCGCCGTGCGCCGGGACGAACCGGTCGTTGGCGGCGAAATACACCCCCGACGTCCCGAGGCTGATGTAGGCCGAGCCGGCCTGCACCGCACCCACGCCGACGCCCGCGCACATGTTGTCGCCGCCGCCACCTGCCACCGGCGTTCCCGACGGCAGGTGCCAGCGACCGGTGAGAGAGCCGCGCAACGTGCCCGAGACTTCGGTGCTGTCGACCAGGCGCGGCAGCTGCCCGTGGTCGACGCCGCAGGCTGCCAGGATGCCGTCGTGCCACTCCGCTCGCACCGTTTCCATCAGGAGTGTCGCGGAGGCATCGGCGCGGTCGCTGATCGCCTCTCCCGTCAGGCGCAGGCGGATGTAATCCTTGGTCAGCAGGATGCGTCGCGCACGCGCCAGGGCGGCGGGCTCATGCCGCGCCAGCCACAACAGTTTCGGCGCCGGGAAGCCCGGCATGGCGCGGCAGCCGACGATGTCGGCGAAATCCTCGAAGCGCGCGTGCAGGTCGGCGCATTCGGCCGACGCGCGGCCGTCGTTCCACAGCAGCGCCGGCCGGATCGGCGTATCGCTCGCATCGAGCAGGGTGACGCCGAGCATCTGGCCTGACAGGCCGATGCCGCGAACCGCGGCCATTGCCGTCGGCGCCTGGTTGGCGAGGGCGTCGAGGCTGTCGACGACCGCCTGCCACCAGCCTTCCGGCGCCTGCTCGCACCACAACGGACGGGGCAGAGACAGGGCAAGCGGCACCGACGCCGTGGCCACCGGCAGGTCGTGGTCGTCCATGATGACGGCCTTGACGCTCGAGGTGCCGATGTCGATCCCGAGATACATCGCCGGCGCCGATCAACCCGTGCCGCGCAGAATGCCGAGGACGGCGCGGGCCGCCGCCTCATCGATCACCAGCACCGAGCACAGCCTGGCGCGCAGCACGCCCGCCAGGATCGCCGTCTTGTTGAGTCCGCCCGAGGCGACGATGACGGTCGCAATGTCGCGCAGCATCTCGACGGGAGCGGCGATCACGCGCCGGTTCAGCGCGTGCCTCACGGGCTTGCCCCACGGATCGAGGAAGGTGCCCATGATGTCGCCGACGGCGCCGGCGGCGCGCAGCGATTCGACGGTCACGTCGCGTGGCAGGCCGTAGCGGATGAGCAGCGAGCGCCGGCTGAGATCGCCGACGCTCAGCAGGGCGACGTCGTTGGTCGCCAGCCGCTGAAAGGTCTCCTGGAACACGTCCTGGTCGAGGATGGTGTCGCGCGAGCGCGGGCTCCCGGCGTAGATCGGCGCGGCCAGGTAGTTGCATTGCCCGTTGATGCGGCGGGCGAGCTCGCTGGCGATCTCGAACGTGTTGAGCTCCAGCCCGCGCGTGAGACCGCCCATCATGGAATTGATGCTGAGCTCGGCGAAATTGCTGGCGCGCAAATGGCGGATCGTCTCGCGCAAGGTGGTGCCCCAGCCGATGCCGACGCCGCGCACACGGGCCTCGCCGAGATGGCGCCCGAGATACTCGGCGGTGGCGCGCCCCAGCACGACCGCGATCTGGTCCTGATCGGTCGGAGTCGGCACCACCACGGCGTCACGGAGCCCGGTCTCCTGGACCAGCCGGCGTTCCAGCTCGACGCAGTCGGCGAGACGGGCATTGACCTGGATGTTGACCAGGCCGCTCGCCCGCGCCTCGCCCAGCAGCCGGTTGGCGCGCAGGCGGGTGATGCCGAGCTTCCCGGCAATGTCGGCCTGGGTGAGCCCTTCCATGAAATAGAGCCAGGCCACGCGCACGCGCAGCTGCTCGTCATCCTCCGACATCCGTCGCCTGCCCTCCTCCGGGCACTCGCCCGTCCCCGGCTGTCGACCGTCATACTCTATAAACATTTGTATCGTATCATATACAAATGTTCTCCGAATTGGTATTCATTCCTCCGGTCAAGACGGACTGGAGATGGACGGACAGCTGGCGGCGGCGCTTCGAGTGGCATCGACCACGCGCGACGTGCGAATCGCGGCGGGCGGCCTTGGCGCCATGCCCGGCGTCCTGCGGCAGGCAGCGCCGGCGGCGCGCTATCTCGTGATCGCCGACGACCAGACCTGGAAGGCGGCGGGCCGACGAACGGCCGCGCTGCTGGCTGCGGACGACCTCGCCGCCGCCGATCCCATCGTGCTGAGCGGCCAGCCGCGGGTGAAGGCGAGCGCGGAGACGGCGCAGGACCTGGCAAAGGCGATCCAGTCCGCTGCCGCGCTCCCGATCGCGGTCGGCGCCGGCGTCATCAACGACCTGGTCAAGTACGCCGCCGAGCTTGCCGGCACGCCCTATGTCTGCGTGCCGACCGCCGCGTCGATGGACGGCTACGCCGCCTCCGGCGCGGCCCTGCGCGAGGGCGGCTTCAAGCGCACCTTTGCCTGCGCGGCGCCGGTCGCCATCGTCGCCGATCTGGACGTGATCGCGACGGCGCCGAAGCCCATGGCCGGCTGGGGATACGGCGACCTCGCCGGCAAGCTGGTGGCCGGCGCCGACTGGATACTGGCCGATGCGCTCGGCGTCGAAGCGCTCAATCCCGGACCGTTCGCCATGGTGCAGGACAATCTGGCCGGCTGGCTCGGCGAGCCGGCCGGAGTGCGGCGGGGCGAGCCCGCCGCACTCGACGGGCTGATGCGCGGCTTGATCATCGCGGGGCTGGCCATGCAGGCCCACGGCAATTCCCGGCCGGCCAGCGGCAGCGACCATCAGTTCGCCCATTTGTGGGAAATGGAGGAGGTCGCCGTCGGCGGCCTGCCGGTGTCCCACGGCGCCTGCGTCGGCATCGGCTGCCTGTCGATGCTGGCGGCCTACGAATGGCTGCTGCGCCAGGACGTCTCGTTGATCGACCCTGCCGGGCTCGCCAATCGAACGCCGTCCGCAGCGGCGCTGCGGGCCGACGTAACGGCGTCTTTCCCCCTGCCCTTCATGGCGGCCAATGCCGAGGTCGAGGTGGCCGCCAAGGTCGCCAGCCCGCGCGTCGTCGCGGCGCGCCTGCGGCGCCTGCAGGAAAGCTGGCCGCGCATTGCCGGATGGCTTCGGCGCAACCTGCCGGCGGCCGAGACGGTACGGCGCTGGCTCGAGGCGGCCGGTGCGCCGTCGAGCGCGGCGACCATCGGCATCGCCGACGCCAAGCATGCTCAGGATTACAGGCGCGCGCGGTTGATCCGGCGCCGCTTCACCGGCCTCGACGTGCTGCACGAGCTCGGCTGGCTGGATGCGATGGTGAGCGACCTGTTCGCCACCGACGGTTTCTGGAGGAAGTCCCGGGCGTTTGCCTAGGGGCACGATCACGAAGGGAGGCACCATGGACAAGACGAAACGGGCGTTTGTCGGCGGGCTGCTCGCCGCCGGGATGCTGGCGGGTCTTGCTGCGCCGTCGACGGCCCAGCAGCGGACCGAAATCCAGTTCTGGCACGCCATGGGCGGCGTGCTGGGTGAGCGCGTCGACGAGATCGTCAAGCGCTACAACGCCTCGCAGGCCAGGTATACCGTCGTGGCCACCAACAAGGGCAACTACGACGAGGTCATCAACGGCACCATTGCCGCCTATCGCGCGAAGAAGGCGCCGCATATCGTGCAGATCTACGAGCGTGGATTCATGACCATGCTGCTGTCCGACGCCATCGTGCCGGTGCAGGATCTGATGACCGAGAAGAAAAAGCGGATCGACTGGGCCGACTTCATCAGGCCGGTCGCCAGCTACTACCAGTACAAGGGCAAGCTGATGAGCATGCCGTTCAACTCCTCGGCGCCCATCCTGTGGTACAACAAGGAGCATTTCGAGAAGGCAGGCTTCACCGCACCCGGGCCGACCTGGCAAGAGCTGGACAAGCAGCTCTACGCGATCAAGAGCAAGGGCATCGCCGAATGCGGCTCCTCGCTCGCCGGCGACTTCTTCTGGAGCCTGATCGAGAACTACAGCACCGTGAACGACCAGCCGTTCGGCACCAAGGCCAACGGCTACGAGGGGCTCGACACGGTGTTCGTCTATAACAAGACCAGGGTGGTCGAGCAGACGAAGCGCCTGAAGAAATGGATCGACGACGGAGTCATGCAGATCGCCGGCCAGGGTCTGTCACCCGAGCAGCTTTATACTTCGGGGAAGTGCGCGACCTTCTTTGCCTCCACGGCAGCGCACGGCAGCGTCGAACGCAACGCCAAGATCAAGTGGAACGCCACCTACCTGCCCTGGGAAAAAGGGGCGACGCCGCGCAACAGCAGCATCGGCGGCGCCACCCTCTGGGTGATGAAGGGCCAGAAGGCCGAGGACTACGACGGTGTCGCCGATTTCCTGGCCTTCGTCGCCAGCCCCGACCTGCAAGTGTGGTGGAGCAAGGTGACGGGCTACGTGCCGATCACCAACAGGGCCTATGAGACGGCCAAGAAGGAGGGCTACTACACGGCCAATCCGACGCGCGAGATCGCGATCCTTCAGCTCAATCGCGGTACGCCGACGGCCAATTCGCAGGGCTTCCATTTCGGCAACTACACGCAGTCGACCTTCGCGCTGCGCCAGGAGCTGGAGGCCGTGTGGGCCAACAAGAAGACGCCGCAGGAGGCGCTCGATGATGCAGTGCGCCGCGGCAACGAGATCCTGCGGCAGTTCGAGAAGCTGCATGCAGGCAAGTACTAGCGCTGCGGCGGAAGCCTTGCCGGCGGCGGCCCCTCGGGCCGCCCGCCGGCGACGGATGGCGTCGGCCGGCGGGACGGCGGGGCTGAAGCGCGCCCATTACCGCAACTCGCGCCTGCCGTTGCTGCTGCTTCTGCCGCAGCTCCTGGTGCTCCTGCTCTTCTTCTTCATTCCCGCGGTCCGCGCGCTGGTCCAGGCGTTCGTCATCACCGACCCGTTCGGCACCAGCGTCCAGTTCGTCTGGCTCGACAATTTCCGCGCCCTGCTCGCCAGCCCCGAGTATCGCTCCTCGGTCTGGGTCACCGTGTGGTTCACCTTGGCCCAGAACCTGCTCACGCTTTCCGTGGCGGGTGTGCTGGCCTTCGCGACCGACCGCGTGATCCGCGGTCGCGGGCTCTATCGCAGTATCGTGCTGCTGCCCTACGCCATAGCGCCGGTGATCGCGGGCATTCTGTGGGCCTTCCTGTTCAATGCCCATGTCGGGCCGCTGACTTATGTGCTGAAGGCGCTCGGCCTTGCCTGGGATCCGGCGCGCAACGGCTTCGATGCCTTCGTGCTCGTCACGGTCGCCGCCGCCTGGAAGCACATCTGCTACGACTACATCTTCCTGGTCGCGGCGCTGCTCGCCGTGCCTGCCTCGCTCCTGGAAGCAGCTGCCGTCGACGGCGCCGGCCCTGGCCTGCGGTTCTTCAGGATCGCGCTGCCGATGATCGGCCCGACGGTGTTCTTTCTGCTGGTGATGAACTTCGTCTACGGCTTCTTCGAGACCTTTGCCATTGTCGACGCGGTGACCAAGGGCGGCCCCGGCGGTGCCACCATGATCCTGGTCTACAAGGTCTATCAGGACGGCTTCGTGCATATCGACCTTGGGTCGTCGGCCGCCCAGTCGGTGCTGCTGATGATCTTCGCCGTGATCCTCACAATGCTGCAGTTCCGCTACGTCGAGCGGAACGTGAACTACGACGTCTGACATGGTCGAGCGCACACGCGGTCTCGACATCGCCTGCCACGGGCTCCTGATCCTGGGCGGCCTGCTGGTCTGCCTGCCGATCTACTTCGCTTTCGTCGTCGGCTCGCACACGGTGGGCGACGTCCTGAGCGTACCGCCACCGTGGCTGCCCGGCGGGCGGTTCCTCGAAAATGCCGCGACGGCGTGGCAGAAGGGCAATCTCGGCCGGCTGCTGTTCAATTCCCTGGTCGTGGCCGCAGGCATCGCGGTCGGCAAGATCGCCGTGTCGCTGCTCTCGGCCTTCGCCATCTCGTACTTCCGCTTCCGCTATCGCATGACGGCGTTCTGGCTGATCTTCGTCTCGCTGATGCTGCCGGTCGAGGTGCGCATCCTGCCGACCTACGAGGCGGTTACCAACGTCGCCCTGCCGCTGCAGTGGGCAGTCGACTGGCTCGATGTCGGCGGCTGGCTTGGGGCGCTGACCGGTCGGCGAATCGAGATTGCCCTGGAATGGAACATGATGAACAGCTACGGCGGGCTGATCCTGCCGCTGATCGCCTCGGCTACCGCCACCTTCCTGTTCCGTCAGTTCTTCCTCACCGTGCCCGAGGAGCTGTGCGAGGCGGCGCGCATCGACGGTGCCTCGCCGATGCACTTCTTCCGCCATGTCCTGCTGCCGCTGTCGGTGTCCAACATGGTGGCGCTGTCGATCATCCTGTTTCTCTACGGCTGGAACCAGTACCTCTGGCCGCTGCTCTTCACCACCGAGAGGGACATGGCGACCGCGATTATCGGGCTCAAACACCTGATCCCGCAGTCGGACGCGGAGCCTGCATGGAACATTGCCATGAATGCCGCGCTGCTGGTGATGCTGCCGCCCGCGCTCGTCGTCGTTGCTCTGCAGCGTTGGCTGGTCAAGGGCCTGGTCGACAGCGGCAAGTAGAAAGCCGGATCATGGTGCTGGTCATCGGACATCGCGGGGCGCGAAATCTCTGGCCCGAGAACAGCCTGGACGGCTTCGTCCGCACGCGCGACCTCGGGGTCGACGGTGTCGAATTCGACGTCCACCTCGCGCGCGATGGCGAGATGGTCGTGATCCACGATCCGTCTCTCGAACGCACCACGGAAGGCGCGGGTGCCGTGGCGGACAGGACCGGGCGCGAGCTTGCCAGGACGCCGCTGCGCGAGGGCGGTGGCGCCGGTGTTCCCGGCCTCGCGGCTGTCCTCGACATCTTTGCCGGCAGCTCGATCGAGCTGCATATCGAGATCAAGACCGATGCCCTGGGGCGACCCTATGAGGGGCTCGAGAGGCGTCTTCTCACTCTGATCGATCGGCTCAGGCTTCAGGAGCGCGTGATCCTGACCAGCTTCGTGCCGGAGATCCTCGAAACCGTGCGCCGGCTGTCACCCCGCCAGCGCGTCCTCGCTTCGCTCGATCGGCGTTCGGCCGAGATCATGGGCGGCCTGCCGGCGGCGCTGGACCGGTTCGCGGCAATCGGAGACTGCCTGGTCGCCGTGGAGAAGGGCTTGCTGATGGACAGCTACGCGCTCTGCCTGCACCGGTTGGGCGGAGTCCGTCTCGGCGCCTGGGTCACCAACGACGCCGACGAAATTTCGATCTGGCTCGCCCGGCCGATTCGCCAGATCACGACGGACCGGCCGGACATCGCCCTCGCCCAGCGCAAAGAAGCGCACCCGGCCGCTTGAGGGCGCATTGCCTACCCGGTTCCGCCAGATTGAGAAGAGGCACCGGCACGTCAAGCCAGTCGCGCCAAGCCACCCTCGGTTGCAGCCTGCTGGATTGGAACCGTGCAGCCGACGAGATCCGTGAACTTCGTTGTGAACAATTGATCGCCTACTGCGCTGGAGAAGGTTGGCGTCGCTTGCGCCATTCGCCCGGCGGCACACCGATAAACTTCTTGAAGGCGCGGTTGAAGGCGGCTTCGGACTCGTAGCCCACCTCACAGCCGGCTTCGGCAACGCTCATGCCCGGTTGCTCGAGGAGCCGGCTTGCCAGCTGCAAGCGCCATCGTGCCACGTAGTGCATGGGAGAGACTCCGACATAGGCGGCAAAGCGGCTGGCGAAGACGCTGCGGGAGAGGCCGATCCCCTGTGCCAGGCGCTCAAGGGTCCAGTCCTCGGCAGGCCGCGCATGAATTAGGCGAAGGGCCGCACCGATATGCGGATCGCGAAGTCCCGACAACCAACCGGAAGAGTCCGCGGAAAGCGTCTCGATATGGCGGCGCAGGACCTCGACGAACATCAGCTCGCTCAACTTGGCGAGGATGGTTTCGGTACCAGCCCTCTTGCTGCCCCCCTCCGCCAGGGCAACTCGAAAGAGATCGGTGACCCAGCCGCTGCTGTCGGCCGGGGCTCGCACGCACAACACGGCGGGCAGGGTGGACAGTAAGGGATTGAATGGGCGGACGTCGCATCCAAGGTAGCCGCAGATGACCCGCGTGCGCTCCTTCCCTCCGCCACCGGTAAGCACGGTGAAGGGCAAATCGGTTTCGACCGGCCGGTAGTACATGGTCAAGTCAGGCTTTCCCCGAATACCGGGCGAGGAGCCCAGGACATTCGAAGCGCCTCCCGGGAAGACGACCACGTCGCCGGCGTTCAGGAGGAGCGACGTCCCGGAGCCGTCGCCCAGTGCTGCCCAGCAGGAACCGGCGATGATGGCGTGAAAGGAGATCACGTGCTCGGCGCCGGGCATGATCGCGGCGGCGATTTCGCCGGTGCTGGGCGACTCCCCAACCCATGGTGCACTTGCTTCGATGTCGAAGTAGAGCGCTCCCGTGAGGCGAACGGCGCGTAGCACATCGGAGAGTACATCCATCGTTTGGCGCCCTTGTTGGAGGTACTCTTTGACTCTCTGGCGGTCGCTCCCGGTTGAACGGGCAAGAGAAACCGACGGTCGAGCATGGGCCGACCATCCATTATGGATTAGCGTCGCTAATACTTAACCGTGACAAGGGGGCAACCATGGACATGATGATAGAAGGCGGTCTTCTATCCGACAAGCTGTTGCAGGGCTTTTCGACCCGCGTCGCCACGTATGATCGGGAGAACCGGTTCTTCCTTGAGGACTTCGAGGACCTCAAGAACGCCGGCTATCTGACGATCAGTATCCCGAAGGAGCTGGGGGGACAGGGCCTGTCGCTGGCCGATGTCTGCAGATGGCAGCGACGCCTCGCCTACCATGCGCCGGCGACCGCGCTGGGCATCAACATGCACGTCTATTGGGTGGGCCTGGCAGCCGACCTCTGGCGCGCCGGCGACAAGTCGTTGGAATGGATGCTTCGCGAGGCGGCGGCCGGCGAAGTGTTCGCGGCAGGACATGGCGAGCGCGGCAACGACATTCCGCTACTTCTGTCGACCGCCAAGGCGGAGCGGGTCGACGGCGGCTTCCGCTTGAGCGCACACAAGATGTTCGGCAGCCTCGCGCCTGTCTGGACCCGCTACGGTCTGCACGCGCTTTGGGCCGACGCCGAAGGTGGACCGAGGGTCGTGCATGCCTTCATGCCGCGCGACACCAAGGGTTACCGGATCGTCGAAACCTGGGACACGCTCGGAATGCGCGGAACCCGCAGCGACGACGTCGTGATCGAAGGCGCGTTTGTGCCCGACAAGTATGTCGCGCGGATTCTGCCCGCCGGAGGCGCGGACGCGTTCATCGTGACCGCGTTTGCCTGGGCGCTCATGGGCTTCGCCAATGTCTACTACGGCGTGGCGCAACGCGCCTTCGACCTGGCGGTTGGCGCGGTGAAGACGAAGAAATCCATGGCCGTCACTCGGACCATGGCATACCACCCGGAGGTCCAGCACGTGGTGGCCGAGATGAACCTATGCATGGATTCCGTCGGCCCGCATCTCGACCACGTTGCCCGGGAGTGGAGCGACGGTGTCGATCACGGCGCAACCTGGCCGGCGCGGATCGTTTCGGCCAAGCATCATGCTGTCGAGGCATGCTGGAAGGTCGTCGACCTCGCGATGGAGATCTCCGGCGGCGCCGGCATGTACAAGACGAACGAGCTCGAGCGCCTCTTCCGTGACGCCCGTTGTGGCCGTTTTCATCCCGCCAACTCGATGCTGGTCCACGAGATCGTCGGTAAGACGGCCTTGGGTATCGATCTCGGCGAGCAGCCGCGCTGGGGCTGATGGCAGGCCGCCGTCGGAGGCATCTTGGCACATTCATTCTCCGCTCGACTCCTTGCGGTCGGTCAGAGTGGGGAACGACCGAGACCCTCGTGGCCGCCTCTTCCAGGTACCAGATTCCGCTCGCTCTCCACAGTTTGCGCCGCGAATTCCGCGGGGCGCCCCTCTGAAAGGGCCACCTTGAACTA
>NZ_JBFWZI010000109.1:0-24912 GCF_050185545.1 Reyranella sp. | reverse complement strand
CCCGCAGCGCCTCGAACTGCGGTCCAATTGCCATCTCTCCCTGTGACATCTCGACTTCTCCCGTGGCGACCTCGGGGGGCAGTTTTGCCTGTCGCCAGGGGGTCAATTTTCCTTGTCGCCCGACAGTTTCGCTCGATGTAGTCGCGGAGTGCCTGCGCACCCTCAGAGCCACCTTCAGCGGCACCCTTGCCGGACCTGTAGTTAGTTTCTGTCTCAAAACGCAAAGAAGCCCACAAGATATAGCTTAAATCGATGCTTTTGACCGAGCTTTCACTTGACATGTATGTGTGTTAAGTTGCGCACATATTGGCATGAAGAACGAGACGCCCTCTGATGTCGAGCGCTGGTTGTCTGGCCGAACCGCAGATGCTTGGCCGGCGTTACTCGGCTCGCTGAGTCTGCGGCGTAGCCCATGCATCCGCGAGAATTGCCCGGCGTGCCGGTCGGGCGAGCAACATCCCAGCTACATATTGTACGGCCGCGTGAAGGGACGTCGCTTCTCCGGAGGAGCTGGTGCCGCAAGTGCGACGCTGCCTGGATAATGGACGGGCGCTTCAGGAGCTGCTGTACGAAGCGGCGCCGCGCTACATCAAGGCGCTGAAGCGCGAACGCACGAAGGCGGCCAGCCGGTAGGGGAGCGCGAGCATGTCGCGAGTCGCCTCCTCGCAGCTGAGCTTCGCCGACTGGGAGCTGATGCAGCAGGGGCTGGAGCTGGAGCCCGTGCTGCAGGCGATCTCCGACTTTCTCGACGACAACGAGGGGTTGGTCGCGGCGATCGGCAGAGACCTGCGGCGAGGGTTGAGGAATCCCGATACGGGCCGTCGCGGGCTGGCGCCGAGAGAGGTGCTGCGCTCGCTGGTGCTGATGCGGGTCAAGAACTGGGATTATCGCGAGCTGCGCGAACGGATCGCCGATGGCTACACGTTGCGCCTGTTCACGGGGTTTCGCAGCCGGCCAGTGCCCAAGCACACCGCCTTCCATCGCGCCTTCGTACGGCTGACACCGGCGACACTGCGGGCGATCAACGAGCTCGTGGTCGAGGCGGCAGTCGATCTCGGGCTGGAGGACGGCGCGAAGCTGGGGATCGACACGACGGTGGTGCAGACCGACATTCACTATCCAACAGACGCCACGCTGCTGTGGGATAGCGTGCGCGTGCTGACACGCCTGCTTCGCCGGCTCGGCGCGCTGCGTGGTCGGCGCATCGCGGGGTTCCGCAACCGCACGCGCGCGGCGCGGCGGCGCATGCAGGCCTTGCAGCGCATGACCGCCAGGCAGCGGCTCGGGCAACAGACGGCCAAGTACGGCCAGCTCATCGCCATCGCCGAGGAAGTCGTAGCCTGCGCCCGCTCGGCGCTGGCGTCTGGCAAGGGCTCGTTCGACGACGTGGCGATCGCCGGGCTCCACGACGAGATTGGCCACTATTGCGGCTTGGCGGACAGTGTCATCGATCAGGCGCGTCGCCGCGTGCTCGGGGGCGAGCAGGTCCCCAATGACGAGAAGATCTACTCGATCTTCGAGCCGCACACCGACCTGATCCGGCGCGGCAAGGTGCGCACGCCGGTGGAGTTCGGTCATAAGGTTCTTCTCGCCGAGAGTGCCCGAGGCCTGATCACGCAATATCAGGTGCTCGAGGGCAATCCGCAGGACGAGCAGCATGTCGGCCATTCATTGGAGCGTCACAAGAAGACCTTCGGCCGTGCCCCCAAGCTGTACGGCGCGGATCGAGGCTTCTACAGCGAGCGAAACCTGACCCTGTGCGCACGCCGTGGCGTCGAGGTGATATGCATCCCGCAATCCGGCGGCAAGAAAGTCGCCGAGCGGGAGGCTTACGAGAGGACAGCCGCCTTCAAGCAAGGTCAGCGCTTCAGGGCTGGCATCGAGGGCCGCATCTCCGTGCTGTTCCGTGGACGCGGCATGAAGCGCTGCCTCGCCGAAGGCGTCGAGCGCTTCGAGATGCTGATTGGCGCGGCCGTGCTCGCCAACAATCTGATGAGCATCGCCTGCTGGCTCGGCAAGCCAGCCGTTCGACGCCGTCGCGCAGCTTGACAGCTCGCCAGCTCTGACAGCCGGCCGCGAACGATTCCGCCGCCGATCCGTCGGCGCGATGATCGACGAAAAATCCCGTAGAACCTGGCCTTTTCAGCCTCGATGCGCGTTCGCTGACGCCCGCGAACGTCGTTCAAATCCACCCGCCCTATCCGAAAAGTGGTGTTTCGAGACAGAAACTAGTTAGCTGTAGCAAGCGAAGCCCCGCGATTGAGAGACGCGAGCTGGGCGGCAATTGACGCCCCTTGTCCGCCTGACAACCGGTCCATGACCGCGATGAACAGCGTCATCGTCTCTGGTGGTTCTGCGCCATGCGGAGCAGGTGTGGCGCCCGAGGCATGAATGATCGCGAGTTGAAGGAAGCCAATCACGTAGGCGTCCGTGAAGATGACACTCGGAACGTGCCCCTTCTTCTTCAGGGGCAACAGCAGCTTCTCGATCGCGTCGACTGCCGAACCCACCTGCCTCCGAGAGCGGAAGTACCTGAACACGTTGGGCCACCCTCTGACCTACACAAACGCCTACCCGTCGACGCGGTAGCGTACTAACTCAATTCGTCGCGTTCGCTCAAGGTGCGGATTCCGGGGAGGCCGGCGGGCTAACCGCAAGCGCCAGTGTGACCGTAGCGCGGAGGCCCGGCACCGTCGGCCCGCGTTGACGGCGGCGTCTGCCAGAGGGACGGATCGCGCCCAGCGCGGAGATATCGGGTGTAATGTTCGCCATCGGCCGGCCTTCCCCTCTGCCCCTGCTACAACGCCCCGCCCATCCATTCGCCCGGCGGGCAGAAGAGCACGACCTCGCTCTCCTGCCGGTCGACGCAGGCAAAGGCGATGTCGCTCCAACTGACTACGGCCGAATAGAGCGCCGGCGCATCGTTCCTGACGCGCTTGCCTCTGGCGAAGCCGAGCGCGACATCTCGTCTGTCGTCCACGACGACCCTACTCGGTCGGCAGAGGCGTCCTGGCCGCGCCATACGATGACGTCTTCCGCCGGCAAGCCTTGCCAGAATGCCAGTGCAGCCGGTGGCATGTGCTTAGGATCGTGAATGTCTGCCAGCCGTTGGAATGCTCTTGCGTATGCGGCATGCGGTATCGCATCGAAGAGCGACCATTGAGCCATGACGGTCTGCCAGAACATCGCGCCGACCTTGCTTCGATCGTGGCGGCTGTTTTGCTCCAGCCAGTTCAGCAGCAGTCCAGCGCGGGCTTGGCTGCCGCCTGCATTCGGGCCGTGCAGCACTGGCGGCTTCAATGCAGCCGTCACCGCTTTCCCCTGCCCGTCGCCGTCGTCGAGCGAGCTTCTTTGAACCAGATCAGCATCCGCCGGAACGACTTGAAGGTTCTTTGAAGGTCGGGGCGACCGATCGGATATGCGATGTACTCGAATCGGCCGAGGCTGGCGTGATTGGGCGGGGCCGAGACGCGGCTATCGACTAGGACTGGCTGGGCCTTGAAAGCAGCGAGCGTCGACTTCGGTGGCACGCGGTTTCCGTCCACGTCGTAGCAGGCCCACGCCCCGGTAGGCGCGCTCTTCATCGGGGCGTCTTCCCCTTGCCCTTCGCGAGGCCCAGCTCAACCAGCCGGCGGATCAGTTCGGACCGGCTCACCTTGTCGGCGGCAGCGCGCCCGTCGAGCGCTGCAATCATCTCTGGCGGCAATCTGACCGCGACAAGCGGGTCTGTCCCCGTTGCGGGTCGCCCACGCTTTTTCCGTATAACTGTATTTGACGACGCCATATTGACGTTATACGTTAAAGGCGGGCTGAGCGGTAGAGGCAACTACACGCTCAGCCCTAACCGCAACCCCGTGCTTGGAGGGCACCGGATCATGGCTGTCTGTTCATCTACCACACCCGCCTGCGCCTCGGCGCAGCGCGACGACCTACGAACCATCGTCGAGCTCGACCGCCGGCGCGCCAGCGTCGGCATACACTACGCTAGCGACGTGACCAGGGCATCCCGCGTGATGGGCGCCTTGTGGCTCGCGCCCGATGCCGCCGAGAAGCTGGCGCGAGACATTCTGCAGGCCGTGCAGTCGTGGCGGGCCGATCAGGCCGTCACGGCATGGACCTCGATGCAGGAGGGCCGACGCCATGGATAACACCATCCCCGCCCGCATCCAGCCTGAGGGCGAGCAGCGCGCGGTGTTCCTCGTACAGGCCAACCCGTACCGGGGCGATTTCTCGATCATCTTCGCCAGCGGGCCGAACTGCACCGTCAGGGCCGAAGTCATCCTCACGCCCGATCAAGCCGAGCGCATCGCGCGCACCATCATCGCCGATCTTGAAGGCTGGGATGAGCAGGTCGCCAAGACGCGGGCAGCCATGGGGGGTGCGCCATGACGGCGGACAAGCCCACTGCCACCAGCGCCGACGCCGAGCCGCGATCTACGCCCTCGACGGCATCCTCGCCGCGCTCGATTGGCTCGACGAAGGCTGGCTCGACGACAAGGTGGACGTCGACCAGCTCAAGGCGGCCCGGACGAACCTGATCGCCGCTGGCAAGCTCTTGTGCGAGCGCACGGCCGAGCTGCTCTGACAAGCCCACGCAGCGCCGCGAACACCGAAGGCCCGGCCGGGAAAACTTGCCGGGCTTTTCATTGTGGTCTAAAGCTCGAAACGCAGCCCGACCATGATGGTGTGGACCTGGAGATTGGCTCTGTCGTACGTCAAGAACTCTGGAGGGCCTGACGGTGAAGTCAGCAACTGACCAACGAAACGCTGACCAAGGTCAAGATAGCGATACGTGACGTCGAGTGTGAGTCGAGGCGAAATCGGCACTCCGACGCCCGCGCCAGCCGTCCAAGCAAAGTTCGTCACCGTCGCACCGCTGAACGTGTTCGAGTATCGGCCGTTGTTGTAGTCGTTCTCGCCGCTGTTGGTGACGGTCGCAAAGCCAGCGCCGCCAAGAACGAAGGGTTGAATGTTGCCCGGCAATCGTCCGAAAAGACCGGCAAAGTCGAGATAGGCATTTGCTAAGCCAACCAGCGCACTGACACTCGCTTGAGCCGTATTCGACGAACTGCCGTTGAAGCTCCCGTTGAAAGCCATCGAGGGGATGTAGCCAATGGAGCCCTCGAAGCGCAGGAACGGGGCAAAACGGTATCCTGCTCCAACATCGAACATGACCCCGGGATCCAGCCTACCCCAGATCATAGTGTTGCCTAGTGAGGCGTTGTCCGCGCCCGGGGCGGTGTCGAATTCATTCGATGAGGTCCCTAGTGCGATACCGACGTCACCGCGCACATAAAAGCCAGTGGATTGCGCAGCGACTGGGCTCGCCAAGGCTGCGACCAACCCGGCAACCATTCCGATACGGATCAAACCTTGTCCTCCCCAACACATCAACCCAATGATGCCACACCCGAGAACGTTCTATCTGCCATTCTGCGTCGTCGACTGGGGAGAAATGACGCCCGTCGGCTTGTGGTCCAACGGGCGTCAGGACGCTAACCCAGTCTTGCCGCCGCGGAGAGGGAATCTCGGGCGACATTTGAAGCCGTACCATTGGCCGTCGATAGGTCAACGGCCAAACGCAAGGGCAGTCCTGCCACAGGTTGTGCCCCGAGGAGTGGTGTAGGTAGCTGGGGGTAAGTAGCCCGCCGCAGCGACCGCCAAGAGTCTGGCGGAGGCGGGCTACTTATCCCCAGCGGAGGTCACCGGCGATTTCGGGGTAAGGGTCGGGTTGCTGACACCAAACCTGCAACCGAGAGACCACCGATGACCGACGAGATGATGAACCTGCGGGCACTCGTGGAGAAGACCCCCGACAGTGATCTTTTGCGCGACATGATTGGCTTTGCCGCCGAGCGGCTGATGGAGCTGGAGGTCGGCGCGCTGATTGGCGCGGCGCCCGGTGAGAAGAGCGCTCGATCAGTCGGCCGAGCGCCGCGCGCTCCTCGCGGCGTCCGACATAGGGTGTGCGGCCATCCTCCACCGAGGTGTCAACGATGGCTTCTCCAGCCGGGCGCCAGGCGACTTCCCACAGCCGCCAGCGTTCGGCGAAGCCCTTCAACCGCACGCGCTTGTGGTCCCGGAAAGCCAGGTCCCTGGCCGCGCCGAGCACAGCCTTCAAGATGTCCGACACTAGGATCTGCTCGGCCGCGGCGCGGGCCATTATGCGTGCCGCGGCGTCGACGTTGCTGCCGAGCAGGTCGTTGCCCGAGCGGATCGCTTCGCCGGTGTGCAGGCCGATCCGCACCTTCACCGTCTCCCGGGGATGTGCCCGGTTGTGCGCCGCCAGGCCGCGCTGGATGTCGACCGCACACTCCACCGCCTTGCGAGCCGAATCGAAGGCGACCATGAAGCTGTCGCCGGTGGTCTTGATCTCCTGGCCGGCGTGCCGCGCGATCTCGGCCCGCACGATCGTCTCGTGGGCGCCCATGATGCGGTGCGCATCGGTCTCGCCGTAGCGCTGGCGCAGGTCGACCGAGCCGACGATGTCGGTGAACAGGATGGTCGCTGTCGTGGTCTCGGTCACGATGCGATTCCGGTTGGCCTCCGCAACGTGCCGCCTTCGGACAGTCCCCCGCTGCTCTTGTTATGGATCGTAGATCGGGCGCGCTGGCAACGCCAGCGCGCGCACCCCCCCGCCGGGTGGTCTTTCCGGTGATGGTCGAGGGAGATGGGCCGGAAGCTGGCAGCGTCGAGGCGAACTCTTCACTCTAAAAAGCGGCCCGCTGGGCCGCGTCTCCATGGCGCCGAGGCGGCGGGCGATCGGAAGTGCCCGTCAGTGCACCAGGCCGTACCGTTTCAGGCGGCACTCGATGAATTCAGCCGACACCCCGAACCGCTCGCCGAGCTCGATCAGCAGTCCATCGAAGCGCGCGAGGTCGAAAAACCTGTCGAGCACTGGCTCGCTACCACCACGGTCGCGCAACGTCAGGCCAAGGCCGATGGAACCACGCACCAGCGCGCGATGCAGCAACTCGCGCGGCACCAGCAACGCGCCCATGAACTCGTTGGCGCGGAACTCGCGCCAATCCATGCCGGCCTAGCCGCGCCTCGCCGACACCAGGTGCTGCTCGTTCGGGGTCACCAGCGCAAACGCCGGCTTGCCGGCCTGCCGGATCATCGATGGACCATCGAACAGCGCGCGCCCAAGCTCGTGTGCCAGTGTCGAGCGCTTGAGGTAGTCGCGATCGCCAATCACTGCGCCGTTCAAGCTAATCAGCACGGCTCCGGGCACTGCCGGATCGGCTTCTGTAACGCCCAGTGCCTCGCGACCACGACCATCGAAAACGGTTCGCTCGAAATCGAGATGGGTCGCATACTCGACGCCATTCACCCGCAGCTTCTGACCAGATCGCGTCAGGCGACCGAGATCGAGGCAGGGCATCTGCGGCCGCGGCGTGAGTTGGCGGCGTACCTGCTCTGCCACGCTCCAGATCTGGTGGGCCTTTATCGGCCGCGGGTCGTAGCTCGTGGCGTCATGCGGATAGGCGACATCGATGCTCACCGCTCGCCTCCGGCCGACTGCCGCCGATACGCTGCGATAACCTGCTGGGTGTGCACTCGCAGATCTGGCGGTAGTCGCCGCGCCGCGCCAAACAAATCGTCTGCCGGCACCCAGCGCGCGGGCAATCGACATCAGAAGGCGATCGGGGGGCGGATTCTCCCGCTCCCGTTCGATGCGCGAGAGATAGGCAATGGAGACATCGACCTTGCGCGCCACCTCGGTGAGCGTCGCGCCCTTCTCCTCGCGCACTCGACGAAGGTACTGACCGAACGCCATAGGGGCCCCTCCTCCGCTTGGCGACCTCACGCTATCGGGTCAACCCGCGCGGCATGTTGACTGGAGACGAGCTCGCCAAGCAGCTCGGCGTGTGCACAACGACCGTTCACCACCTGGGCCGCGCCAGCTTGTTGAAGCGCCACCTCTATGGCAACAACTACCGTTGTCTCTACGAACCCGTCAGCGATGTCGTTGTCATCAAAGGGGTCGGTGGGCGTTACGGCAGCAGGCCCCCTGCGCTTATCGCTGCTCCATCAACTGCACAAGGTGCAATATGAAGTCTTCACCTTGTCGCGCGGGCGGCGCACCCGCGCCGGCAGGATCGAGGTGCCGTAATGGGCCGCCATGTCCTGGTAGGTCCGGTTGATCCCCGGCTCGTAGCGGCAGGCCGCCGTGACCCCGGCCTTGAGATTGTCGCAGACAATCAGCTTCGGCACGCCGCCGAGGAAGGCGAGTGCATCGACATGAGCGCCGATCCAATCGGCCAGCCCTCGCTCCAGCGCGCCTCGGCAAAGGTGTAGTTCGAGGCCCCCAGCACCGCGACGAACACGTGAGCTGCGTGGATCTCCCCGGTCAGCCCTTCGATCACCGGCACCGTGTCGCCGGCGAAGTCGACGAACAGCTTCTCGCCGGCCACATGGGTCCGGCTCTGCGACCTCTATGGCGAGTGGAGCAAGGGTGTCACAGCGACGATGCGGCAGCGCAGGAAAAACGTTGAAAACAGGGACCCGTGAGGTGGGGTCGTCGGTTGCATCTACAACTGAGGCTCGGAACGTCTGTCACATCTAGACTGGGTGAAGCATAACACGAGCGGGGAGGACGATCGCCATCTTCCGGGCGGACGGCGTCGATCTCGGCGCCTGGCGCGGGCCGGCATGGCGCTCGCGTCGGCGGGCGAGGCAACGGCATGAATGGGCGCGGTTCGGTTCGATGCGGCCAGCGGCAAAGGGCTAGGCCAGGATGAGGGGGGCGAAGGTCTTGACGAGTTGTGCCTCGCAATTGAAGCTCGCGAGGCGTAGACGGTGATTAGAGCCGAGGAATTGCTGCAGCTTGCCAAGTCGAAACGCGACAACGCCGTACGGGCCCGCCGCCTGGCGAAGATGCTGTCGGCACTATCCGACCACGACAACCTCTTGGAATATGCCGCCGAGCTCGAGAGGGATGCGCAAGAATTGGAGCTGGAGGCTCAAAGCCGCTCATAGAGCGATCGCCGCCATGCCCCCCTACGGCATGCTTGCGGGCCCCGCTCTCATTCCTCAGAATATGCCCCAATGTCATTGCGGCGGCAGCCTCCATTCGCGGATAAGTTACGTTTGCGCGCTGCAACAATCTTAGCAAGGGCCATCTTTTCAGCGACGTCGCGGTAGCTCCTGACGGCTCTGTCGCGCGTTCCTTCCCAGACGGCAAGAGGCGTCCTGACCCGACGACGCCAGAGGGTGGATATGCCGCTGTTGATTCGAGGCAACACATACCCAGGCATCGTTTCAGTCGTGCAGTTTGTCCGATGGTCAACCTTGCTCGCAAAACTCGTTGCAAGTACCTTGATTGAACTAACTGAATGAAGGGAGATCCGATGAAAAAAGCATTGGTTGCAGCTGCTGCTTTGGCCGCCGTCCTGCCTTCTTCCGGTCAGGCACAAAACCTCCAGTATGAAGGTTTCTACATTAGCGCCGAGGGCGGGTTGAACTGGATGTTCAACACCACGATCAACTTTCCGAACTTCGGCGGACTGGTGAACGTTTATCCGAACACCGGTTGGTTGGTCGGTGGGGCGATCGGCTATGATTTCGTCGGTCCACGCGTCGAGATCGAGGGCGTCTATCGCAGCAACGACGGCACGTTGCAGCTCGCTCCGGTCGGTTTCCAGAACGTGTCCGCCGGGTTCAACAACCAGCAGACGGCGATCATGGCGAACGCCTTCTACGACTTCTTGGCGGGCGGACCGATTGTGCCGTACATCGGCGCCGGCCTTGGCATTGCCTTCGTTAATGCGTCTGCCGTGGGCGGGTACTCCAGCAGCACCAACTTTGCCTATCAAGGCATGGTCGGCGTGGGCTGGAACATCGATCCGCAGTTCCGCCTGAACCTCGAGGGGCGGTACTACGGAACAACGAGCCCGACGGTGAACAATCCCTTTGTCGGTGGCGTGACGTTCAACAACAACAACATTAGCCTCATGGCGAGTCTGGCGTTCCGGTTTGGCGCTCCCGTGGCTGCGCCCCCGCCGCCTCCTCCGCCGGCAGTGGCGCCTCCGTCCTACATGGTGTTCTTTGATTGGGACCGCGCCAACCTGTCGGCCCAGGCGCTTGCGACTATCAAGCAGGCCGCCGACGCCTACAAGACGCGCGGCAACGCCCGCATCACGGCGACCGGCCACACCGACACGTCGGGCCCGGAAGCCTACAACATGGCGCTGTCGCTGCGTCGTGCCAACGCCGTGAAGGACGCTCTGGTCCGCGAGGGTGTGCCGGCGACGGCGATCTCGGTGATCGGCCGCGGCGAACAGGGCCTGCTGGTGCAGACCGGCGACGGCGTGCGCGAGCCGCAGAACCGCCGCGTCGAGATCGTCATCCAGTAAGACTGCCCCGCGAGGGCTATGGGGACGGCCGGGTTCAGCCCGGCCGTTTCTTTGGGCGCCGACGAGAGGAAACTCAAGCCGACTGCCCGGGCAATCGCGCCGGCTCATGGACATGCCCCTGGACGCGCCCTCGGCAGCCGGGACATTGGAGCGCATAGCCAGGCCGGAACGTCACGCTCCAGGGCGGCTCGTCGATCGGCTGCGCCTTCGCCTCCCAGATGCTCAACCACCCGACCCATGAACGCTTGATCGCCTTCGGCTTGCACGGCATGGCCAAGGCATTCGAGGAGCAGCGCCGGCAGCCCGACATCGCCGTGAACTGGACCCGTTTTTTGGGACCAGTCGGTTAGTTGGAGACAGAGCTGTTCCGTACTACTAGACGGAGCAGACCATGAACCAGAGAACGAGACGTAAGATCGATGCCCAGCGATGGTCTAATTCACCAAGCGCTTGGGCGCGGGTCCGCTCTCGGCGGAAGGCGCCGGCTTGACGACCCACTCGGCCTTGGCGACCTCCAACTCGAGCATGTGGATGATGCGCTGCAGGTCGGGACGACTCATCACCCCCGCCGCCTGGCCGCCCCGCTCGCCGATCAGGGCGATGCGCAGCGTCTCACCCATGTCCTTGAGGGCAACTGTCACCGCGAGCTCGGCGGTTGTGGCATTCATCCGCAGCACGCTGTCATCGGTCTTGCTCATGGCCGGCGCGGTCTTCGCGACTGCCACCTCGCGCTCGAACGCCGCCAGATCCCCACGGTACTCGGCGGGAGCCTGCTTGGCGACCTTCGACGTCGCCGCGAGCGCGGCGGGAAGTCGACCCAACAGCTGCAGGATCAACCGCCGGGTCAACCAGTACGACCAGGAATTGAGACCGCCCGGGTTGATGACCGCGAGAACGCGATCCTGCGCAGAGTCGTAGGCCAAGGCGATGGCATTGATCGTGCGCATGGGCGTCTGGCTCCCTGCATCCCTAGTTTGCAGTGCCCCCCTGTTGCTTGGCAGCCACCGCGGCAGCGTGGTCACGCATCTTCTTGTCGAGCTCCTGCATGGCATTGGCCAATGACTGGAGGATTGGGCCGGTCACGTTGCCGGGAATGACGATGGTGCCGGAAGCGCGCTGCTCCCCGTTAGGTCCCGCAGACAGGCAGTCGATGCGTACGATGCCATTGTGAAACACGATATCCTTGATGCCGTCGACCATGATTATGGACATTTAGTTCTTTCCTTTCGCAGTCATCCATCAGATGACTTCGGACGCGGCTTCTTGTAGTCGAAACAATGCGCTTCGTCATCCGCAAATGGCCCTACCCCAAGACATCGGGCTATGGCGCGCGGCATCCACCAAGTATTGGGATTTGGCGGTCCGACCGCGCATGAGCAGAGGCACGCGACGCTCAGGTAGTGGCAACGCTCACCGAGGGGCTGTCGTTGCACCGCAGCGGCCAGCTGTCGCGCGCCCGCACCCTCCTCTGGCTGAGGTCTTCCTAGAACTGCAGGGTATCGTTGTCGGTGCCGGACAGGATGTCCAACAGAGTGCGGCTGCCGGTGGGAAGGTTCCGGCGAACCACCTCGAGCTGGGCTAGGCGTTCCAGGCGCGGCATGGAGAGGAGCTGGGCGTAAGCGACGGCCAGAGCTCCGGCCTTGCGCAGCTTCAGAAAGGCCGCATCGTCGAGCGCCGTTAGCAGTGACTCGTCAATGCGGAACACGCCTCCGATCGGGGCAACCCCCTTGGCCGCCTTCAGCGGCCAGGGTGCCAGCAGGGCCGCCTCCGCGAGCGCGTCCGTCGCGAGCTGCGTAACCTGCCGGCTCCTTTCCAGCGCCGTGAGGAACGTCACCATCTCGCGGACTGACTGCGCAGGCGTGCCGTCGGCCTCGAACAGCGCCTTGCCGCCTGGATCGTCGCCGATCGCGCCGCTCGCCTCGTCGACGCACACGGTCAACTTGGGTTCAGTGCCTGGGGACTCGCCGGTGCGCAGCAGCGCCTTGAACGGGTAGCAACGAAAGTACGCCGGAACGTAATCGCCGGCGACCCATCTGCCGTCCGGACCGATGAACAGGTTCGTCCCGGCATTGCGTGACAGCAGTGCGACCAGCTGGAACTTCTCCCCCCGCTTGACGAAGCCCATCGGCATGCTGGCCGCAACCATGCCCAGCTCCAGCCCAACGGCGGGCACGACGGTCTCCGCGGCGGCGAAGGCGTACGTCTCAGGCGGCGTCCAGGTCTTCGCCATATGCTGCTTGCGGCTGAGGGGGACGTAGCGTGCCATTGCCATGGTTCCCTTCTGCAACTTCTTTCACCAAAAGAAAACCCCGCCCTCCGAAGAGGGCGGGGCATGGTCTCATGCGTTCGCCTAGCCGATATCGGTGAAGGCGAGATTGTTCGCACCGAAGGCCTGGTAATCGGCGAACGTCATGCTCACCGTTCCCACGATGTCGATATCGCTGCTGGCGTTGATCACATCGTCAAATGGGATCACCGCGAATTGCGATTCAGCCCTGAACAAGAGCATCTGGCTGTTCGTGGTATCGTACATCGCCATGAGGAAGTCGTCGAAAGCGTCGTCGACCACAATAAACCCGAGACCCATGGCTAGCTCGAAAGCGTCTTCGGCGTTGTTGGCCCCCGTGGGGACACCGGCGCTGAACTTGATGAAGTTGAAGTTCGTAGCCGCTCCGTTGAAATCGACAATCGTGCCGCCGACGTAATCGATGACAACGACCTCGTCTCCCGCTGCCACCGAAAATCCAGTGTCCGTGTAGTTGAGGCCGATGTTGTTGACATCGAGATCAATCACGTCATCGGTAACGTCGAACCCATTGATGTGATGGTAGTCATCGCCATCCAGGAAGCCTGTATCATCAGTAGTGATCTCCAGGAACCGGACGGTGTCACTGCCGCCGGCACTGAGGTTGATCAGATCATTCCACGGGAACCCAGGCCCGACATCGGAAGCAGTCGTGATCACGACCAGATCGTCGCCCGAACCGGTGTTCACGACCTGGTTTTCGGTGCCGAGGCGGACCACCAAGTCTCCGGTCATTGCAGACGCGTCGACCAGACCGTTCTCCTCATCGTAACTTCCGTTCGCCGCGCTCCCGTTGCCGTTCGCACCAAGCCAAAGGTTGCCCTCGCCGGAGATCTGGACATTGGACTCGATGTCGTTGGCCCCCGCGATCCGCGCAAACTCATCGACAGCGCCATGCACCGTGAGGAGCAAGGCCTCGATCTTCTCGAACGGCGCCAGAGCATCGAACGGGACGATGAGGTCACCGTCGATGTCCGAGCCATTCCGGATCTCGAGGCTGACCGTGTCCAGCACCCCGTTCGGATCTGCATGGGACAGTGTCAGGTCGCCGATGTCGGCATTGCCGGGGCGATCGTCGACGTCATAAACGACGAGGTCCGCATTCGTCAGATTGCTGACCTCGACGTTGAAACCGTCATAGTCGCCGAACAACTGCAGCACGGTCGCCGATCCGGACAGGCTCATGTTGACCGTGAGATCGTCATCCAGTTCGTCGTCGTTTCCACTGATCGGATCGTCCGTGATGTGACGGATGGTCTGCACGTTCACGATGTTCGGGCCAACGCCCGCACCGAGAAGCGCGCCCCCTTCCGACTGCAGCTCGAGTACGTTCTCTCCGGCGCCGCCGTCGACCGAGTCATCAGTGTCGAAGCTGGTGGTGCCGCCAATCCCGGCGTTGGCCTCGAAGCTGAAGGTGTCGTCGCCGTCGCCACCGGTGAAGGTTGCATTGGTGTCTTCGCCGGCGATCAGGAGGTCATCGCCATCGCTGCCGCTAACCAGGGCATTCCCGACGTTGTCGACCACGATCTCGTCGTCACCCGAGCCACTGCGGACCTCGATGTCGCCGGTTCCCGTCACCGTCGTGAACAGATCGCCGGTGAAGCTCTCGGCGTCGATGAGCTCCAGCACATCGGCGTCCCAGGTGGAAAAGAAGTCGTCATCATTGATGTCGAGGTCGGCGTCGCCGGTGATGTTGACGGTATGGACCGTGCCGGTGGCGCTGCCATAAACGTCGACCCAGCTCGGAAGAGTGCTGCTATCGATGTTGAGGACCTCGTAGCCACCCTCCGTGGCGTCGAGGTCGATACCGATCGGGTTGATGCCTCCGCCGATCCAACCGACATTGCTCAAATTGATGGCCAGCGCGTCGTCGATATTCTCGAGTCCGCCGACGTGGTTCACCTCGAACTCGCTGAAGAATGCCAGCGGATTCTGCACGACGTCGCGGATGTCGAGCAGATCCAGGGCGGTCGAAAGATTGTCGATCTGGGCGCCGTTCGCCAGCCCGCGGAAGGTGATGGTGTCGACCGCATTGGCATTGGCAAGGTCGAGGATCGGGCTGAAGATGCCGACGCCCAGCGCCACGCCAGGCGCCGTGAGATTGATCCGCTGGATGTTGGCCAGCAGCTGCGGGGCCGTGAAGAAGTTCACCAGCTGCGCATTCAGAACGTTGCGACCGCCACCGCCGTCGAGCGTGTCGACGTCGTTGAGCGTCTGGACCGGCAACCCCCCGCTCTGCTGGGCCGACGCATTGAACACGTCGCTAGCAGCACCGCCGACGAAGTGGTCAGCATCGGGGGTCAGGGTGAAGGTCTCGGCGAAGCTGTCGATGACGAGCTGGTCGACATTGGCCTTGGCGAGCGCCACCGCGTTGGGGGAGAGCCAGAAGGCTCTGTCGCCGTCGAGGGCGTGGCTGGCGTTGCCGAGCTCCTCGGCGGCGGTCCAGGGAACGTCGCCGTTCAGCGCGTACTGCTCAGCATAGTACACCGAAACCTCGATCTTGCGGTCGAGGACGATCTTGTCATCGCCCTGGGCGCCTTGCTCGATGGCGAGGATCATCTGGCCCGGCGGGAAGCCGTTGAGGAGCTGGTCGGTCCAGAAGGCGAGGCCGGGCGCATCGGGAGCGCGCTCGAAGACGTTCTGGTAGATCTCGGTGATGAAGGCTTGGATGAGAGGGATCGAACCGAGGTTCGGCGCTGCCAGAAAGGCGTAGGTCGCCGTCGACTCGGGCTGCGTCGCGAAATCGTCGGCGATCGCGGCCAAGCTCAATCCGCCGTTGGCCGCCCCGATCCAGAAGTTCAGACCGTCGGGGTCAGCCCCACGATTGTAATAGCCTACGTAAAGACCAGCAATGTCTTGCTTGATAGCCATTATTCCTTCCTTTCTCTGTGAAGTTACCGCCGCTTTCCAATCGAGCGCCGACTGTAGAGCGTTGTCGCGCCCCAATTCGGATCTAGCTCATGGCAACTGATAGACCACATTTCATCGGTATGCAACTTGCTTTACGCAAAGTTTATTGGGTCATTTAATTACCGTGAAGGTGGCATTTGATGGGGCCAACAGCCAAATTATTGTCGCTTCCCGCCAGGCGCAAAGCACCGCTCCTAGCAGCCTGTCGGACTTGAGCCCGAGCGGGGATTTAGTGTTTACTATCACAGGTTGAATATCGATCTGGAAGGTATCGCCCTGTGAGCAATTTCCGCGAGTTCGACCGGCAAGCCGTGTTTCTCCTGCCGCCTTCGGTCGACGAATGGCTGCCGCAGCGGCATCTGGCGCGGTTCGTGGTCGAGGTCATCGACGGATTGGATCTGACGTCCATGGAGAAGTCCTATCGCGGCTCGGGTTCGGCGTCGTATCACCCCAGCATGTTGCTCGGGCTGTTGATTTATGGCTACGCCACAGGCGTGTTCTCGGGCCGCAAGCTGGAGCGGGCGAGCCATGATTCGGTGGCGTTCCGCTTCATCGCTGCCCACAGCCATCCCAATCACGACACCATCGCCAACTTCCGGCGGCGCTTCCTGCCTGAGATCGAGGCGCTGTTCGTGCAGGTGCTGATTCTGCCTCGCGAGATAGGCATGCTGAAGCTGGGCACGGTGGCGCTCGACGGCACCAAGGTACACGCCAATGCCAGTCGGCACAGCGCGCTGTCGTGGGACCATGCCAACAAGCTCGAGGAGCAGCTCAAGGCCGAGGTCGCCGAACTGATTGCGCTGGCCGAGGCGGCCGACCAGGCCGATGTGCCCGACGGCATGTCGGTGCCGCAAGAGCTGGCGCGACGCGAAGACCGCCTGGCCCGCCTTGCCGCGGCCAAGGCGGCGATCGCGGCGCGGGCTGCCGAGCGTCTGGCGCGCGAGCAGGCCGAGCACGCTGCCAGGATGCAAGCCCGTGAGGAGAAGGAGAAGGCGACGGGCAGAAAGCCGGGCGGCAAGCCCCCGGCGCCACCCCAGCCCGGCCCGCTGCCGGACAACCAGATCAACCTGACCGATGCCGACTCGCGCATCATGCCGGTGGCGGGCGGCGGCTTCGAGCAAGCCTACAATGCACAAGCTGCCGTGGCCGCAGGCTCGATGCTGGTGGTCAGCCACGACGTCGTGCAGGCCGCCAACGACAAGAACCAGATCGTGCCGATGCTCAACAGGCTGGCAAAGCTGCCCGACGCGCTGGGAGTGCCCGACACCCTGCTGGCCGACAGCGGCTACTTCAGCGCCGCCAACGTCGAGGCCTGTGCTGCCGCCAACATCCAACCCATGATCGCCGCGGCGCGCGAGTACCATCATCCGTCCTGGCAACAGCGCTTCGCGCAGGCCCCACCCGCGCCCGACCAGCCGACGCCGCTCGACGCCATGCACCACCGCTTGGCAACACCCGAAGGCAAGAAGCTCTATGGCCTGCGCAAGCAGACCCCGGAACCGGTGTTCGGCATCATCAAGTCGGTCATGGGCTTCCGGCAATTCTCGATGCGAGGCCTCCAGCAGGCCAAAGGCGAGTGGAGCCTCGTCACAATGGCATGGAATCTCAAGCGGATGTTCACCCTCGCACACGCCTGACCCGGAAAACATCACCGAACAACAACCACCGATTGTGGTCCCATGATCTCCACTCTTTCACAAGCACCCAGTCAACTACCTATCAACCTCAGTCCGACAGGCTGCTAGGCTGAGGACATCGCTTACGATCACCGCGCGTGCACGTCTGCCACCACTTCGACGAACCAGACCGTAAGGGCTATTCTGCCGTATCGCAAGACGACGATGAACGGTGCGAGCGCTCTTGCCGCCACCATCAAGCGCAGCAAGGCCTTGCGCAAGCCGGGTTGCTCGACGCTCGCCCCCTTGCGCCAAGCCATCGATGGATCGGCACTCTTGGCTCGCCATCGAGGGGCTGACCTTCTATCTTTAGAAGCTAGACGGACAGTTCGCCTACCTATCCCTTCCATTCACATGAAGAGAACAACGATCTCGTGACTTCGACACCTTTCTTGAGGGAATATCGGCCGAATCCTGCGCACCGGTTGGAAGTCTTCCTGCCCCCTCCCCCAGATGCCGACCCATCATCCGCTACGCTTCCCGCGCGCCCACCGGAGCAAAGGACCATGCCGCTGCACCGAATCCGCAACTTTTTTTCGGCGTTGCTCGGTATTTCTGGCACGCAGGCCGAAACGAAGGAAAATCGTCAACGATTGACTACCGCCGCGGCAGATATCGACCGAATGGATAAGCGGATCAGCGATCTTGCACGCGATATCGAGGGACAACGCCGAGACGCTGTCCAACGCCGAGATGTTGCCCAAGACATCGACACGCTACGGCGAAACTTCGACGAGCACGTAGCGACGCTTCAGGGCTTGCTCGAAAATCTGCGGCGAGAGGTCATCCGACTCAGAGCAGCGAACAGTCAATTTTCACGCGCCTACTCCGACCTGACGCGCCGCGTGGATGCAGCGTTTTATCGGCTTTTGCCGAAGGCTCAGGCTGCGGCGCAGGATAAGAGCGTCCTGCTTGCGGCCGACGCGGCATCGCGTGTCACCGGGGTCGACGGCCTCGAAGCCTTGCTCACGTCATTCTACAACACACTGCAGGATCGCTATCGCGGCTCGCGCGAGGAAATCAAGAGGCGGCTGCAGAAGTATCTGCCCGATGTCCATGCTGTCGTGGCTTCAACGCGCAAGCCTGTGCTGGACCTAGGAGCGGGGCGCGGAGAATGGCTGGAGCTGCTGGCCGGGGAGGGGCTGGCCGCGGAAGGTGTGGATTCCAACCCCATTCAGATCGGCGAAGCGGCCGAGTGGAACATCGTCGTCCACAATGACGATTTCCGAGCGTTCTTGTCGAAGTGCGCGCCCGGCAGCTTCGCAGTGATCTCCGCCTTCCAATTAGTCGAGCATCTCCCCTTCGACACTCTGATGTGGCTAGCGCGAGAGGCCATGCGGGTGTTGGCACCCGGGGGGCTCCTTCTCATCGAAACCCCCAACCCGAGGAACGTGCTCGTCGGCGCGACGACGTTCCATGCCGATCCCACACACATCAAGCCGTTGCCGCCAGAGGTGCTGGAAACGCTCTTAGAAAGCGTCGGCTACCATCCTGTCGACGTGCGTTTCGTGCACCCACACGAGAAGCTGGAAGTATTCCTCCACGAAAGGCGGGTCGACGCGGAAATCGCGTACCTCCTGTTCGGCGCACAGGACACCACGGTGCTAGCGCACAAACCCGCCCTGTGCCCCGACACTACCGTTTAACGCCTTCCGACTGGTCCATTATGCGCATTGGAATCGCAACCGTCCAAGTACCCTTCATTCGAGGCGGCGCGGAACGTCATTCGTACAATCTATGCACGGCCCTGCAATCGTACGGCCACGAAGCCACGGAAATCCGGATACCGTTCAAGTGGTATCCGACGCAAACGCTCGTCGATCACGTGCTAGCCGCAAAGCTAATCGACATCGGCGAGTCAAACGGTACGCCGATTGATCTTCTCATCGGGCTCAAATTTCCAGCCTACCTGCTGCGGCACCCGAACAAAGTGTTCTGGATCCTACATCAGCACCGTCAGGCCTACGACTTGTGGGATCTCGGCCTCTCCGAGCTACTCGGCGAACCCGACGGTCTTGCCGTGCGCGAATTCATCCGGGCAGAGGACCAAGACGCCTTCGAGAACAGCGAGGGCCGGCTATTCACGAACTCGGCCAACGTGTCCAAGCGGCTCATGAGGTATCTTCGAACAGCGTCGTCACCGCTCTACCATCCGCCTCCCTACGCAGACCTGCTGCACGCCGACAGTTTCTCGGACTACATCTTCGCCCCCAGCCGCATCGGCAGCTCGAAGCGGCAAAAGCTGCTAATCGAGGCTTTGGCCCGAACACGCTCGCGCATCAGACTCGTGTTCGCCGGCCAGCCCGACGTGCCAGGGTACGATCGCAGCCTGCACGACCATGCGGGCCAGCTCGGCGTGGCCGATCGCCTCACATGGTTGGGGCCCATTCCCGATTCCGAGATGGCCGATCACTATGCCAAGGCGCGCGGCGTTGCCTTCGTCCCGATTGACGAGGACTATGGCTATGTCACGCTCGAAGCGATGTTGTCTCGCCGCCCCGTCGTCACGACGACCGATTCTGGAGGTCCGCTCGAGTTCATCCGACATCGTCAGGAAGGCCTCGTCGTCGCCCCCGACGCGACAGCCCTAGCTGCGGCGTTCGACGAGCTGGCCGACGACGCCAGGCTCGCTGAACGGATGGGTGCTGCGGGATTCGAACGCTACTCGGCGCTGAACATCAACTGGACCCGCGTGGTAGAGGCACTGACGGGAACTGCGACCGCCACGACGACGTCGATCGCCAAGTCGGTGCCTACTCCCGAGGGCATGCCCACCGTCAGCTTCTGCACTGAGAATGAGAGCATCGACAGCCCCTCGCTCGACATGGCCGCCGCACGCAAGCACTTCTCGGTTCCCGAGCCTGGACCGGTCAAGCCGGCCTTTGCACAGTTCCCTGACCTCTATGCTGCCTACGATCTCCGCCTCTACGGCTCCGTGAAGCAGCTTACATCCTATTACGGGACGCACTGGCAGCGTTACCTGGCGACGCTGAGCTTTCTGCCGGCACGATCCCGCCTGCGGTGCCTGGATATCGGCGTCTTCCCGCCATTCGTCTTCGCGTCGCTCGTGAAGGCATCGCTGCCTGACGCAGAAATCAGCGCCGTGTGGGAAGGACCAGACTACCGAGCCAAGACGATCAGCCGATCGTCCAACGCACCTTCCTTCGATATCGACGTACGTCATGCCAATGTCGAAACGCAATCACTGCCCTTCGCCGACGGCGCGTTCGACGTCGTCTTCGCTCTGGAAATCCTCGAGCATCTGGCCATCGATCCCTTGTTCTTTTTCCAGCAGATTTCACGGGTCCTGAAACCGTCAGGCCTGCTGGTGTTGAGCACTCCCAACATCGCCAGCCATCGCGGGGTCGCCAAAGTCCTGCGCAACGAGGCACCCTATTCGTTCGGCCTGTTTGTGCCGACAGGCGGCGTCTACGGACGACATAACCGGGAATACACAGCAGGCGAAGTGGCCCAGCTGGGGAAGGCAGCCGGCTTCGAGTGCGAACGGCTGATCACCGCCGACGTCTACGACGACTTTGTGGATGCCGATGCCCTACGTGTGCTGATCGAGAGAAAGGACGCGCTCCAGCTTCGCGGCGAAACCATCTTCTATGCCGCTCGGCGCGGCAACAGGATCGGCACGGACATTCCGGACAACCTCTTCGTCGGCGATCCTAACCAGCTGGATGGATACATAGCGGTCGAACGATACGACGCAGCCACCGGACTCGGCGTGTTCTCCATCGCAAATCGGTCGCGAGCGCCCTGGCTTGCAACCGGTGACCAGAGGCTTTCACTGTATGTCGACTGGTTCGACAATCAGGGAACCCTTAGACACGACGGCCTCCAATTGCCGCTCGAGGAGCCAGTGATGCCAGGAGGGCTCACGCGCGTGCCCTTTGCCTTCGGCCCGGTCTCTATCGACGGCCAACGCTCGGGCATGGAAGGTGAAGCTCGTGTCGAAATCTTCCAGATTGGCTCCGGTCGCCTTCGCGGTGCCGGGCGGGCAAACCTGGTGCGGGTGCCGTGCTCCGAGCAGGCATATCTTCAACTGCGCGAGCGCATGCGCCATGATGCGTAGCGCCGGCCCGGATGCGATATCTTTCGATGAGCTCGATCGGCCCTTGATTCATTGGGTATCTCCGCTCCCCCCGTTGCCAACAGATATTGCGCACTACACGCGACGAATCCTGCCATCACTCGCTGAGCTGGCCGATGTCGTGCTCTGGACGCACCAGGACGAGTGGAACGATGACCTGCGAGATTTTGCCGAAGTAAGGCGCTTCGACCCGCTCGCGACTCATCCCATGCCGCTGGCTAGCCTGCCGTCCACCAGCGGTACACAGGGCGCCATCTTTTTCAACATTGGCAACTCCTGGATTTTCCATCAGGACATATATGCTCTGTCCCGACGGGTGCCCGGCGTCGTCGTCATCCATGACCTCGTCCTGCAGGAGTTCTTCCGCGACATGGTCCACAACAAGTTCCTCGCACCAACCTCTTACATAGCCACCATGCAGCGCCATTACGGAGAGGACGCCAGGGCGACGGCGGAGAGCGTGTGCGCATGCGGGCAATTGACTCAGGATATTCTTGAGCGCTTTCCCATGTTTGAAGGCGCCATCGAGCACTCGGTTGCCGCCCTCGTGCACACGGAGGCGGGATTCGACTCCATAGCGTCGCGCGGGTTCGTTCCAACGTACGGCCTGAACCTACCCTTCGCAGTTGGCCTGCCAGTCAGTGCACGACGTAGCGAGACTGGACCACTCAAGTTGCTTCAATTCGGTCATATCGGCCCTAACCGGCGCCTGCTGCAGATCCTCGAGGCCTTGGGGGAAGTGAAGGACCGGATGGAATTCTGCTTCGAGATTTGCGGCTCGGTATGGGATCGAGAGCTGGTTGAACGGAGAATCGAGGCTCTTGGGCTCTCATCCCGCGTAAGATTGCGCGGCTTTGTTTCCGAGCCTGAACTCGATGCCGCCATTGCCCAAGCCCATCTTGTATTCAACCTTCGCTTCCCGACCATGGGTGAAGCGTCGGGTAGCCAGTTGCGAATCTGGAACCAGGCCGGCCTCAGCGTCGTCAGTCGAGTTGGCTGGTACGCTACGTTGCCAGAAGAATGTGTAGTCAAGATCAGTGTCGAGAACGAACGTCGGGACTTAATGGACCTCTTGGGTTCAATTGCGTCAGATCGGACACGGTTTCTTGGCCGCGGCGAGTCAGGACGCACCATGGTAGAATGCCAGCATAACACCAGCGCCTATGCCGCTGGGATCGTCGAGATTGCCAGAAGGTTTCGGCGCGACGCTCGAGATCATCTGCTCATGGAGGCCGGCATACGAATGCTCCGAAACCAAGCAACAGACCTTATGCGTAGCGCACTTCGATCAACCATCGTGCAAAGCATATTCTCGAATCCTAAGCCAGCGAGCTGAAACTAAGATCTGTTTTTTGTCGACGAGGGACGTTGAGAGATTCGACCATAGGTAGTATTTCCAACGGCCTCAGCGGCCGTGAGTGGGTGTGATCGGAGTTTTCTGCACCGCTCGACGTGCTGCAGGCAGACTCCACCCGTCACGTCGCCGCCGACTGCTCCAAACTCATCAGGCGACGGATATTGTAGGTGAGGTTCTGGAGCCCGATCTTGATCTTCGCACGAACGATGCCGATCGTGCGCACCAGGCGTCCGCCCGGCGCATTCTCCTGCGCGCCGAACACGTGCTCGATGCGAGCGCGCACCTTGCTCTTGGCCGTGTTGGCCGCCACCTCCGCCTCGGTCAGCGGACGATTGCGCCGGCCTCGCTTGTGAATGCGGCTGCGCAAGCCCCGCGCCTTCAAGTGCCGCTCCGTGTCGGCCGAGCGATAGGCGCTGTCGGCGTAGACGTCGTTGGACGTGTTCGCCTTGTTCAGCAGCTCTTCGAGCTTCTGGCTGTCGTGCACGCTGGCGTCGCTCACCGTGTAGTCGCGGATCAGCTTGTGCCGTGCGTCGGCGTTCACGTGGTTCTTGTAGCCGAAGTAGCTCCGCTCATGCTTCTTCGTCCAGCGCGCATCCTTGTCCTTCTGCCGGTTCTTCGCCGGATGCTTCTGCCACTCCTCGGGGATGGTGCCAGCCTTGACCTGATCGTTCTCCTCCCGGCTGTTGCGCTGACGCGGCACCGGCACGATCGTCGCATCGATCATCTGGCCGCCCCGCGCAAGGTAGCCCTTCGCCTCGAGATGCTGGTCAAATCGCTTGAACAGCTTCGCCAGCAGGTCTGCCTTCGCCAGCTTCTCGCGGAACAGCCACAGCGTCGTGCCGTCCGGGATCCTGTTCTCCAGGCCCAGCCCGAGAAAGCGCGTGAACGAAAGCCGGTCGCGAACCTGATATTCCACCTGCTCGTCCGACAGGTTGTACAACGACTGCAGCACCAGCATTCGGAACAGCACCAGCACATCGATCGGCTTGCGACCCGCCGGGCTCTTCCGCGACTCGTCCGGCGTCACGGCCACAGCCTCGATATCGGCGCGAAACGCTTCCCAGGGAACCAAAGCCGAAATGCTGACCAGGGGATCGCCCTTGGCAGACAGTGCCGCAAGCCGGCGGTCCGCATCGAAGAAACCCATCTGTGACATCGCGACTCTCGGCGATCCCATGTTCATGGCATTGGGGGAGTCACACAGCGTGCTGGTGGTCAGCCCTCCGACGCAGTGCGAGTCGATGGAGGCGCTGGGCTCGACCGCCGATCGTTATGAGTCCATCTTGTCTCTGGTGATGGACAATGGTCTGGCGACCAACAGCTTTCGTGCTGGCAGATGGCCACGTGACCAAGTGCGCTATCATTGTGTGGAAGCCCTGCCTGGCTTCGCCGATGGCGAGCCCAGGCCCCGGACGGCATATCTCCTCACGCCGCGCGGCTTGGCGCGCAGGTCCGTTTTCGCGTGCCGGCTGGTTTGTCGGCCTTCGGCCACATGAATCTTTCATTGTTCGAACGCGGGTCGGGCAAGGCGACGACCTGCCTGGAGTCACTGCTGTTTGGACCGGCGCCCGGCACCGACCCGAGCACGACAATGGAGATCGCCTTTGGCAAGCCCCTTTCTGTTCGGCGGCTGGGCACTGCCCGAGCCTTGGGGCGTCTGGAGTCAGGCTGGGAAGGTCTCGCTCCGATTTCCCCGGCCGCTTCTCGGCTTGGGGCCGGTCACGGTCGAGTTTGATGTCGATGTCTTTCTGGCACCAAAGCATGGGGTGGAGCGTCAGCGAATCGTCATCCGGGCGAACGGCACTCGGCTTGAGGAGTACAGCCTCGCCCGCGCCGGACGTCTCAAGGTGACGATTCACGAGGGCATTCTCGAGCGCGATGCCCATTGGCTGATCCTGGACTTGGACCTTCCCGACCGCGTCTCGCCCAATGCACTTGGGTTGAGCGGGGACCGTCGCGACCTCGCGCTGGGCCTGAAATCGGTCGTCCTTCAACGGCATCTCAGGCCGCGCCTTCCCTGAAGCAGCCTATGGCGGCCGGCCCCTATGGACTGTGCCGGCGGACCTGACCGTAGTTTTACCGCTCCTTGAAGGCGCGCGCGAAGTTGTTGGAGATCGGCGCGGCGATGTACTGCAGCGCCGTGCGCTCGCCGCGGTTGATCAGCACCTCGACCGGCATGCCGGTGTGCATCTTGACCTCGCCGAGCT
>NZ_JBFWZI010000108.1:0-25733 GCF_050185545.1 Reyranella sp. | reverse complement strand
CAGGCCATGGTGCGTCGTTGCCCGACACGAAAGGCAAGTAGATCGGCGGTCCAGCGCCAGGGGCGATCTGGCCGGCCGTCAGTTGCGGTCGTCCTCTGTCTCTTGTCCGAACTCCGCCCGCCAGCTCGGTCAGTCGCTCGACCGCTGCATTGTAGGCGGCATTGTTCGCAGCACCGGCCTTCAAGGTATCGCTCATGTGCGCGGCGAGCACGCTGCCCACCGCATGGACGGCTTCGTGGCGATCGAGGCCTGCGCCCATCAGTCGCTCGGTCGCGCGGCGCACCGGCAGCTCGTCGCCCAGCGCCATCTGGTTCTTGATGATGACGTGCATGACGGCGTGCACCTTCGTGTTCGGAAGCTCGATGCCGGCTCGTCGATGATACACCTCTGCCAGCATGATCTGCTCATCCTCACCGAGCTCCTGCCATTTCTCTGCATCAGGGGCCGCTTCCGGGTCGTAACGCATGCCCGTGATGGATTCGATGGCATCGTCGGTTTCCGCTTCGACGTCGTCGGCGAGGTCGGTATCGTCATCGTCGAGGAGATCGTCGTCATCATCGATCCCCAGGATGTAGTCGAAGCCGCCATCTCCGAGCGTGCGTCGCATCGCTTCGATCCGTTTCCTAGTGCGCGCCGGCGTGTCGTTCGGGCCCTGGATCAGGAATGGCTTGCCGCTCTTGCCGAAGCTGAAGCTCTCGTCGCACGTGTCGACCGAGACATCGCCGAACAGCGGCTCTGCCACGGCGTAGTCGGGATGCGGCGCCAACCCGATCGAGCCCGACCAGGCTACGAGATCGTGCAGCAGCTTGCGGGCGCGAGGGGGCTCGATCGCGGTCATCGGCTGCGCAACGTTCAGTCTGTCCATGAACCGCTCGATCTCGTGCGCTCCGGCCACGCGCAGGATGACGTCCTTCACGCCGACGCAGTAGACGTCGAGCAGGAAGATGGCCATGGCTGTTCTGCCATCCGCCGCCTTGCGGGCAAGGAGCAGATAGCCCATTCCATCGTCAAACAGCGCCTCGCTTATCAGGCAGGAATGGATCGAGCGCAATCGCGACCTGCCGCACCTGCGCCGCCAGCGACATCTGGGTAGCGGCCGATGCGCTCTTGCGCCGCTCGGCCAGCAGCTTCTTCCGGCGTACCGCCTTGGCGGCGCGCTTCTGTGCGTGTCTTTTCGACATGGGTTGGTCTCCGTGAGTGCACCCTGGAACGTGATGACGCGCTTGCCAATCGTCCTCGCTATGGATTTCGTGAAGAAGGCAGCTTGGATCGGTAGAGTAGTCTTGTCCGAACCCGTGAGTGATCCCAAAGTGGCGATCGCAGCCAAGGAAAGTCCAACGAAGATGGGTGTCCGAACGTGACGGCCGAGAAGACTCTCGTCGATACCCTGGTTGTGGGCGCTGGCCAGGCCGGCATCGCGATGAGCGAGCACCTGAGCAGGAATGGCGTGCCGCACCTCGTCCTGGAACGCGCCCGCATCGCCGAGCGCTGGCGCTCGGCGCGGTGGGATTCCCTGGTGGCCAATGGCCCGGCCTGGCATGATCGCTTCCCGGGTCTCGAGTTCGAGGGCTTCGATTCCGATGGTTTTCCGGGCAAGGATCGTGTCGCTGCGTATCTGGAGGCCTATGCCAGGAAATACGCCGTTCCGGCGCGAACCGGCGTGGACGTTCGCACGCTTCGCCGCAATGAGGGTCGGCGGGGATTCCTGGTCACGACGTCGGACGGTCTTTTCGAAGCAGATCGCGTCGTCGTGGCGACGGGGGCGTTCCAGCGTCCGGAGATTCCACCGATTGCACCGAAGGACGATGGGCTGACGCAGATTCATTCGGCGGACTACCGCAATCCCTCGCAGCTGCCGGAAGGCGCCGTACTAGTCGTGGGTGCAGGCTCGTCGGGCGTCCAGATCGCCGAAGAGCTGAACGAGTCCGGCCGAAAGGTGTTCTTGTCGGTCGGCCCTCATGACAGGCCGCCGCGTGCCTATCGAAACCGCGACTATTGCTGGTGGCTGGGCGTATTCGGGGAATGGGATGCCGCTACCCCCACTCCCGGCCGGGAACATGTGACGATCGCGGTGAGTGGGGCTCGCGGCGGCCACACCATCGACTTTCGCAGGCTTGCGCTCGAAGGCATCACGCTGGTCGGCCGCACCAAATCCTTCCGCGATGGACGAGCGACCTTCCATCCGGATCTGGCCGAAAATATCGCGCGTGGTGACGAGAACTATCACGCGGTGCTCGATCGGGCGGACGCCTACGTCGCACGCAACGGCGTCAACCTTCCGCCCGACCCGGAAGCGCGCCGGATCTACCCCGAACCCGCATGCGTCGCCCATCCGATCCTGGAGCTCGACCTGCCAAAGGCGGGGATCGCATCGATCATCTGGGCAACCGGCTATGTGGCCGACTACGGTTGGATACAGGTCGACGCCTTCGACGTGAACGGCAAGCCGCGGCATCAGCGCGGCGTCTCGAGCGAGCCCGGGCTTTACTTCCTGGGGCTGCCGTACCAGTCGCGGCGCGGCTCGAGCTTCATCTGGGGCGTCTGGCACGACGCGAAATTCGTTGCCGACCAGATCGTCATTCAACGTCAATATCTGGCCTATCGGGATGCCTCGCAACGCAAGGCAGGCGCCTGAACGAGGCGGTGGCCGCACGACGCGCCGGGGATTTCCCTTGGTCCAGCCATGCCGATGGAGCCGGCGAGCAAGCAGGGCGGGGTGAGAAATTCGAAGACGATGGCTCTCGGCATGTTGATCGGCCAGATGGCCGGCGGCCATCCGGCGGCTTGGCTGCATCCGGAGGCCAATGCGCATGGTGCGACCGACATCGACTATTTTCCCAGACTCGCGCAAGAGGCCGAGCGCGGCCTGTTCGATCTCTTCTTCATTGGCGACACACCGGCGGCGCGGACAGACAACCTGCACGCCTGGAGCCGATTTCCGATGTTCATCAACGTGCTCGAGCCGGTGACGCTGCTCACCGCGAAGATGATCCATCCTGACGTCGGCCGTTTCCGGCTGGGGTCCGATCTCGAAGCCGATCTGTCCGATCTGCCGCTCGACGAGCCGATCCCCAGGGAGCGACGCCCCAAGAGCGCCAACATGCACAAGGCTCGTTGACTTCCATGCCTGACCTCCGTACGGGCATTGAGCCCCTCGGTGCAGGCTGTTATCGTTCTACGTTGCCCTTCTGAGTGCAAGTCAGTCGGAAAGGTGCGTCTACAGGTCATGCCCTGCGTCATGCCGTCAACATCGCTGGTGATTCAGTCAAAGTATATGGTGCGCTCACGACCTTCGCGGGCTGACCTACGCCACAAGCTCGGTCGTGCCAATGACCTGCCGTGGTACCGCTACACGCTCTCCACCACGCCGTTCTCGTGGGAAGCCGAGCCGCAGCCCATGAATCATTCGGATCCGCGGCACATCAAGACCGTGGGCTGATGCAGTCGGTGGTGGCAGCGGCCCCGCCCGTCCGGCGCATGATCGTCGGCATCACTGGCGCCTCGGGAACGGTCTACGGCGTCCGGGTGCTGGAGATGCTGCGGGCCATGAAGATCGAGAGCCATCTCGTGATCTCCAAGGCCGGCGACCAGACGCGCTCGCTCGAGACCGACCTGTCGGCGGCCGCATTGCGCGCCCTCGCCGACAGAGTCTACGCGCCGGGCGACATCAGCGCTGCAATTTCGAGCGGTTCGTTCCAGACGATGGGCATCATCGTGGCGCCCTGCTCGGTGCGCACCTTGAGCGAGATCGCGACCGGCGTTACGTCGAGCCTCTTGGCGCGGGCAGCCGATGTCTGCCTTAAGGAACGCCGCCGGGTCGTGTTGATGTTCCGCGAGACACCGCTGCATGCCGGGCACATCAAGAGCATGCTGGCTGTCACGGAGATGGGTGCCATCGTCGCCATGCCGGTGCCGGCGTTCTATGCACGCCCGCGCACGGTCGACGAGATCGTCACCCACTCGGTGTCGCGCGCCCTTGATCTGTTCGGCCTCGACACCGAGGCCTTTCCGCGCTGGACTGGCTCGTCAAGCGCGGCCAGGCGCAAGATCAGGAGCGGCGAGTGATGCTGTAACGACTGGCAATCGCTACCCTGCTCACGCGCATCGGAAGCGCGCGATCTTCCAGGGCCTGCTGATCGGCGAGCCGATCACAAACCACGTGCTGAAGCCGAGGTCGAGTGGGCGCAGTCGTTCCGAGGTGACCGTGTACCTGCTCATCGGCATACTCGACATGAGGCGCTTCATCGGTTTTGCGAGGTAACGCACGAATGTCGCCGGATGCCAGCCACTCAATCGAAGGAACCGCGGAAGCGCCCGGCGGGCCGGGCATTCCGCCAACCTGGTCCAGCAGCGCCAAGGATATGGTCGGCACTGCCATTGGGCCGGCGCGCCTTTGGTTCACCGTCGGTTACGGGATCGTGAACGAGGTCTTCTATCCGCGTGTCGACTTACCCCAAATCCGCGATCTCGGCTTCATTGTTGCGGATGGCAAGGGCTTCTGGTGCGAGGTCAAGCGGCTGGGCACGCACCGCGTCACCACGCCTGAGCCAGGCATTCCCGCAGTCGAGGTGAGCCATTCGCATGAGCGGTTCACCCTCATCCAGCGCATCACACCGGACCCGAAGCGCGATGCGCTGCTGATCGATCTGACGCTCGAGGGCGATCCGGGCCTGATGGTCTACGCCCTGCTCGCGCCCCATGTCGGCGGGACCGGGCATCGCAACGTCGCGACCGTCCATGCCGAGCGGGGACGCACGGTGCTGGCGGCCGAGCAGGGGCCGTTCGCGCTGGCACTGGCCGCAGCCGGTCCGAACCAGGAAGACGCCTGGACTGCGGTCAGCGCGGGCTTCGTTGGCTTCAGCGACGGCTGGCAGGACTTCAAGCAGAACGGCGCCATGACGTGGCATTACCGTCGCGCCGGTCCCGGAAGCGTCGCCTTGACGGGGGGATTGCCGCGGCGTTCGCGGCTGGCGTTGGCTTTCGGTGGCAGCCGGGAATCGGCGGCGACCCTCGCCATCTCGGCCCTGATCCAGGACTTCGATGCCGTTTGGCAGGATCACGTCAGCCGATGGCGCGATTGGCACTCCACTCTGCGTGTCGACGATCTGGTGCCGATGCGTTTCCGCGACGAGGTGAAACTCTCTGCGGCAATGCTGCGGACGCACCAGGACAAGACATATCCGGGAGCGATCGTGGCCAGTCTTTCGATTCCCTGGGGCAACAGCCGGGACGATATCGGCGGGTACCATCTGGTCTGGCCGCGCGACCTGGTGGAAAGCGCCCTGTCGCTGGTCGCGCTCGGAGCGATCGAGGAAGCGCGCGACGTGCTGCGCTACCTCATCGCCACGCAACTGCCGGACGGCAGATGGCATCAGAACCAGTGGCTGGGCGGCACGCCGTCCTGGACGAACATACAACTGGACGAAGTGTCCTGGCCCGTGCTGCTGGCCGGCGCGCTGGCCGAGCGCAACGCCCTGACGGGCATCGGCGTGACGGACATGGTGCGGCGTGCGCTCGGCTTCATCATCCGCATCGGCCCGGGGTCGGAGCAGGATCGCTGGGAGGAAATCGACGGCATAAGCACCTTCACCCTCGCCACGTGCATCGCGGCTCTCGTCGTCGGCGCGGAATTCCTCGCGCCCCTGGAGCGCGAGCTCGCCCTTGCGATCGCCGATGACTGGAATGCCAATATCGAGGACTGGACCGTCGTCCACGGCTCGCCACTCGCTGCCCGATTGGGCGTCGAGGCCCACTACGTTCGCTGCGCGCCGCTGCGCGTCCTCGAGGACCGCTCGGCCTTCGCCGAGCGGATCCCTCTCAAGAATCGCGGGCCTGGTGCGAGCATTGTCGCCCAGGACCAGGTGAGCACCGACTTCCTTCAGCTGGTGCGCTTCGGAATGAGGTCGCCGGACTCCAAGCTCGTCAGGGACACCATCAAGGTGGTCGACGAGATGCTGCGTGTCGAAACACCTTCGGGGCCCGTCTGGTACCGCTACAACGAGGACGGCTACGGCGAACGGGAAGGCGGGCTTCCCTATCTCGGCGTCGGTATCGGACGGCCTTGGCCGCTGCTCACCGGCGAGCGCGGCCACTACGTGCTGGCGGCAGGAGGCGATGCCGTCCCTTACCTCGAGGCCATGAGCCGCATGACCGGCCGCGGCGGCCTGATTCCCGAGCAGGTGTGGGATCGTGCGGCGTTGCCGCCGTCCTTTCTCTTCCCCGGCAAGCCGACCGGGGCAGCCATGCCGCTGGTCTGGGCGCATTCGGAATTCATCAAGCTCGCCATGGGGATCGTCGCTGGAAGCGTGATCGACCGGCCTCGTGCCGTCGCCTACCGCTACGGACGGGAACAACCACCTCCCCGTCATGTTCACTGGTCGCGCCGGGCGCCGCGCGGCCGAATGCAGGCGGGGTGCGCTCTGCGTTTCCTGCTGGAGCAGCCGGAGACCATCGTGTGGACGACGGACGATTGGAGGTCGAACGAGGAACTGGAAACCACACCAGGCGCCTTCGGCCTTGAGGCGGCCGAAATTCCGGCACGTCGGCTGAAGGCAGGCGCCGTGCTGCACTTCACTTTCCGCAAAAGCGGCACAGGCGAATGGGAAGGCCGCAACTATTCAGTTGCCATTCAATGAGGCGCTTCTGATCTCGAGCGCGAGGCCGAAAAAAGACAGGCACAAGGGTGGGCTCGAAACGGGGCAGCGCGACACGGCCGGCGTCACCTCGACCGCACAGACTGGTCGGCAAAAGGGCGCCGGCGGTAGTGGGGCCACCGCCGGCTGGCTGAGAGGGCTCGGTCGAGGTTGCTCGGGGGAGAGAAAGCAACGGACCGCACTTCACTCTCAACTAGTGGTACTGCGCTTCCGAGCGGCAATCGCTCCCCTACTTCAAGGAGCGCGACGCCACGGAGGAGTAGGCATCAGAGGTGTGGCTTGAGTGAGGCCTCCACGTTAATCATTGTAAAGTTTCATCCGTCCAACACCTCGACACCGGGTCGAGTATCCTGGGAACGTCCGGTGCAAGAGGGAATCTCGTTCATGGATTCTGCTACCTGGCAGACCATTCGGCTCACCGGCGCCTCTCTCGCCGCGGCCATCAAGGCAGCCCCCGCCGGCTTCGCCCTCTGGTTCCGCGTGACCTTTGTCGATCTGGGCCGGCAGCTTCGCTGGTCCTACCTGCCGCCGCTGATGGTCTACCTTGCGGCCGGCATCTCCAGCCTGACGGCAATCGTCGGCACCTTCTTCGTCAAGGACTATCTGGGCCTCTCGGCCGCCTTCCTTGCCGGGCTGACCTTCTGGGCCGGAATCCCCTGGGCGCTCAAGATGCCGCTCGGCCATCTGGTCGACCTCATCTGGCGCTGGAAGGCGCTGCTGGTCTGGCTCGGCGCCGGATTGATCGCGACCAGCGTCGCCATCATGTACGCCCTGATCGCCCACACCGACGCGATGACCGCGGTCATGCCGGCCAGCGCGTGGTACGTCATGGCAACCCTGCTGGCGCCCAGCGGCTACGTCGTTCAGGACGTGGTGGCGGACGCGATGACGGTCGAGGCGGTGCCGCGGTTCGACGAGAATGGAAAGGCGTTTGCGGAAGCCGACATCAAAGCCATGCACACCACGATGCAGACGCTCGGCCGCTTCGCCATAATCAGCGGCACGGTGCTCGTTTCGCTGGTGAACGTCGTGATGTTCGAGGGTGTCGAGACATTGGGGAGGGCGGAGAAGGCGGCTATCTATGCCGACATTTACCTGCTGGCGCTGATCATTCCGGCCGTCTCCGTCGCCGGCGTCACCCTCGGGTCGCTGACGCGGCACCGGCGAGCCAGACGTTTGCTTGCGCAGGGCGTCGAGGAAGAAAGGATCGCGGCGAAAGACCTCGCCTCGTCGGAGAACGTCAGGCCCAACTGGTTGATCCTCGGCGGCAGCGGCGCGTTCGTCGTCTTCAGCCTGGCCACCGGAGTTGGCGAGGTACCCTATGCGCAGGAAATCATCTTTCTGGGCTCCATGGGTATCGTCGTCTTCCTCATCCAACGCCTTTTGCTGGAGCTCGCCCCCGACTTGCGCGGCCCTCTGATCGGCACCGCCATCGTCATATTCGTGTTTCGGGCGGTACCTTTGCCAGGACCCGGCGCCACCTGGTTCGAGATCGACGTGCTCGGGTTCGACCAGCAGTTCATCTCTGTGCTGTCGCTGATCACCTCGGTGCTGACGCTGGCGGGCCTCGTGGTGCTGCGGCCGCTCATGGCGCACCGATCCATCGCCTATATGGTTGTCCTGTTGACGATCGCTGCCGGCGTGTTGTCGTTGCCGAGCATCGGCCTGTACTACGGCTTGCAGCACTGGACAGCAGCCTGGACCGATGGCGTCGTCGATGCGCGATTCATCGCGCTCATGAACACCGCGCTGGAATCGCCGCTTGGCCAGGTCGCTATGATCCCGATGCTGGCGTGGATCGCCCGCAACGCACCGGCGACTCTCAAGGCGACCTTCTTTGCCGTGATGGCGTCATTCACAAATCTCGCCCTCTCGGCCAGCTCGCTCCTCACCAAGTACCTCAATCAGGCCTTCGTTGTGACGCGAGAGGTACGCAATCCGGCGACAGGTACCATCGAGGTCGCAGCCAACTACGGCGAGCTCGGCTGGCTATTGATAACCGTCGCCATCCTGGGTGTCGCAATCCCGCTGGCGGTGGTTGCGATAGTGCAGAGCAGTCGCCTCCGAACCAGGCAGTGAGCGATGACGAAAGGCCCCGCCCGTGCGTCGGGATGGCTGCTTCCTGCCGATCCGAACGTCGAGCGGGGCCTTGCTTGTCGTCGCGAGGAAAGCCTCAGCGGATTTGATTGGCGATGTACAGCCACTTGCGGCGGAGCACCGGCTCGGCCTTCTCGCGCGGCACCTTGGTGTAGAGGATCTCGCCGGCCTTGACGACGCGCGCGGCGAACTGGTGCAGCGCCGTCTCCTCGGCCGGTGTCAGGACGAGGTGCTTGGGTTGATTCTTGGGATGCAGGCACATCGGCCTCATCTTCAGCGTGCCCACCGGGCATTTCGACTTGCTGGTCGCCTCTTTGCTGGTCGTCTTCGCCATGATGATTCCCCTCTCATCTGCCTGGCCGGAAACGGCATGCAAGCAGGTGACAGCGTGTCATCGGGGGTGGCGGTCGATCTGTGAGTTTTGGCACGTCCCGCGCCGCAATCCCGACGCTGAGGGAACCCTGCGTTCCAGGTCTAGGAGAGCCCGCCGTTCGTGCGCGAGAGCAGGTGCACTAGCAGCAACCGCGTTCGCGAGAAGTCGGGGTCGTCCGGAGCGACCGGGGCGGCGGCGAGCGCTTTTCGCAAATGGCCGACAGCCCGCTCGGGCCGGCCGCGGCTGACGTTTAGCTCGGCGAGCGCGTGAGCGGCCCGCAGGGTGAAGCGATGGGCGCCGATCTCCTGCGCCTGGCGCAAGGCGGCAGCAAGGTCGCGCTCGCCCACGTCGAAGTCGCCCTTGTGAAACTCCAGCAACCCGCGAAGCTTGAGGGCCTCGGCCCGGTAGAGCCGTTCCTGCGGGTTGATGGCCAACGCCTTCTCGATCGTCGCCAGGGCATTCCCCGGCGAGCGGGCGAGATTCTGTGCCTCGGCGAGCCAGGTGAGGTACATCGTCAGCCCCGCCCGCGACGCTGTCCGCGTCATGGCCCCGAGACCCTGGTGAATGAGGGCGACGCCCACCGTGGCATCTTCGAGCTCGGCCACCGCCCGGCCGAGGGCGATCCGCGCGATGGCCGAGAATTGCGGGTAGTCGTGCTCGTCCGACAGCGAGACCGAGCGTTGCGCCGCCTCCTGCGCCCGATCGAGCGCCCGCACGATCAGGAAGGTGCTCGCCGCCATGTGGCTGGCGAAGGCGGCGTCGTAGGGGTTGGCGTTGTCCGTCGCCACCTGGAGCGCCCATTCGGCCCGCTCGACGGCGCGTCCTTGCGCGCCCTGCAGGGCGGCCACCAGCGCGGCATTGCCGTAGGTCTGGGCGATGGCGCCGGTCTTGCGGCGGAAGCCGGTGGTCTCGAAGTATCGCCGGCCCTCGACGAACGACGCCTCGGCGCCGGCCAGATCGCCGATGCGGCTGCGCGCTGTGATCTGCACCATCTGGCCGTGGGCGAGATTCTCCGGGCCGCCATCGCGGGCCGCCAGGGCGGACACCTCGTCGGCGATCCGGCAGGCGGCGTCGTAGTCGCCGGCGCTCGACAGCGCCGCCCAGGCGCCGGTGGCGAGGCTGATCAGCTTCACGCCGTCGCCGCTGCGCTCGGTGAGCTGTCGCGCCCGCACCGTGTTGTGCGACAGCGCGTCGGCGCTGTAGCCCGCGGTGATCTGCAGGGCGGCGAACAGCGCGTAGCGGATCTCGAGCTCCCGGCTGTCGCGCTCGGCGCTCTCCGGCAGCGCCATCAGGAGATCGAGCGCGGCCTGGTAGCAATCGCGGGCCTCGGCAAAGGCGCGGCGCTGGACCGCGAGGAAGCCGGCCGAGCTCCACGCGATCACCGCGAGCTGGGACTCGGCGGCACCGGCCCAATGGCGCGCCATGATCTCCGGCTGCAGCTCCGAAATCCGCGGCAGGTGCTGTTGCAGCAGGTTTGCCACCCGGCGATGCAGCATCCGCCGGCGACTGGGCAGCAGGCTTCCGTAGGCGACGTCCTGCAGAAGCGCGTGGCCGAAGCGATAGCTGCCAGACACGGGCCCGCCGTCGGCGACGAGGATTCGCGCTCCGACCAGCCGGTCGAGCGCCTCGTGCAGGTCAGGCTCCGGCATCTCCAGCAGGCGCTTCAGGAAGTCGAGCCGCACCGGAGCGCCGACGACGGCGCACGCCTGGGCGACCTGCTGGGCCTCGCCCAGCCGGGCAAGCCGGCTCACGACGGAGGCGGCGAGCGTGGTCGGTATCTGGGTGAAGTCGGTTTCGGTGCTTTGCAGTGACAGTCGGGCGAATTCCTCGACGAACAGCGGCACGCCTTCCGAGCGACGGACGATCGCCCTGCGTGTCGCGGCCGACAGCGTCCTGGTACCCGTCGCGGCGCTCAGCAGCCCGACGGTCTCCTCTTCCTCCAGCCGCGGCAGGGTGATCGTCGCGGCATTTGCCGCCAGCGGCGAGGCCGAGGCTTCGGGGCGACCGGTCAGGACGACGAGGAGACGCGACTGGCCCTGGAGTCGTTGCACCTCGGCGAGCAGCGCGAGCGTCGATGAATCGCACCAATGGATGTCCTCGAGCACGAAGACGGTCGGCGGCATGCCGTCGTTGCCGGCAATCCACCGAGCCAGGACGTGATTCTGCCGTTGCCGCCGTTCCTCCATCGACAGGAGTCGCGTAGCGTCGTGATCGACCCCCTCGAGGCCGAGCAGATCGGCCATCAGGGCCGTCGCTTCCAATCCAGGCATGCCCGCCCCGGCGAGCATCCTTTCCAGCCGGCCGAGAGAGCCGGTCTGGGGATCAGAGTCGGCGAGCCCGATCGCCTCCTTCAGAGCGCCGACCACCGGGAAGTAGGGCGACCTTTGCCGGAACACGCTGGCCGCGCAGTCGATCCAGCGATGGGGCTGCGATCCGATGACGTGGCGGAGCTCGGCGACCAGCCGCGTCTTGCCGATGCCGGGCTCGCCCAGCACGACCGCCGTCTGGCCACAGCCCGCGACGGCCGCCGACCACAGGCGATGGAGGGTCGCCATCTGCTCGTCGCGGCCGATCAGGGGGATGCGGGCGCCTCCGCCGACGTCGCCAAACCCCGGCCCGCCCGATCCCGTGGCGGCGGGCTGCGCGTCGATGGCGAAAAGCCGGACGGGCTGGGCGAGTCCCTTGAAGTCGTGCAATCCGAGATCGACGGCCGGAAAACGTCCTGCCGTGCCGACCCTCAGCGCATCGGTGACGACGACCGTATCGAGCGGCGCCGCGGCCTGGGCGCGCGCCGCCAGATGCGGCGCCTCGCCGTAGGCTTCGCCCGAGCTGTCGACCAGGGTGGTTGCGGAGTGCGTGGCGAGCCGAACGTGGAGATCCACGCCGCCGCCCTGCGGCCCGCCACGGCCCAGCCGCCGCAGGTCCTGGACGATCTGCAGGCCGGCGCGAATGGCGCGCTCGCCATCGTCGTCGTGCGGGATGGGCCAGCCGAAATAGGCCAGTATGCCATCGCCGACGACGCGGGCGACATGGCCGCCGTAGCTCGCGATCGCCGCCCGCACGGTCCGCTGATAGTCGACCAGGATATCTTGCCACACTTCCGGGTCGAGACGGCTCGCCATGGCGGTCGAATCGACAAGGTCGCAGAACAGGACCGTGAGCGGCCGCAGATCGGCGGCGCGCGTCTCTGGCGTCCATTCCACCGCCGATCCGAGCGGTCGTCCGCACTGGCTGCAATAGTTGGCGTCGGGCATTGCGTTCGTGCCGCATGCCTGGCACCGCACCATCGACGGAACGACCTTCCGACTTGGCACCCCCGGTACCTCCCACGCCAGTCTGGAGGGTTTGTGCAGGGGCGACAAGAGATCGTGAGCCCCGCCGCCGACGCGCCGCGCCGGCCGGAATTCCGATCCGCTCGGCCGGAATCGGGCAACCATGTGGCAAACGACACCGACCGCAGAATCCCTTTCCCCGCAGTTTCCCGCATCGGCGGCGCGTGCGCCGCGCATCGGGGAAAGGGAAATCGATGGCGAAGTGTGTCGTGCGTGCGGCGAGCGGGCCGCGATCGGAGTCGGTCGACAAGCTTGCGAGACACGCGACAAGGGACCGGTCGGCCGCCCGGGTCGGCTTACAGCTCAGCTACCACTTCCGGAGTTCGCCGGCGAGCGAAAGCCAGCCGGCGAAGCTGCCGAAAGTGCGCAAGCGTGCACTCCTGGCCGACGACGTTCTGGCGACCTATGGCGCCAGGCTGCCGTTCACCGGACGAGGCCAGGAGATCGCGGTGATCACCGACACGCTGCCGAGCAACCGCGACCTCGCCGCCTTCTGGAAAGCCAACGGCCAGCCGGTCGATCATCGCCGCGTCGTCAAGATCCGCACCACACACACGAAACTGCCGAAGCCGCACGGTGAAGAGTCGATCGATGTCGAATGGGCGAGCGGCATCGCGCCGGGCGCCACCGTGCGGGTCTATGCGACCGGCTCGCTCGACCTCGCGGATTTCGCCCGTGCCCTCGATGCGGTCATCGCCGATGCGCGCGCCCGCCCTCGGCTCCGCCAGATGTCGATCAGCTTCGGCGTCGGCGAGGCCGACCTGGTCCGCCAGCAGCCACACGACCTCGACATCCTGCGCCGCAAGTTCCTGAAGCTGGCAGCGCTCGGGGTCAATGTCTTCGTGTCGAGCGGCGACGAGGGTGCGCGCCCCCAGGGCGCCATGCCGTTCGCCCCCCGGCGTCTGCAGACGCAATATCCGGCATCGGATCCGCATGTCATCGCGGTCGGCGGCACCACGCTCGTGCTCGCCACCGACGGCTCGGTGATCAGCGAAACCGGCTGGACCGGCAGTGGCGGCGGCATCAGCAGCCGCTTTACCCGGCCGCGCTGGCAGGAAGGCGTCAAGCGTCGCACCAGGCCGGGGCGGCTGGTGCCCGATGTCAGCATCGCCGCGGACCCTCGTCACGGCGCGATGGTGATCTTCGGCGGCAAGCGCGGCGCGATTGGCGGCACCAGCTGGAGCGCGCCGGTGTGGGCCGGCCTGTGCGCCATCCTCAACGAGGCCCGGCTTGCCGCAGGGCGGGGGCCGGTACCCTACCTGAACCCCCATCTCTATCCTTTGGTCGGCACCGCGTGCTTTCGCGACATCACGGGTGGCGACAACAACGGCTATCGGGCTGCCGTGGGCTTCGATCTCGTGACCGGCATCGGCACCCCGAACCTCGGCGAGCTGATCGCACGCCTGGCGTAGCGGCTAGGCCACCGGTGCGGGATCGGGTACGCCGATCAGCTTGACGATCAGTTCCGCGGTCTGCGCCGCCGCCGCCGTGGCGGCGTAGTCGGCGATCTTCTGGCTGGCTTCGGTCACGCTCTGAGCCGTGACGTCGACGCCTGACATGACGTCGCGTGCCCAGTCGGCGTTGGTCAGGCCCTCGGTCTGCGCGAAGCTGCGCGCAATCTTGACCTTGTTGTCGACGATCGTCTTGTCAGTACCGGTCGCGCCCAAGGCGATGTTCAAGACCAGATCGCCCCGGGTCGTGCCGTTCACCAGGTCGTTCACCCAGTAGTCCAGTCCGCCTTGGTCGGGGGCATGGTGGAACAGGTTGGCATAGACCTTGTCGACGAAGGCGTCGTTGGCGAGGGTGGGCGCGTAGACCCCCGACGTTTCCTGCTGCGCGAAGAAGCTGTCGGAAATATCGGTGATCTTGTCGCCCTGAGCGACCCGGGCGACCCAGTAGTACAAGCCGAGCGCATCGGGGGCCCGGTTCTCCTCGGCGATGTAGAGATGGAAGATGTTGAAGGCGTCACCGAAGAATCCGGCATCCTTGCTGAACTGGCCGCGGCTCAGGATGAAGTCGGTCGTGCTCAGCGTCTCGCCCGGGAAGCGCAAATCCTGGATGCTGGTGAGCCAGTCGGTGCCGTCCGTGCCGACCCGGTCGTGCACGACGAAGGGCGAATTGCCTGCCGTGAGCACGATCTCGTAGTTCTTGGTCGGGCCGGTGAAGTCCGCGGCGTTGACGCCAAGACCGCCATCGAGCCGATCGTTTCCGGCATGGCCGACCAGAACGTTGTTGGCGTCATTGCCGCAGATCGTGTCGTTGCCCGAACCGCCGATGCCAGTGTGCATCACGGTACCGAGCGCGATCGAGATGTTCTGGGTGAGCTCCCCGGCGCTCGTGAAGTGACCGGCCCGCAGGTCGATGGTCTGGTTGCCCTCGTAGCCCGACAGGTCGAGGGTGTTGATGCCGCCGGCGTCCCAGATCGAGAATACGACCTGCTGGTCAGCCGACACGATGTCGAAGGCGCTGCCCTTCTCGGTGGTGTGGAAGCCGTAGGTCGTGTCGCCGGTGCGCGTCGTCATGTTGGCGCCGTAGAGGCGCTGGACGGCGGCGATGTCGTCGAGCAGGGCGGTCGACCCGAAGTAGGTCGTGTCGCCCGCCTTGTGGACGGCGCCCGTGTTGTCGGCGCCTAAGTAACTCATGATGGTGTATTGCAGCGAGTCCTGCTGGTAGACAGCGTCGTCTGTATAGGTCGCGTTCCGCTGATCGCCGGCATTGTAGCTTCCGGGGTGCTCCAGTCCCAGCGAATGGCCGAGCTCGTGCAGCGCGGTCGAGTAATTGTAGGTGCCGTAGGCGAAGCCCGAGACCGTGTCCTTGATGTTGAACCAGAAGTCGCCTTCGTCGCTGTCGAAAGCGAAATTCTTCGAGGTCGGGCCGTAGGCGTGGGCGGCCTCGTTGCTCTTGGCGTCGGCCACGAAGTTGGCGATCAGGATCGTCGCCTCGTCGGTGAACCCCGTCGGATTGACTGCCTTGAAGGTGATGTTGGCGACGTCGGACCACGCCGCGATGGCCTTGATGACTGCCTCGCGTTGCTCGTCGTTGACCTGAGAGAAGGTCTTGCTCTCGCCGTTGGCGTAGTTCTCCGGCGGCCTGGTTTCTCGAAAGCCGTAGGTCAGCTCGGAAACGCCCTGGCCAAGGGGGCTCCAGGCGACGTCGTCGCGTGTGATCTGAACGGCGGCCTGGGCAGTTGTGAAGGAAGGCTTCGGTTCGGCTTCGGTAGACATGGACTATGCAACTCCGGGCTGGGCGGACGCGGAAAGGTTCGTTCGATAGAGTTCGGCGGGAATTGGTCGTAGCAGGGAGAGATCGGGGGCCGCGGCCTCTGCGACTCAATATCGCCGTTTTTGTGGTGGGCGTGACGCAGATTGTCTGCAAACACGATGAACTGGAGCTTGGCGCGGCTTGCCGTTACGTTCCGGCGCGAGGATGGGGTTGAGCATGGTCGGTCTGTTTCGTCGAACCGCGCTGGGCGGGCTGGTTTCGGCCGCCGTTGCGCCACGGGTCCTTGCCGCGACGTGGCCGGAGCGGCCGGTCACCTGGATCGTGCCGTTCTCGCGCAACACCAGCGCCGATCTCTATGCCCGTCCGCTCGCGGAACTGGTGAGCAAGCGGCTTGGCCAGCCGATGACCATCGACAATCGAACCGGCGGCGGCGGCACGATGGCCGCGATCCTTCTGGGTCGCGCCGAAGCGAACGGCTACACGCTGATGGTCGGCTATACCGGTCTGACCTACGCGTCGATCCTCTATCCGAAGTCCGGTGCGGGCTTCGATTTCGCGCGCGACTTCATGCCGATCAGCGCCCTTGCCCGCGAGCCGCTGGTGTTGGCGATTAATCCGACCCGGCTCGACGTCACCGACCTGCAGCAGTTCATCGCGGCGGCCAAGGCCAAACCCAAGTCGATCGAGGTCGGCTACGACGCCCCGGGTACCATCTCGCATCTTGCACTCGACCTGCTCGAGGAGCGCGCCGGCCTGCAATTCACTCAGGTCCCCTTCCGCGGTGGGTCGCAGGCGATCGATCCCCTGCTTGCGCGGCGAGTCGATGCGGCCTTCGTGCCGCCGCACGCCGCGGCAGCCAACGCCGGCAAGGTTCGCGTTCTGGCGATCGCCGGCCGGCGCCGCGATCCCGTGCTGCCCAGCGTGCCCACCTTCAGCGAGGCCGGCCTCGCCGACTTTCGTGTCAGCCAGTGGTTCGGCCTGTTCGCGCCGCGCGGCACACCCGGGACGGTCCTCGACGTCATGCACGGCGCCGTGCAGGCAGCGCTCGCGGAGCCGCAGATCGAGGCGCAATGGGACAAGCAGGGCGCGCGCGTCGAGCTCGAAAGTCGCGCCGAGTTCGCTCGCTTCGTCGCCCAGGAGATCACCCGCTGGAGCACCATCGCCAGGGCTGCCAAGCTGACCCTGGAGTAGCCGGGCACGATCGCCCGCCGCCCCGCCATGCCGAACCGCGTGCGCGCCTATTTCGGCCTCGCCCGCCCCTGCCGGTTCGAGCGGGCGATCATCGCGGTCATCGCCGTCTTGGCAGCCGTTGCGGTCGCAGCGATGGCGTGTTGGCTCGTCGGCATCGACGAGTTGCATGCCGGCGGACCGCGGGCCGACTACTTTCTCTATCTGCTGGTGCTCCTTGGATCTGCTGTCGCCCTGGTGCGCTGGCCGTGGCTCGCCGGTGCGCTCCTGACCCTGGCAATCGTCGACTTCGCCTGGGGTGCCGGCGCCTACGCCCTGCGACGGGCCGGGGTCGAGGTGGTCCCGCTGCTGCCGGCCGACAGGGCCGAGTCGCCGCGCTTCCAGTGGCATGCGCTCCTGCAGGCGGTGCCGATCCCGTCGCTGCAGCTTACCAGCGTCACCGGGCTTGCCATCAGCCACACCTCGGAAGGCACGCGCGGGCGCGAACCGACGCCGGAGAGCCTGGCCGGCCGCGCGATGGTGGCGACCTATGGCGGGTCCACCACCTACGACATCGCCGCGGGCGAGGGCGACACCTGGAGCGATCGCCTCGCCCTGGCGCTCGATCGCGGCCAGGACGGCGGCCACTTCCTGGTGGTCAACAACGGCGTGCCCGGCTACTCGACCGTCGAGCATCTGATCCAGACCGCCTTCTACCAGACGAAGTTCGGCAAGAAGCCGCGCTGCGCGATCTACTATGTCGGCTGGAACGACCTGCGCAATGCGCACATCCCGGGGCTCGATCCTGGCTATGCCGACTTTCATCTGCCGAGCCAGGTCGATTCGCTGAAGACGCGCCGCGTCGGCGGCTCGCACGTCACCCTTTCGCCGCTCCTCACCGTGCTGGTGCGCATCCTCGGTGCCAGCGTCGACACCGTCCGCTACAGGGCCGATCCCTATGGCCGGCCGCCGGTGGATGGCGACGATCCTGCGGTCGAGACGCTGTTCGAGCGCAACGTGCGCTCGATCTCGGCGATCAACCGCGAGCGCGGCGTCGCCACGATCTGGGTCGGCCAGCTGCTCAACCGGGCGCAACTGCGGGGCGACGGGCGCTACGGCTGGCTGCCGCTGGTGCGCGATCGCGATCTGTGGCCGATGCAGCAGCGCCTGAACGCGGTGCTGGCGAGGACGGCCAAGGCCCTGGGTGACTTCTACATCGACGTGCCGGCCGATGATTTTTCCGACCCGGATTTCGTCGACAACGGCCACTTCTCCGCCGCGGGCGCCCAGCGCTTTGCCGATTTTCTGGCGCCCGCCGTGCGCGACGCCTGCCGGTAGGCGGTGCTAACTTCATCCGTGATGATCTCGCATGTTCACATCGGCATCGGCGATTTCGACCGGGCCTTCGCCTTCTACGCCGCCGTTCTCCCCGTGCTGGGCCTCGAGCTGAAATTCAGCGATCCAGACACGGGTTGGGCGGGCTGGATGATGCCGGGGGTCGCCCGACCGCTCTTCCTGATCGGCCGGCCGTTCGATCGCCGGGCCGCCTCGCCGGGCAACGGCCAGATGGTCGCCCTCCTCGCGCCCGACCGGGCCGCGGTCGATCGCTGCCACGCGGCCGCGCTCGCGCGAGGCGCAACCTCGGAAGGCGCCCCTGGTCTGCGGCCGCACTATCACGCCAACTACTACGGCGGCTATTTTCGCGATCCCGACGGCAACAAGCTCTGTGTCTGCTGTCATCAACCGGAGCCTCGATGATGAGCAGAGTTGCCCTGATCACCGGCGCCTCCTCGGGCATCGGCGCGGCAACGGCGCGCGCGCTCGCCGCCCCCGGCGCCGCGATCGCCCTCCACGCCCGTCGCAATCGCGCCGGCGCCGAGGCCGTCGCCAGGCAGCTGGAAGGTTCGGGTGCCGAGACGCTGATCGTCGAGGGCGATCTCGCCCGGCCGGGCACGGCGGCGCACCTGGTCGACGAGACCGCGGCGCGCTTCGGCCGGCTCGACATCGTGGTGAGCAATGCCGGCTTCGCCGACCGTCGTCCGGTCGGCGAGCTCGACCGCGTTGCCTGGGAGGCGAGCCTCGCCGCCATGACCACGGCGTTCTTCGAGCTGGCGAGCGCCGCCAAGCCCCTGCTGGTTAAGGCTGGCGCGGGTGGGCGTCTCATCGGCGTATCGTCGTTCGTGGCCCACGCCTTCGCCCGCGGCCTGATGACCTTTCCGGCCTCGGCTGCCGCCAAGGCCGGCATGGAAGCCTTCGCCCGCGCGCTCGCCGTCGATCTGGCGCCCGCTGGCGTTACGGTGAACTGCGTCGCCCCGGGCTTCGTCGAGAAGGAAGGTTCCGTCCATGCCGCCGTGCCGCGCGAGCGCATGGCCGAAGTGAGTCGCTCGATTCCGCTGGGCCGCTACGGCAAGCCCGCCGAGATTGCCGCCGTGATCGCCTTCCTGTGCTCGCCGGCAGCCGGCTACGTCACCGGCCAGACCATCCACGTCAATGGTGGCGTGACGCTGTAGGTCGTTCTCTTCCAGTCCCTCCCCCCCGTAATCGGGTCGTAATCGGGGGAGGTGGCCCAAAGGGCCGGGGGAGAGCCTCAGGCGAGGTTCATGAAGTTCCGACGTCGGGATCTCATCGATCTCGTCTGAGGCCTTCCCCCTCCGCCCCGTATGACGGGGCACCTCCCCCGTATGACGACGTAGGACGGGGGAGGAATACGATCTACCGCCCGATCGCGCGGGCCAGCGCGACGACGTCGAGGCCCTTGGCGTCGATGTCGAACCAGTCGAGGGTGAGCGGCACCTGATGGTCGAGCATGTGCCGGCCGTGATGGATGCGCCGGCCGTGCGTGCGGGCATGGTGCAGCAGCGGCGTTTCGGCCGGAGTCATGACGACGTCGGCGACGACGACGTCGGGCGACAGCACGAGCGGGTCGAACGACAGCGGGTCTTCCGGGCGCAGGCCGAGTGGCGTGGCGTTGATCGCAACGTGGATGCCCTTGGGCGGAGTCGCCACCTCGGCTACCGGCACGTCCGGATAGTGTCGCGACAACCGGTCGATCGTGGCGTCGATCCGCATCCGCTGGATCTCGGTCAGCAGCAGTCGGCCGACGCCGGCCTCGCATAGAGCCGCGGCGATCGCGCCGCCGACCGCGCCGAGACCGACCACCCAGACGCTGGCGCCGCGCAATCGGTGGCCCTGCGCTTCCAGTCCGCGTACGAAGCCGGCGCCCTCGACATTGTCGCCCGCCAGCGTTCCGTCGCGCTCGCGCCGCACCAGGTTGGCGCTGCCGGCGGCTTCGGCGCGTCGGGTCGCGCGGCCGAGCAGGCGCAGCACCGCTGCCTCGTGCGGCGTGGTGACGGTGAGACCGGCGAAGTTGCGCAGCTTGCCGAGGCCGTCGAGCAGCAAGGGCAGGAGCTCGGCACCGCCTTCGAACGGCAGCCACACCGCATTGACGCCGGCCGCCGCGAAAATCTGCGGCATCATCGCGGTGAGCCGCAGCTGACGGATCGGATCACCGATCGTGCCGTAGAGGCGCGTCGCGCCGTTTACGGTGAACTGGCCGGTGAAGAGGCCGGGAAGTTGCGCGTTCATGGTGGTCCAGAGACGACAACGGCGGGGTGTTGGCCCCGCCGTCGATCTTGGCTCCGCTTGTTGCTCGGCGCTAGAGGTTCTTCAGCACGTGCTCGGCCGAGGACACCTCGAAGGCACCCGGCTTCTCGACAAACAGATGCTTGATGACACCGTCCTCGACGACCATGGCATAGCGCTGGCTGCGCGTGCCGAGGCCGAACTTGGAGCCGTCCATGGTGAGGCCCATCGCCGTGGTGAACTCGGCGTTGCCGTCACCCAGCATCATGACCTTGTCGCCCGCCTTCTGGTCCTTGCCCCAGGCTCCCATCACGAACGCGTCGTTGACGGAGATGCAGGCGATGGTGTCGACACCCTTGCTCTTCAGCGCAGCAGCTTCGGCCACGAACCCGGGCACGTGCTTTGCTGAACAAGTGGGTGTGAAGGCGCCCGGCAGGGCGAAGGCCACCACCTTCTTGCCGGGCGCGAAGAGTTCCTCGGTGGTGACCGCCTTGGGTCCCTCGGGGCCCAACACGCGCAACGTGGCGCTGGGCACCTTGTCGCCGACTTTCGCCATTATTTGCTCCTTCAATTGCCACCCGGTCCGGGTAGCCTCACGAACCGGCGGACCCTAGGCGAGGGGTGGACCTTTGTCCAATAGGGGCGACGGCTTGATGTTTGCCCGGACAATCCCCATGACTTTGGAGGATCATTGCATCATGTCCGGGTCAGGCACTCCCGCTGCCGGGTTGGCAGGCCGTTTCCTGGTCGCCGCACCGTCCATGCCGGACGAGCGGTTCCAGAAGAGTGTTGTCTTCATCTGCAAGCACGACGAGGACGGGGCGCTCGGCATCATCGTCAACAATCGGGTCGAGGACCTGCCGTTGGGCCAAGTCTACAAACAGCTCGGCATCGAGGTGCCGGCCGCTGCCGCGGAGCGGCCCGTGCTGTTCGGCGGCCCGGTAGAACCCTCGCGCGGTCTGGTGCTGCATTCGGCCGACTACAAGCGCGACGACACGCTGGTGATCGGCGGCGGCATGGCGTTGACGGCGTCGATGGAGATCTTGAAGGACATGGCGGGTGGGGCCGGCCCCAAGCAGGCCTGGCTGGCGCTCGGCCACGCCGGCTGGCAGCCCGGCCAGCTTGATCACGAGCTGCAGGACAACGCCTGGCTGGTGGTCGACGGTGATGCTGCCCTGGTGTTCGACACCGATTTCCCCGCCAAGTGGCAGCGCGCCCTCGATCGTCTGGGCAGTTTCGGTGGCCGGTTCGATCCGGCCTCCTTTTCGCATCAGTCGGGCCGCGCGTAGCGCCTTCGCCGGGAGCGCGCCACTCCGATGGCGCTTATAGGATCAGTAGTCATCGAGAAGAGCCCCATCGGAGTGGCGCGCTCCCAGCCATGATGAAACCCCCAGCGAAGCCGAGAGGAACGCAAGTCTCATACCGCGACGAGAAATTTGCATCCAACATCCCCTGAGGGTGGTTGAGATGTGCAATTTTCGGAACGGATCGCGCTTATCTTCGGAGCCAATTCGGCCTATAGCGCGGACGTGCCGCCGCGACCCTCCCTTCGCCGACGGTGCGCGTATCCGGGACGCCCTCGCTTCGCTCCCCAATCCATCGGAAGCGTGGGCGTCCCGCTCTTTGTCCCTATTCTGCCGCTGCAGCCTGTGCCGCCGGATTCCGGTAGCTGGCGAGCATGGTGGCCTCGCGCTGCTTGGCCAGACGCACGTTCTTCTCCTTGACGTGACCGAAGCCGCGCATGCTCTCGGGCACCTCGGCGATCTGGACCGCCAGCGCATGGTTGCCCGGGTCGAGCGTGGCGAGCAGCGTCTCGACCGTCGTCCGGTACTCGTCGATCAGGCGGCGCTCCATGCGGCGTTCCTCGGTGTAGCCAAACGGGTCGAACCGCGTGCCGCGCAGCCGTTTCAGCGAGGCCAGAATGCGGAACATCGGCATCACCCAGCCGCCATACTCGCGCTTCTGCAGCCGGCCGGTCGCCGGATCGCGGTCGGCGAACAAAGGCGGCGCGAGATGGAAGGTGACCTTGAAGTCGCCCTCGAACTGCGTCGCCAATTTCTTGTGGAAGTCGCCGTCGGTGTAGAGCCGCGCCACCTCGTACTCGTCCTTGTAGGCCATCAGCTTGTAGAGCGACTTGGCGACCGCCTCGGCGAAACCGGACCGGCCGCGGGCACGCTCCTTCTCCGCCTTGGCGACCTTGTCGACGAAGGCGCGATAGCGCTCGGCGTAGTTGCGGTCCTGATAGGCTTCGAGCAGCTCGAAGCGCCTGGCGACGATTTCGGGCAGGGTGCGCGCGACCTTCTTCTCGACCCGGAGGGTAGGCCTGGCGGCGGATTGCACGGCGGCGAGGTTGTGCGCGGCGAGGCGGCCCCAGGCGAAGGTGCGCTTGCTGGTCTCGACCGCGACGCCGTTGAGCTCGATGGCGCGTTCGATGGAAGCGAGCGACAGCGGCACCAGCCCCTTTTGCCAAGCGTGGCCAAGCATGAAGAGATTGGTGGCAATCGAATCACCCAGGATCGCCGTTGCCAGGCCGGTGCCGTCGACGAACGACGTCGCCTCGTCGCCCGCGGCATCGCGGATCGTCTTCATCATGGCTTCGGCGCCGAGATCCATGTCGCCGTTCATGACGAACGCCGCCACCGGCTGTACATGGCCGTTGATCACCGCCTTGGTGACGCCCTGCTCGATGCGCGACAGCGCGGCCGGCGAGGCCGCCACCACCATGTCGCAGCCCAGCACCAGGTTGGCGCCACCGGCGGCGATGCGCACGGCATGCAGGTCCTCAGGGCTCGGCGCGAGGCGCACGTGACTCATCACCGCGCCGTTCTTCTGCGCAAGGCCGGTGAAGTCGAGCACGGTGCAGCCCTTGCCTTCGAGATGGGCCGCCATGCCGATCAGCGCGCCGACGGTAATCACGCCGGTGCCGCCGATGCCGGTCACCAGGATGCCGTACGCCTCGTCGAGCGGCCGCAGTGTCGGCATCGGAAGATCGGCGAACGGATCCTCCTTCACCAGCTCGAGCCTTTGCCGGCGCGCCTTTGCCGGCGTGCCGCCATGTACCGACACGAAGCTCGGGCAGAAGCCCTTGAGGCAGGAGAAATCCTTGTTGCAGTTGCTCTGGTCGATCTGGCGCTTGCGGCCGAGCTCGGTCTCGAGCGGTTTCACCGACACGCAGTTGCTCTGGTCGGAGCAGTCGCCGCAGCCCTCGCACACCGCGTCGTTGATGAACACGCGCCTGGCCGGGTCGGGGAAAGTGCCGCGCTTGCGCCGGCGGCGTTTCTCGGCGGCGCAGGTCTGGTCGTAGACCAGTACGGTGAGGCCGGGGATGTCGCGCAGCTCGCGCTGCACGGCGTCGAGCTCGTCGCGATGGCGGATGGTGACGCCGTGCGCGAACTCGGTGCCCATCGGATACTTGTCCGGCTCGTCGGTAACGACGACGACTCGCTTTGCACCTTCGGCCGCCACCTGCTTGGTGATCTCCGGCACCGTCAGCGGCCCGTCGTGCGGCTGGCCGCCGGTCATGGCGACGGCGTCGTTGAACAGGATCTTGTAGGTGATGTTGACGCCGGCGGCGGCGGCCTGGCGGATCGCCATCAGACCGGAGTGGTAGTAGGTGCCGTCGCCCAGATTCTGGAAGATGTGCTTGTCGGATGTGAACGGCGCCTGGCCGACCCAGGTCACCCCTTCACCGCCCATGTGGCTGATCAGGGCGGTTCGCCGCTCGGGCATCCAGATCGCCATGCCGTGACAGCCGATGCCGGCCATGGCGCGGCTGCCTTCGGGGACGCGCGTCGACGTATTGTGCGGGCAGCCCGAGCAGAAGAACGGCGTGCGCGCCACCTTGGGCGGCGGCGCGGCCAACAGCTTCTCCTTGGCCTCGAGGCGGGCGAGGCGCTGGCGCAGCTCGGGCGAGTCGCCGGTAAGCTTCATCAGGCGGTTGGCGATCACCAGGGCGACGCCGGTCGGCGTCAGCTCGCCTTCGCTGGGCAGGATGATGCGTCCGGTCTCGTCGGTCTTGCCGATGACCAGTGGCCGGCGATCGGCCGGCAGGTTGTAGAGCAGGCGGACGAGCTGATCCTCGAGGTTGGAGCGCTTCTCCTCGATGACGATGACCTCCTGCAGGCCTTCGGCAAAGCGCCGGGCGCCCTCCGGCTCGAGAGGCCAGGTCATGCCGACCTTGTAGAGGCGGATGCCGAGGGCACGGGCGCGTTCCTCCGTGATGCCGAGATCCTCGAGCGCCTGGCGCGTGTCGAGATAGGCCTTGCCCGTGGTCATGATGCCGATGCGCGCGCGCGGCGGATCGATCACCATCCTGTCGAAGCCGTTGGCGCGCACGAAGGCTTTGACCGCCGCCATCTTCGGTCCGTGCAGCCGCTTCTCAGCCTCGAGCGGCGGGTCGGGGTTGCGGATGCCGAGCCCGCCGGGCGGCAGCTGGAAATCGGTCGGCATGACGATGCGGATGCGCTCGGGATCGACCCACACCGAGGCGCCCGATTCGACCGTCTCGGAGATCGCCTTGAAGCCGATCCAGCATCCCGAGTAGCGCGACAGCGCGAAGCCCAGCAGGCCGAAATCGAGATATTCCTGGACGGTCGCCGGATTGACCACGGGGATCATGGCGGCGGCGAAGACCTGCTCGCTCTGGTGCGGCAGGGTCGACGACTGGCAGCCATGATCGTCGCCGGCCAGCGCGATGACCCCGCCGTGCGGCGAGGTGCCGGCGGCGTTGCCGTGCTTCAGCACGTCCATCGAGCGATCGACGCCGGGCCCCTTGCCGTACCAGATGCCGAACACGCCATCGACCGTGGCGCCCGGGAACAGGTTGACCTGCTGGGTGCCCCACACCGAGGTCGCCGCCAGATCCTCGTTGAGGCCGGGCTGGAAATGGATGTTGTTTTCCGCGAGGTAGCGCTTCGCCGTCCACAGCGCATGGTCGTACATGCCGAGCGGCGAGCCGCGGTAGCCCGAGATGAAGCCGCCGGTGTTGAGCCCGGCCGCGAGATCGCGCTGGCGCTGCATCATCGGCAGCCGCACCAGCGCCTGGATGCCGGTCAGGTAGACGCGGCCCTTGTCCAGCCGGTAGCGATCTTCCAGCGCGTAGTCGCCGAATACGAGCGGAACGGGGGTGAGGCTCATCGCGGAAGGCCCTCCGGAGGCGGCAGCGTGAACGGGCGTTTATGAGCGGCGAGCATAGCGGTATGCGGCGCTGCGGGGAACGCTGCGGCCTGCGTCCCCGACGCGCATTTTCGCATGGGTTCTCCTCCCCAGCGTCTTCGTTGGGGAGGACTTCCTACCCGTGGTCAAGTG
>NZ_JBFWZI010000107.1:3851-26206 GCF_050185545.1 Reyranella sp. | reverse complement strand
GGCAATTCACAGGATCGTCAGCATGCCAAATACAGTTCGTCTACACCGCGTTCTGGCAACCAGCCCGGAGAAGGTCTATCGCGCCTTCCTCGAAGCGGATGCGCTCGCGAAATGGCTTCCGCCGAACGGCTTCGCCTGCACCGTGCACCATTTCGAGCCAAGAGTTGGCGGCACCTTCAGGATGTCGTTCCGCAACTTCACGACGGGCAAGAGCCATGCGTTCGGTGGCGAATATGTCGACCTCGTCCCGAATGAAAGCCTGCGCTACATCGACAGGTTCGACGATCCCGACCTGCCCGGCGAGATGGTGGTGACCGTGACATTGAAGAAAGTTTTGGTCGGCACCGAGCTGGATATCGTGCAGTCGGGCGTCCCGGACGCCATACCACCCGAGGCCTGCTATCTCGGCTGGCAGGAGTCGCTGCGGAACCTGGCAAGGCTCGTCGAGCCCGAGATCAAAGAATAGCGGGCCATAGGCGCTGACCTTGCCGAAAGAAGGTCGTCATGCGCTGCGAGCGCGCCGCCAGTGGCGCGCTCGCAGCAAAGAGCCGAAGTCGATGGGAAAGGCTGGCGCCCATGCTCCGGCCGGCGAGGCCGACAACGGGGTTCTCGATGACGGGCTTAACTCCCTGGAACCGGCCTGGGCCGCCTGGCTACTCCGCAGCCCGGCGCTGCCGACTGTAGCGGCTCGTCACCGGGCGCAGGCCGAGGTTTTCCCGCAAGGTCCGGCCCTCGTACTCGGTTCGAAACAGGCCGCGGCGCTGCAGCTCGGGAACGACCATGTCGACGAAATCCTCGCCGCCACCAGGCAGAGTGGCCGGAGTGACGTTGAAGCCGTCGCACGCCCCTGCCTCGAACCACTCCTGCATGGTGTCAGCGATGTCGGCAGGCGTGCCGATCCGCGCCGATCCGGTGATGCCGGATCGCAGATACAGCTCGCGAATCGTCGGCTTCTCGCGTCTCATCCGCTCGACGAACTGGGCACTCAGGCTGCGCAGCTCCTGCGGGCCCAGCGCATCGTCGGGCACCGGGGCGTCCAGGGCATGGCCGGAGAGGTCGCCGAAGGCGCTGTAGAGGGAGCCCAGGCCGGCGAGCGGGTCGAACAGGGCTTGCAGTTCGTCGTACTTCGCCTGTGCTTCGGCGCGCGTGCGGCCGACGACCGGGCAAAGCGCCGGCATGATCTTGAGGTCGTCCGGCTCGCGGCCGTATTTCGCCATCCGCCCTTTCACATCGGCGTAGTAGGCGCGCGCGCCCTCGAGCGAGCCTGAGACCGCGTAGATGACCTCGGCAGTCGCGCCACCCAGCTCGCGGCCCTGTTCCGATGCGCCGGCCTGCACGATCACCGGATGGCCCTGCGGCATGCATGCGACGTTCAGCGGGCCGCGCACCTTGAAGAACCGACCCTGGTGGTTGAGCACGTGCATCTTCGCTTCGTCGAAGTAGCGGCCGCTTGCCTTGTCGAACAGCAGAGCGCCATCGTCCCAGCTGTCCCACAGTCCCTTGACCACCTCGACGAACTCCGCTGAGCGCGCATAGCGCGTGTCGTAGTCCAGCGTCGTCTCGAGTCCGAAATTCTGCGCCTCGAGCTCCGACCACGACGCGACCACGTTCCAGCCGGCGCGGCCCTTGCTGATGAGGTCCAGCGTGGCGAACTTGCGCGCGAGGTTGTAGGGCTCGTTGTAGGTGGTGGAGGCGGTCGTCACCAGGCCGACATGGCGAGTGACCATGGCCAGCGCCGGCAGCAAGGTCATCGGCTCGAGCTCGACCATGTCGCGTCCGGTGCGGGCCAGCGAGCCCGGCGGCGTGTCGCCCTGGCGGATGCCGGCGCCGTCGGCGAAGAAGATCATGTCGAGCTTGCCGCGCTCGGCGGTCTGGGCGCTTCGCACATAATGCTCGACGTGCAGCGTGCCGTCGGCCGGCACATCGGGATGGCGCCAGGCGGCCGGGTGATAGCCATGGCCGCGTATCGACAGGCCGAGCCGCATCCTGCGTGTCGTCATCGCTCCGTCTCCTCCACGGGAGGGAGCTTCCCCGTTTTGCATCAGGTCGACAATGGCGCGCGGACCTGAGTTTGCGCTCGCCTGTCTCCTCAGGCCCGGTTGCGCAGCAGGACCTGGCGGGTGAGCGACTTGATTTGCCGCCAGAGCGGCGACAGCACCCGGCCGGTCAGCGGAATGGCCAGCAGGCCGATGGCCAAGCCGGCCACGCCGGCGCCGGCGGCTTCCACCAGCCAGGCGATAAGCGCCGAGCCATAGGGAACCGCGCGCGCGACGGCAGCGCCGGCGTCGTGAAGCGCATGGGCGGGCCAGCCGAGGCCGTAGGCCTCGAGGCCATGCAGGATGATGCCGCCGCCAACCCAGATCATCGCCGCCGTGCCGATGGTCGACAGCGCGCCCAGGAGATAAGGCATGGCGTGGACGATGGCGCGGCCGGTCGCGCGCAGTGGCGCGGCAGCGCGCGACGCCGGCGACAGGCGGGCGAGCGCCACTCCGAGATCGTCCGCTTTGACGATCAAGGCGACGACACCGTAGACCGCCGCCGTTATGCCGGTCCCGACGACGGCGAGGATGATCGCCTGGTTGACGATGCTGCCACCGGGAATGGCGGCCAGCGTGATGGCCATGATCTCGGCCGAGAGGATGAAATCGGTCTTGATGGCGCTCGCGATCTTCTCGTCCTCGAAGCTCCTGGCGTCGAGCGCCACCGTCTCGAGCCCGGCTTCGTGGGCGTGCGCGTCATGCGGGAAGAGAGCCTCGTAGACTTTCTCGGCCCCTTCGTAGCAGAGGTAGGCGCCGCCGATCATCAGCAGCGGCGTGATCGCCTGGGGCAACAGGAAGCTCAACGCCAGCGCCGCGGGCAGAAGAAACAGGAGCTTGTTCTTGAGCGAGCCCAGCGCGATCTTGCCGACGACCGGCATCTCGCGCGAGGGGCTGAACTCGGTGAGATAACGCGGCGTAACCGCCGTGTCGTCGATGACGACGCCGGCGGCCTTGGTGCTGGCCTTGGCCGCCTGGCCCGCGACATCGTCGATCGACGCGGCTGCCGCCTTCGCCAGCGTCGCGATATCGTCGAAGAGGGCCACCAGACCGACGCTCATGTCACCACCGCGCGAGAAGCCGGCGACGACGCCGGCGGCAAAGGACTGTCGCGGCGCCCGCCCCAAAGGCGCCCCGGGCCACACTATACGTCGCCGGCGCCAATCGTTGAGTCCCGAATGACGACCCAGATCTCATCGCTGGGAGCGCGCCACTCCTATGGCGCTCATGGAATGGGTAATCCACAGGAAGCGCACCATCGGAGTGGCGCGCTCCCAGCAATGACATGAGGTTGGACAGGCGCGCGGCCGGCAATAGACTGACGTCTGATGACCAGGAAGGCGGGAGGGGACGACATGCCCAGGGACGACGGGTTCCGCGCGCTGGCAAAGCGAGCGGCGGCATGAGCGACACGGTCGAGATCCGCGATCCGCGCTTTGCGTCCGTGGTTGGCGGCGCGGTCGCCTGCGAGAAGCTCGCGACGGGCTTCAAGTTCATCGAGGGGCCGTTGTGGCACGCCGCGGACCGCTACCTGCTGTTCAGCGACATGCCGGGCGATCATCTGCGGCGATGGAGCGCCCGAGACGGAATCACGACGTTCCGCCAACCCTGCGCCCAGTCGAACGGGCTCGCCTGGGATCGCGAGGGCCGTCTGATCGTCTGCGAGCACGCGACCAGCCGGCTCACGCGCACGGAGCCCAATGGGGAGATCACGGTGCTGGCGAGCCACCACGCCGGCAAGGAGCTCAACAGCCCCAACGACGTGGTGGTGAAATCCGACGGGGCCATCTACTTCAGCGACCCGACCTACGGGCGCAACAAGTACTACGGCAACCCGCGGCCCCTGCTGCTCGATTTCCGCGGCGTCTATCGCGTCGCGCCGGGCGGCGGGTCGCTTGGCCTGCTGGTCGACGATTTCGGCCAGCCGAACGGGCTCTGCTTCTCGCTCGACGAGAGGCAGCTCTATGTCAACGACACCGATCGCAAGCATATCCGCCGATTCGACGTCCGCGACGACGGCACCCTGGCGAACGGCCGGGTCTGGGCGGAGACCACGGGAGAAGGCGCCGGGGCACCCGACGGCATGAAGATCGACAGTGCCGGCAACATCTATTGCTGCGGGCCGGGCGGCATTCACGTGTTCGCGCCCGACGCGGCCTGCCTCGGCGTCATCCGGACGCCCGAGCATACCGCCAATTTCTGCTTCGGCGACGATGATTTGCGCAGCCTCTATGTGACGGCGTCGACATCACTCTATCGGCTGCGGGTCGCCACGCCAGGCACGTCGCAAGGGCCCTGACCGGCAACTGCCCGCCCCGACCCGAAACCACGGGAGGGCATTGCCCGGTTGGACACTTTCGTCATCGCAGGGGTCTGAGTGCATAACGGCCGGCAGCTGGGTGCCCGGTCTACAGGAGGAGGCGGGACATGCTGGAAATACGGGAAGGCGGATGCCATTGTGGGCGCGTGCGGTTTCGCGCTGAGGTCGATCTCGACCATCTGTCCAACTGCAGCTGCTCGGTCTGCACCAAGAAGGGCATGATGCACCTCAGCATGGACCTCGCCGCCTTCCAGCTCCTGCGCGGCAAAGACTCGCTCAAGTCCTACACCTTCGGCACCGGCATCGCGCAGCATACTTTTTGCGCCCATTGCGGCATGCACCCCTTCTACATCCCGCGCTCGCAGCCGCATCGCGTCATCGTCAATGCCCGCTGCCTCGACGGCATCGACGGGCCCGGCCTGAAGCCCACCCGCTTTTTCGACGGCCGCCACTGGGAGGATGCGCAACGCCACCGCATCGCCGAGGGTGGCGAGGCCCCACCGCCCGGCGCGCACGGCGCCAAGACCCTGCAGGCGATCCTCGACCGCGCGCCGGAATAGGAGTGCCTTCGTGCTACAAGGTCATTCGGCCGTCGGCAGCGTCCAGTTCACGCCGGCAAAACGTGCGAAGTCCCGGTCGAAGCTGATGATTGTCGCGCCGTGCTCGATAGCGAGCGCGGCAAGATGCGCATCCGTCGTCAGGTTGCCGGCCGTGCCGGCAGACCTGAGCAGTCGTCCGAGTATCTTGGCGTGCTGTTCGCCTGGATGCACGACGAGCGCCTGCGGATGCCCGAGCCAGTGCATGATGACGCGCAGGGCATCGTCCGCCGACAGTGGCCTGGGAAAGATGCCACGGCGTGTGCTCAGGCGCAGGAAGGCCAGCAGCGCCGTCCACGCAAATGCGACCCCGCGTGGGCCCTCGAAGCCCTGCCGCAAGGCTCTCAGCGCAGCGCCATGCTGCTCGCTGGAGCTGTTGACGGCATAGAGAAGGGTGTTGACGTCCGGCAGGATCATCGGCCGCGCCGATATCGGCTGATCAGCTCCTCGTCCTCCAGCTCGGCAGCGAGCGAGCCCGCCTTGGTGAGATCCAGGTGTGGCTTGCCCATGGCGAATGTGATGGGCTCGAAAGCCACGTCACCCCGCTTCGCATTGCGTAGCCCGGCCCGGATTGCGTTGTTCAGGACCTGCTTGAAGGGCTCGCCCCGCCGGCGCACTTCCTTACGCAACATGGACTCGACGTCGGGATCCAACGTGACCGTGGTTCGCATGATATGCATCATGATGCTGCTCGGATTGCTGTCAAGATGCCTTCCCTGACAGCGGCAACAAGGGTTACCGCTCGTGTTGTCCTGACAGATGCTCTCTGGCGAACCGCTCGGAGCGAGGCCCGATCACGTCATGAATGCTTGTCATCCATGCCATGAGCGTAAGGCAGAGATCGAGGAACGCATCGCCCGAGCCGCGTGCCCATGCTCCGTGCCAATCGACGGGCGCAATTGACGGCCGTCCCCCACGGCATAGGATTTGCCTCCTGTCGCATGCGCGCGTTTTCTGGAAGGGTGAAGGATGGCTTCTGGGCGGGTATCTCGTGATTTGACAGCGCCTGAGTCGGCGTCTCCGGCATCGCCCCGCTATCGCCTGGGCTTCGATATCGGCGGCACGTTCACCGACTTCGTCCTGCTCGATGCGGCGAGCGGCGGGATTTCGCTGCACAAGTGCCTGACCACGCCGAACGATCCGGCGGACGGCGCGCTCGAGGGCATTCGCAGCATCTGCGCGGCTGCGGGCATCTCGGTGGCCGAAGTGGGTGAGCTGCTGCACGGCACCACGCTGGTCACCAACGCGCTGATCGAGAATCGCGGCGCGCGGCTCGGCCTGCTGACGACCCGTGGCTTCCGTGACGTCCTCGAGCTCGGCATCGAGCAGCGCTACGACATCTACGACCTGTTCCTGCGCTTCCCCGACGCGCTGGTGCCGCGGCATCGCCGCATTGAGATCGGCGAGCGGCTGGCCTGGGACGGCCGCGTGCTGGAGTCGCTGGACGAGGCGGCGGTGCTGGCCGAGGGCACCAGGCTGGTGGCCGACGGCTGCACGGCGATCGCCGTCTGCTTCCTGCACAGCTATGCCAATCCGGCGCACGAGCAGGCGGCCGGCCGCATTCTGCGCCAGGCCTTCCCTAACGTCTCGATCAGCCTGTCGTGCGAAGTGGCACCGGAGATCCGCGAGTACGAGCGCCTGGCGACGACCTGCGCAAACGGCTTCGTGCAGCCGCTGATGGATCGCTATATCGGCCGCCTGCTCAGCGAGCTCGACGCGCTGGGCTTCGCCGGCACGCTGCGACTGATGCAGTCGGACGGTGGGCTCTGTGCGCCCGAGGTGGCGCGCACCTTCCCGATTCGCCTCCTCGAGTCCGGCCCTGCCGGCGGCGCGCTCGCCACCGTGCTGTTCGCGCGCGAGGCCGGCCTGCCCGACGCCATTGCCTTCGACATGGGCGGCACGACCGCGAAATCGTGCCTGATCGAGAATGGCCGCGCCGCCGTGGTGCCAATGATGGAGACCGCGCGCGTGCGACGCTTCAAGCGTGGCTCCGGCCTGCCGATCAAGGCGCCGGTCGTCGACATGATCGAGATCGGCGCGGGCGGCGGCTCGATTGCCGGCCTCGACGAGACCGGCTTGCTCAAGGTCGGGCCGTTGAGTGCCGGCGCCAGCCCCGGCCCGGCCTGCTACGGCCAGGGTGGTGAGGAGGCGACCGTCACCGACGCCAACCTGTTGCTGGGCTATTACGACCCGGGCTTCTTCCTGGGCGGCAGCATGACCCTGGACAAACCGGCAGCCGAGGCGGCGTTGGCGCGGCTCGGTGAGAAGCTCGGCCTGCCGGCGATCGAGGCCGCGGCCGGCATCCATGCCGTGGTCTGCGAGGCGATGGCTGCCGCCGCGCGCGTGCATCTGATCGAGAAGGGCAGGGACCCCAGGCGCTACGCCATGGTGGCGTTCGGTGGCGCCGGCCCGGCGCACGCGGTGCGTGTCGCCCGCGTGCTCGGCATCGGCCAGGTGCTGATCCCACCGGCCTCGGGCGCCGCCTCGGCGCTGGGCTTCCTGGCGGCGCCACTCGCCTTCGAGCAGTCGCGCAGCGTGCTGACGGCGCTCGGCGCCGGCACAGACTGGGCCCAGGCCAATGCCCATCTCGCCGAGCTCGAGGGACAGGCGCGCAGCCGGCTGCATGCGGCCGGGATCGCCGACGCCGTGATCACGGCCGAGCGCTACGCCGAGATGCGGCTGGTAGGCCAGCTGCACCAGATCATGGTGCGGCTGCCCAACGGCGCGCTGTCAGGCGATAGCCTGCCCGCCGTGCGCGTGGCGTTCGCCGAGACCTACCGCGCGCTTTACACCCGCGTGGTCGACGACGCCGAGATCGAGGTGCTGTCTTTCCGGGTGCGCGCCAGCGCGCCCGAGCCGCAGATCGCGCTCTCCGGCGCGGTGGCAGGCGACGTGGCGGGTGCGGCCCTCAAGGGTCGTCGGCCTGCCTGGTTCGAGGGCAAGTTCCACGACACGCCGGTTTACGACCGCTATGCCCTGGCGCCCGGCCAGATTGTGGCGGGCCCGGCCATCGTCGAGGAGCGCGAGGCGACGACCGTGATCGCGCCCGGCGATACGCTGACTGTGGATGCGGCGCGCAACCTGCGCATCGACGTCGCGGCCGCCCAGGATGCGCAGGCGATCGTGACGCCTGGCATGTCGCTGGAGGCGGCGAAGGCGCGGATCGAGGCCGATCCGATCGGGCTCGAGATCATGTGGTCGCGCCTGATCTCGATCGTCGAGGAGATGTGGCAGACGGTGTGTCGCACCGCCTATTCGCTGATCATCTCGGAGAGCCAGGATTTCGCCAACGAGATCCTCGACCCCGAGGGCAACCCGCTGGCGCACAGCCCGCGCGCCATGCCGCTGTTCAATTTGACTCTGACGCGCTGCGTGCAGGCGCTGCTCGAGCACTTCCCGCCCGACACCCTGCAGCCGGGCGACGTGCTGGTCACCAACGACCCCTGGCTGTGCGCCGGCCATCTGTTTGACATCGCCCTGGTCAGCCCGGTGTTCCGCGACGGCCGGCTGGTGGCGCTGATGGGCACGGTCGGGCACGTGAGCGACATTGGCGGCATCAAGGATTCGAGCGTGGTGCGCGAGCTGTTCGACGAGGGCGTTCTGATCCCGCCGATGAAGCTCTACGAGGCCGGCAGGCCCGACAAGTCACTACTGCGCATGCTGCACGCCAATGTGCGCAACCCCGACCAGGTGCTGGGCGACATCGAATCGATGATCACCGCCAACGCGCTGGGCGGTCAGCGGCTGCTGGCCTTCATGGCCGAGTACGGGCTGGAGGATCTGGCCGCGCTGGCCGCCGTCGTGCGCGCGCGTAGCGAGGCGGCGACCCGGGGGGCCATTCGTGCCGTGCCGGACGGCGTGTACGAGAGCGAGCTCGAGGCGCGGCCCGGCGCCGTCGACCTGCTGCGCTTCAAGGTGCGCGTCCACAAGAAGGACGACACGATCCACATCGAGCATGTCGATCCGCCGCCGGAGGTGGCGAAGGGCGGCGTCAACTGCACCATGAACGTCACGGCGGCGCATTCGAGCTACCCGGTGAAGTGCATGCTGACGCCCAACGTGCGCGGCAATGCCGGCTGCTACGCGCCGATCACGGTGACGGCACCGCCGCACAGCTCGCTGAATTGCGATCCGCCGGCCGCCGTCGCCTATCGCACGCGGATCTCGTGGTGGCTCGGGCCGAATCTCTATCGCGCACTGGCGCCAGCCATCCCGGACAAGGTCCAGGCCTTCACCGGCATGCCCAAGGCGTTCGGCTTCTACGGCAGGAACCTGCAAGGACGCGTCGCCTCGGATCACTTCTTCATGGGCGGCGGGCAGGGCGCCGCGCAGCGCCAGGACGGCAAGTCGGGCCTCTTGTTCCCGACGTCGGCCGCCAACACCCCGGTCGAGCTGCTGGAGAGTCGCATGCCGGTGGTGATCCTGGAGAAGAGCCTGGTGGCGGATAGCGGCGGGCCGGGACGGCGGCGCGGCGGGCTCGGCCAGCGCATGCGCGCTCGGCGCCTGGTGACCGGCGAGCCGATCATGGTCGGCCTCTACCCCGAGGGCCATGGCATCCATGTGCAGGGCCTGTTCGGCGGCCTGCCGGGCGGCGGCGCGGCGGGCAAGGTCAAGCGGGCCGACGGCACCGTCCACGACGTGGCCACGGGCGAGACAGTGGCAATGGACGACGAGCGGCTGGTGATCGACGTGACGATCGCCGGTGGTTCTGGCTTCGGGCCGCCGCACGAGCGCGCGCTGGAGGACATCGCGCGCGACCTCGAGAACGGCTACATCACGCCGGAAGGCGCGGCGCGCGACTACGGTTGCGTGATGACCGCCGAAGGCCGTATCGACATCGAGGCGACGTTGCGCCGACGCGAGCTGACACCGGAGAGATTGTGATTGGCATTGAGTATTCCTCCCCCGTCTTACGGGGGAGGTGCCCCCGAAAAAGGGGGCGGAGGGGGAAAGCCCCAGACCTGGTTCGTCCGATTCCGACGTCGGAGTCAGGATCATCCCATTTGCGGCCTCCCCCCTCCGTCCGCGAAGACGCGGACACCTCCCCCGACTACGGGAGAGCAAGATCATGTGCGTCCGTCTAAGTCCACGAACTCCGATCGGAAGGAATCTACGATGACCACCACCCGCCGCGCCGTCCTGCATGGCGCCGTCCTGTCGGCGCTGGCGCCGTCGATGAGCTGGGCCTTCGACAAGGACGGCGATCGCAAGATCCTGGTCTTCTCCGGCAACCAGGCGGTGCCGGTGCTCGATCCGCACGTGCGCTACGACTGGTCGACGCGCATGATCCAGCAATCGGTCTACGACGGTCTCTTGAAGTACGTGGGCAATCCGCCGCGCATCATCCCGTGGCTGGCCGAGAAGTACGAGGCCTCGCCCGACGGCCTCACCTACACTTTCCACCTGGTCGGCAACGCGAAATTCCACAACGGCGATCCGGTCGACGCCGAGGCGGTGCGCTACTCGTTCGAGCGCGCGCTCAAGCTCAATGCCGGCGTCGCCTGGATGCTGAAGGATTTCCTCAAGCCCGAGAAGATCACGGCGGTCGACGCGAAGACCGTGCGCTTCGTGCTCGAACGGCCGTTCCAGCCGTTCATCAGCTATGTCCCGTGGTGGTACATCGTCAACCCGAAGCAGGTGCAGGCCAACGTCGTCGACGGCGACTACGGCAAGAAGTGGCTGACCGAGAACGAGGCAGGCTCGGGGCCGTTCAAGCTGAAGCGCTTCGACTCGACCGCCCTGATCCACATGGATGCCGTGCCCGACTACTGGAAGGGCTGGCCGATGGGCGACAAGAACCGTCTGAGCGGTGTCATCTACCGTATCGTGCGCGAGGCGGCGCCGCGGCGCGCCGGCCTGCAGCGGCGCGAGATGGACGTCATCACCAACATGTCGCCCGACGACATGCAGCAGCTCGCCAAGCTGCCTGGCGTTCGCGAGGAAAACCATCCCGGCTCGACCACCTTCGGCATCAAGTTCAACTGCCAGAACGGGCCGACCGCCGACATCAACCTGCGCAAGGCGATCGCCTACGCCTTCGACTACGACGCCCTCATCACCATCCACAACGGCGGCGCCAAGCTGATGGACAGCCCGTTCCCGCCGACCATGGAAGGTCACATCGCCGTTCCCGGCATCCCGCGCAAGGACATCGCCAAGGCCAAGGAGTTCCTGGCCAAGAGCAAGTCGCCGCAGGGCGGCATCGAGCTCGAGTACGTCCACGTCCAGGGCCTCGAAGATGCGCGCCGCATCGGGCTGGTGCTGCTCGACAGCCTGCGTGCGCTCGACATCAAGGTGAACATCGTCGGCCAGCCGTGGCCGACGATGGTGGCCCGCGGCTCCAAGCCGGACACTGCGGCCAACATGACCTCGGTTTATGTCACGCCGATAGGCACCGATCCCGACACGGTGGCCTTCCAGTACCATCGCGATTCGTGGGGCCTTTACTACGGCATGTCGCATTACGAGGATAAGGAAACCTGGGCGATGATCGCCGAGGCGCGCGGCCTGACCGACAAGGCCAGGCGCATGGCGCTTTACGGCGAGATCCAGAAGCGCATCGTCGCCGACCAGCCCGAGATCTTCGGAATGATCCCCAATCGCACCTGGGCCATGCGCGACTACGTCAAGGGTTTCGAGTTCAGCCCCGTGCGATTCACCGGCGAGGTCGATCTCTATCCGATGTGGATCGACGCCTGATGCTCGTCTACCTGCTGCGGCGCATCGCGCTGGCAGGGTTGATGCTATTCGGTCTGGTCTGCCTCACCTTCGCGATCGCCAACGTGGCGCCGTCCGATCCGGCGGCGCTGGCGGCAGGACCGGATGCCGGCCGCTCCCAGATCGAACAGGTGCGGCGCGAGTACGGGCTCGACAGGCCGCTTCCCGAGCAGTTCCTGCGCTACGTCAGCGACCTCGCCCAGGGCGAGTTCGGCCGCAGCGTGGCGACCGGCCGATCGGTCGGCCGCGACCTCGCGCGCTACTTTCCCGCCACCCTCGAGCTTTGCCTGGTGGCGATGGCGTTCGGAATGGCTGCCGGCATCTCGCTCGGCATGCTGTCGGCCCTGTTCAAGGACCGCTGGCTCGACCATGCCACGCGCATCTTCGCCGTCTCGGGCATTGCTCTGCCGCCGTTCTGGTTCGGCCTGCTGCTTCAGCTGGGCTTCGCCGCCTGGCTGGGCTGGCTGCCGACCAGCGGCCGCATCGGCGTCTCGACCGACCCCGGCGACCCGATCACCGGCCTGCTGCTGGTCGATTCGCTGCTGCGCGGCAACGGGCCGCTGTTCGTCCAGGCCCTGTCCTACATCCTCTTGCCGGCGCTGGTGCTGTCGCTGCCCTGCCTCGCCTCGATCCTGCGCGTCAACAGGAGCGAGATGGTGGAGGCTCTGCGCGCCGACTACATCATCGCCGCGCGCGCCCATGGCGTCTCGCGCTGGCGGCTGGTGACAGTGCATGCGCTCAAGAACGCGATGCTGCCGACCTTGGCCATCATCGGCCTGCGCTGGGGCTGGATGATGAGCAGCACTGTGCTGGTCGAGACCGTGTTCGACTGGCCGGGGATCGGTCTCTACGCCGTGTCGTCGGCGATCGCCGGTGACTTCAAGCCGGTGATGGGCGTGACCCTGATCATCGGTCTCAACTTCATGCTGGTGAACCTGATCGTCGACCTGCTGTACGGCGTGCTCGATCCGCGCCTGAGGCACGCCTGATGGTGATGTCGCGCAGCCTGCGCCTGGCGGCGTGGCAGCTCGGCCGGAGCTTCGCCTCGATGCTCGGGCTGGTGCTGGTGGCGGTGATCGTGTTGCTGGCGCTGATCGGCCCGTGGATCGTGCCCTATCCCGACGACGTCGCGGGCGCGGTGCGCCTTGCGGGCAAGCTGCAACCGCCCAGCGCCGCGCACTGGTTCGGCACCGACGAGGTTGGCAACGACGTCCTGACCCGCACCATCATCGGCGCCCGCCTGTCGCTTCTGGTCGGCATCGGTATTACGCTGGCGGCGGCGGCGATCGGCGTGCCGCTCGGCATTCTCGCCGGCACCGTCGGCGGCCGGGCGCGCGAGATCATCATGCGACTCACCGACCTGTTCCTCTCAGTGCCCGGGCTGGTGCTGGCCATCGCTCTGGTCGCCGCGCTCGGCGCCGGCATCTTCAATGCCATGATCGCGCTGGTGCTGGTGTGGTGGCCGGGCTACGTGCGGCTGGCCGAATCGAAGGCGCTGTCGATCCGCGAGGAGGCGTATATCGAGGCGGCACGCGTCGCCGGCGCACACCGGCTGCGCATCCTGTGGCGCCACGTGCTGCCCAACAGCATCTCGCCGATCATCGTCAAGATGAGCATGGATATCGGCCAGGCCATCCTCGCCGTCGCCTCGCTGGGGTTCATCGGGCTCGGCGCCAAGCCGCCGACGCCGGAGTGGGGCGCCATGATTTCCATCGCGCGCGGCTACCTGCCTGACTGGTGGTGGTACGCGATCTTCCCCGGCGCCTTCATCTATGCCTCGGTGCTGGGCTTCAACCTGCTGGGCGACGGGCTGCGCGACATTCTCGACCCGCGCAGCAACCGCGGATGAGCCTGCTCGAGATCCGCGACTATCGCCTGGCGTTCGATACGTTCGACGGCACGCTGCACGTGCTCGACGGAATCGACCTCAGCCTGGGCGCCGGCGAGACGCTGGGCATCGTGGGCGAGACTGGCTGCGGCAAGTCGGTGCTGGCGCGCAGCCTCTTGCGCCTGAACGAATCGCCGCCGGCGCGCGTGACCTCGGGCACGATCCTGTTCGAGGGCAAGGACGTGCTGGCGCTGCCCGAAGCGGGCATGCGCCGGCTGCGCGGGCGGCGCATCGCCATGGTGTTCCAGGATCCGGCGAGCTACCTCAACCCGCTGCTCGCCATCGGCACGCAGATGGAGGATGCGATTCGCGGCCAGGAAGCGGCTCTGGGCGGCGCCGTGCGGCCGCGCCGCGCGATCCGCGCCGAGGCGGCCGGGCTCCTGGCCTCGGTCGGCCTGGCAGAGCCGCAGCGCCTGCTCGCCAGCCACCCCCATCAACTGTCGGGCGGCATGCGCCAGCGCGTGCTGATCGCCATGGCGCTCGCCGGCAGCCCGACCCTGCTGGTGGCCGACGAGCCGACCACGGCTCTGGATGTCACGGTGCAGGCCCAGGTGCTGGCGCTGATCGCAGGCCTGGTGGCTGAGAAGGGTCTCGCCCTGATGCTGATCAGCCACGATCTGGGAGTCGTCACGGCCAGCTGCGCCCGGGTCGCGGTGATGTATGCCGGCACCGTGGTCGAGGAGGCGCCGACCGCGTCGCTGCTCTCCCATCCGCTTCATCCCTACGCGCAGGGCCTGATCGCCGCGGTGCCCGACCTCGACAACCCGGCGCACAAGCCGCGCGGCATCCCGGGCACCATTCCCAACCTGCTGGCGCCGCCCGGCGGCTGCCGCTTTCATCCACGCTGCAGCCGGGCCAGCGATATCTGCCGCAGCACCAAGCCGGTGTTGCGCGAGCTAGCGCCCGACCATCGCGTCGCCTGCCATCACGCCGAGACGCCATGAGCGTGCCAGCGTGACCGCGCCACCATGACCGCCCTCGTCGAGGCGATCGGGCTCGCCAAGACCTACGCCCTGCCGCGCACCGCGTTCCAGCCACCGCGGCGGCTGACGGCGGTGGCGCATATCGACCTGGCGCTCGAGGCTGGTGGCACGCTGGGCTTGGTGGGCGAAAGCGGCTGCGGCAAATCCACCCTGGCGCGCCTGCTGCTGCGGCTCACGCCACCCAGCGCCGGTCGCATCGTCTTCGACGGCCAGGACATCACCGGCCTCGACGAGGCGGCGATGCGCCCGCTGCGCCGCAGGCTGCAGCTCGTTCATCAGAACCCATCGGCCGCGCTCGATCCTCGACTGACCGCTGCGGCCGCCATCGCCGAGCCGCTGGTCATCCAGCGCCTGGTCCCGCGCAATGAGCTGCGAGACCGCGTGGAGCAGCTGCTCGCCGAGGTCGGCCTCGGCGGCGAATTCCTGCGCCGCTATCCACACGAATTGTCGGGCGGCCAGAAGCAGCGCGTCTGCATCGCCCGCGCGCTCGCTACGGAGCCGCAGCTGCTGGTGCTCGACGAGCCGACCAGCGCGCTCGATGTCAGCGTGCAGGCGCAGACCCTCGACATGCTGACCGACCTGCGCCGGCGCCGCGGACTCGCCTTCCTGTTCATCAGCCACAATCTCGCCGTGGTGCGCCAAGTGTGCGCCGAGGTAGCCGTGATGTATCTCGGCCGCATCATCGAGCAGGGCAGCGCCGAGCAGGTTTTCAGCGCCCCCCGCCATCCCTATACACAGGCGCTGCTCGCGTCGGTGCCGCGGCTGGGTGGTGCGCTCGTGCCGGCGGCCGCGCCCAGCGAGCCGCCCAACCCGGCCGCCATTCCCGCCGGCTGTCCGTTCCATCCGCGCTGCCGTCGCGCCGAGGAGTCCTGTCGCGCCGGCGCGCCGCCACCGCTCGTGCAGGGCCTTGCTTGTCCACCGGCTGCTGGACTACTGACCGAACGTGATGGCCACATATGTTGAGATGCCTGAGAAGCAGGCGAGGTTTCGATTGGGAACGAGGTGGCGATCGACGAGCAGATGCAGTCACCGGGTGCCGATGGCCCTCTCGAGAGATACCGACGGTGGCGGCGGTACCGCGGGAGCATCCAAACTGCCGCCTTGAAGCATGTCTCGCAGTCGACCCTCCTCGAGCAGGCCCGGCGCATCGGGATGGCGCGCGGCGCCGCTCTGATCGTGAGCAGCGAGTCGGAAATGTCGCTGCTTTACGACCTTGCCGTCTATGGGGCCAAGGAGGGGCGGACGCGCGCCATCGACCGGTACGCAAGCGCACAGTCGACAAGCTCTGATCCCAACGAAGCCCTCGTGTTGAAGGCCTTGCGCGAGTCGCGATTCTCCTGGTTCCGGATCATCGCAAGGCAGCCTCCTTTCGGCGTCCGCATCGAGGACCTGCTGCGGGGCAGAGAGTTGTGGCTCCTGGAAGAGGGCCTGGAACGGACCATGCAGCCAGGGAGCTTTCTTGCCGCGAGGGTCGCTCCCATCGAGTGTTTCGTGATGACATGCGGGGCAATCGTTCCCTTCGATGAACTGATGGCCTTGGACATGCACGCCTTCCTGGCCAACCAGGAGGAACGGGCGATCCTGATCCGGCAGGCAGACGACAGGAGATTCCCCGAGCGGCTCTACAGGACGGCAATCAGGCGTGACCTGATGGGGCGAGTAGAATACCGGTAGCGGACGAGTCGACAGCGCGACCTGTGGGCGGTGGCCTCGGCATCATCCTTCCGAACGGCACCTTGCGACGAGATTTCAGCGGGGTCGGTGCTCCGTGCCGACCCCCGACGTGATGAAGAGGGCAGTGGCGTTGCCGGCGACATCCGCCGTGTGCCAGACGCCGCGCGGATTGATCGCATATTCGCCCGCGCGCAGCGCGATCTTGTGCACCCCGTCCGGCAGCTCCTGGATCAGCGTCATCTCGCCCGCGGTACAAATTACGGCTTCGTCGCCCGCCGGATGCCGTTCCCAATTCGTCCAGCTCTCACTGAAGCTGAACAGCGATACGAGCCGCCCTTCGTTGCCGTCGGCGGCGTTGCGTTCGACATAGGCGTCGTACCATTCCATGCTGGTGAATCCAGGCTGCGGCACGGCCTGCGCGCCCAACCCGAGATGGAGTGGGAAACTCTCCAGCGAGAATTGCTTCGTCATGGCGTGCCCTTGGCAAGGACCTGTCGTTGCAGGTCGGCATCCTCTGTCTTCAGAAAATCCGTGATCCGGTCAGGATAGGGTTGGATGCCGTTCTTCTGCAACAGCAGCGCGACCTGGCCGCGATGCCCGGCAGCGTGCATGGCGACGTGCAGCAGCATCTCGCCGCGCGTCATGCTCGCGGGCTCGCCGTTCGCGAAGGAGAAGTCCATCACCTCGTCCACCCGTTCCGGCGTGAGAGTATCGGCGTAGGCGGCATACCAGTCGGCTATCGAGCGGGCCTTGCCGGCGACTGCGTCGAAGGAGGGAATCTCGTCGGAGCGAGGCGCCCGGTAACCGTGAGGACGCGCTTCGAGATTGTGGCTGAAGATCTCGTCGACTGCCTGGATGTGGTCGAGCAGCCGCAGGATCAGGATCCGGTCGCCCTCGGCCATGCGGTCGAGGTTCGCCGCAATGACCGAGTTCAGGCCATTGGTCGCCCAGCGCTTCTGCTGAATCAAGGTGCGATAGGGAAGGGTGAACATCGCGGTGCCCTTGGTTGCCTGCATTGAATTTGCGAGCTATCGCTCATATTGTCTACTCGCATGGAAGAAAGCGGCGGACATGGCGCGCAGGCCACCCACCAATCCAAGAAAACAGGCCTCCCAGGAGCGGTCGCGCGCAACCGTCGACGCCTTGGTCGAGGCGACCGCTCGCATTCTCGTCCGGGAGGGGTTCGACAAGGCGAGCACCAACCGGATCGCCCGGGAAGCGGGCGTGAGCATCGGGTCGCTCTATCAATACTACCCGAGCAAGGAGGCTTTGGTTGCCGCCGTCATCGATCGGCACGTCAAGGAGCAGATGCAGGTCGCTCGGGTCGCCTTGGCGGAGGTGGCCGCGCTGCCGGTCGAGGAGGCGGTGCGCAAGCTGGTCGCCGTGGCGATCGACGCCCATCTCGTCAATCCCCGGCTGCACCGCGTCCTGGCCGAGCAGATTCCGCGCACGGGCCGCCTCGAGAATAAGGATGCCTTCAGTCGCGAGATCCATGATCTTGTCAGAGGATATCTCGAGACGCGCAAGGGCGAGATCCGCACGGTCGAGCTCGGGCTTGCCGCGTTCGTGTGCGTGACCACGATAGAAGCACTGACCCATACCGCGGTCCTGCATCGTCCAGACATCCTCTCGGATCGCGCGGCCGGCGCGCTCGTCGACGAGGTCACGCGCCTCGTGCTCCGATATCTCCAATGACGCCGACCGAGGAGGATCGATCCCGTGGAGTCGCGTTACAAAGGGACGTCACCTGAGGAGCAGCCCGCAGGGCTGCGTCTCGAACGGTGGCGGCGAGGCAGGTGCCGCAACCCGGGCTATTTCGCGAGTTCCTGTGCGGCCTATCCTTCGAGACGCGCCCTTCGGGCGCTCCTCAGGATGAGGATTTTGCCTGGAACTGCGTCAGTCAAGTTAACACCTAGGGCCGCGATGCCACCGTGCCGTGATCTCAGTCGATCGTGGCGGTCGATCGTGCGGGCAGGTGGGCGGCATGAAGTACGTTCTCGACACCAGTGTGCTGTGTGACTTCGCACGGGGCGAGCCGGCGGTGATGGCGCGACTTCGCCGGGAAGCGCCGCCACAACTGTCCGCTTCGGTCATCACGGAGATGGAAGTCGAGTACGGGCTGGCGCGCAATCCCGGCCTGGCGCTGCTAGTGCGAGAAGCCATGCGCGCTCTTCTTGGGGCGGTCTCCGTCCTGCCGTTCGAGCGCGAGGACGCCCGCGTGGCCGCGCAACTGCGGGCGAGCCTGAACACGGGGTACGCCCATCGGAGCCTACGACGTGCTGCTGGCGGCATGCGCCTTGCGGCGAGGACTCGAGATCGTGACGCACAATGCGCGGGAGTTCGCTCGGATCGGCGGGCTCGGGCTCGAGGACTGGCATGACCGCCGAGAGACGGCTTGAGAGGTGAGGTCAAAGCAGATCATGGCCAGGCGTGCGCCACTCATAGGCGCTTTTTCCCTTTAGCCTCGCGTCTTCGCTGGGAGCGCGCCATTCCGATGGCGGTCTTCTCGTTGAATACACATCCCATGAGCGCCGTCGGAGTGGCGCGCTCCCAGCGAATGACGCCGCTTCGCGCGGGACGAGGTGATTTTGCCACGCGACGGCGGCTCCAGCGAGCGTGAGCGATCGCCGCCGCATCGAGGTGATCGATCGCGAGATGGAGTGCTAACGAACGCCTCGCCACCGATTCATCACAGCCGACGTCCGGCTGGGCGACGATTCGCCGAATCACCTATTCATGCCTGTTGATTAAGAATCGGTGACGCAGGACGACAAAGCGATACAGTGCCGTCCCGACCACAACGCGCATGGGCAGAGCACGATGACGATCACCGTCCCTGGAATGCGCTCCAACAAGCTGGTGAGCATGGATATCGATCAGCTCCGCGGATGGGCAACGTTCATGGACAGAGCCATGATCGTGAGCCTGGTGGCTACAATCGTGGCCGTTACGGCGCTCGGAGTGACGACGTGGCTGTCGTTCAGGTTCAGCGGCGCCGTGCGCTTCCACGAGCATGCCGCGGTCGATCGCTACAAGGAAGCGGAAGGGCGTTTCATGCAGCTCGAGCAGGATGTCACCGCGGCGCGCGAGCGGGCCGCGACACTCGAGCGGGAAGTGTCCACGGCGCAAGGGCGGGCCGCGACGCTCGAGCGGGAAGTATCCACGGCACAGGGGAGGACAGCGGCGCTCGAGCAAGAAGTGGCTGCGGCGCGGGAGCGCGCCGTGGCACTCGAGCAGGAAGCTTCCAGGGCGCGCGAACGCGCGGCGGCATTCGAGCAGGCAGCCCGCGAGGCCACCGAACGATCGGCCCAGGCGGCTGCCCGGGAGAGCACAGCCACCAGCGAAAGGGTGCCATCGCCGCAGCTCAATCCGGCGGCGATACAGCAGCGACTCGCCGATCTGGCCAAGCTCGTCAGGGACGCGACCGCCCGCGCGGCGGCTCCGGTCCAGGGGAGGGCGGCGGAAACGCAGCCCAAGGTCCAGGCAGAGGGAGCGCCCGAAAGCAGCAAGGCAAGTCGTGACCAGCAGCGATCGCCGATCGTCGAGAGCTTACGGAAGTATGCAGGAACCAATGCTGCCGTCTTCGTCCTCGATCGGGTGCCCGAAGCTCCGGCTGCAGCCTCGACGATCTCAACGTATCTTGGCGATGCCGGCTGGCCGTCGCACACATGGACGTGGACCGGCGTGGCGGGAATTCTCGGTGTCGTCGTGCTGACAAAGGAGGGCAGCGACGCCACGACGCAGGACGCCGCGTCCGCTCTCGTAGAGGCGCTGCGCACGGCTGGATTCAACGCAGCCAAGGGAGATTGGCCGGCGGACTGGCGTCGGTACCGCGGTGCGCTCGACGGCCCGCAAACGCCCGGCCCAACGGACGCTCCCATTCGGGTGGTGGTCGGAGCAAAGGCCGCGTCGACGCCGCGATAGACCACCGATGGTTCAAGGACGTACGCGGCCCAGGCAGCCTGGTCGGTGCGCGGAACGGACGCCCCATCGTGGGGGCGCCCGTTCACAGGATTTCGATCTAGCGACTCGGCCCCGGAGAGGTCGGGCGGGCCGGCGGTGCTGCGGCCGTTTCCGGCGGCGCAACCTTGCGGCGCTCGGCCTTGGTGTAGTCGGGCAGGGCCATCAGGGCGTCCTTAGAGAGCGACGTGGTCAGGACAACGGACGTGTCCTCCTGGCCGAAGGTGATGTCGCTCCACTTCACGGCGACGTCCTTGGACCCGACGCCGAGGAATCCGCCGACCGAGATGACGACGACCGTGATCTTGGATTCCTTGTCGACATAGATGTCGTCGATCCTGCCGATCGATTCCTTGTTTGCGTTGCGGACCTTGGTGCCGAGCAGCGCGCTCATCGCCATGTCGCCGCTGGCGTTGAAGTCGCCGGTCGACACGGTGCGCTCGGCCGCGGCGGCCGGCGGAGCACCTGGCGACGGCGAGGTCGGTTGCGTTGGCGCCGTCTGGGCATAGGCGCTCAGCGCACCGCAGGTCAGAAAGGCGGCCAGGACAACGGATTTCAGCATGTCTCAACTCCTTCGTGAGAAGCACGTGAGAATCCAACGCCCCTCGGGAGAACGAGTTGCCGCAATGATGGCATCCCTCGAGAGGTGTCCTGTTACCGCGATCGCCCGCACTTCCTGGCGCGGATAGCAATAGGGAGCCGGGGAGACCTCGTCTCTTCGGCGCACAGGCGGCAACGTCATCGTCCGCCCGTCGAGCCCTGCGCGGACGGTTGTATGGGGTCTTCCAGGCGCGGGCCCGGCCGGTCAGCCCTTCTTCTGCACTTGGATGATGGCCCTGCGATGGGTGCCGTCACCGACCTTCTTGCCCTCGTCGTGTGCCTCGACCTTGAAGCGAAGCTTGCGGCCGTCGACCTCCAGGAGCTCGGCCTTGACCGTGACCTTCTGGCCCTTGGGCGTGGCGCCGAAATGCTTGACGTTGACCTCGAAGCCGACCGTCGTGTGACCCTCCGGGAGTTGGTCTTGCACCGCCAGGATCGCCGCGCGCTCCATCAGGCCGATCATCGAGGGCGTCGACAGCACGCCATCGCCTCCCATGTGCCTGACCACCAGCGTGTCGTCGACCGTCGTCGTTATCTCCTTGGTGAGGCCTGGGGTCAGCTGTTCGCTCGCCATTTTAGGGTCTCCTCTCCTTCTGGAGGGTGACCTAAGCAGAGTTTCACCGCCGCGCCAACGCTCTGCTGGGAGGAAAGCGTCGTCGAGGCGCGGGCCGCGTTGGCACTCAATCCCAACAGCGCCTTTGTCGTGAGCGTGCTCGGCTTGGCACTGGGCCGCGCCGGCTGTCAGGAGGAGGACATCCATTTCCTGCAGCAGGCGATGCGGGCAAGCCCGCACGATCCCTTGACCCGGCAGTGGCTGAACGGGATCGGCGACTTCCAGCTTTGCTCGGGACAATGCACGGCCGCACTGGAGAGTTACCGCGAGGTGATGCAGCGGCGGCCGCAGTTCTTCTCGCCCTACCTCTACTCCGCGGCGGCGCTGGCCTACCTCGGGCGGCTGGGTGAAGCTCGGGAGGCGCTGGCCGACGCTCAGGCTCGGTTTGCCGAGCAGATCGAACGCCGGCAGCAGCGGCCACCATGGCACGTCCGCCGGACTGGGCGATCAAGACCGAAGGCCTTCGCCCCGCGGCCGCCGCAGGGCGGGAGTGACTGCCCGGAAAGTAATCGCCTGCCGGTGTGCGCCTCGAGGACGTGCTGCGAGGCGGTGAACTCTCGCTTCTCGACGAGAGCATCGATCAGGGCCTGCAGCCTGGCGACTTTCTTGCCACACGGGTCACCGCTATCGAAGGTTTTTCCGTGCTGTGCGGAACGGTCGCCCCCTTTGACGACGAAATCGCAACGGCGATGGAGTTCTCCCTCACCAGCGGCGAAGACCAGACGGCGCTCGCCCGGTCGGCGGACAAAGGGAAGCTCGTCGAGCGGATCTACAGGATAGCGGTCAAGCGTGAGTTGATGAGCCGCGTCGGCTACGAGTAGAGCGAAGTTCCCGAGCTGGACGAGTGGCAGGGTTGGCGCTCCAAGGCGGCCTGTGCAAGCGCGCTCGCCTGCTTAGAGTGTAGAGTGCGGCCTCGTGCATCGATCGGGAGGAAGAAGCGGTGCCCAAGCAACTCCGGTTTTTTGTGC
>NZ_JBFWZI010000107.1:0-3751 GCF_050185545.1 Reyranella sp. | reverse complement strand
CGAGTGGCAGGGTTGGCGCTCCAAGGCGGCCTGTGCAAGCGCGCTCGCCTGCTTAGAGTGTAGAGTGCGGCCTCGTGCATCGATCGGGAGGAAGAAGCGGTGCCCAAGCAACTCCGGTTTTTTGTGCTCGTGCTGCCGAACGTGCCGTGGCCCGAACTGCTGCGGCGCTGCCGGCAGGTCGAGGAGCTCGGCTTCGACTCGGTCGGCCTTGCCGATCATCTGGTCGATTGGGCCGGCGGAAAGGGCCCCTGGTTCGAGCTGTGGGCTCAGCTTTCGGCCATCGCCCAGGCAACCTCGCATATTCGACTGGCGACCCTGGTCGCGCAAATTCCATTGCGCAACCCGGCCCTGTTTGCGCTGCAGGCTATAACCGCGGACCACATTTCCAGCGGCCGGCTCGATGTCGGGCTCGGCATCGGGCTGGAGATCGACCCATCCTATCGCATGATGGGCATCGAGAACTGGAGCGTGAAGGAGCGCGTCGCCCGGTTCGGCGAGTATGTCGCGATCGTCGACCGGCTGCTGTCGCGGGAGGAGACGTCGTTCCAGGGTCGCTACTACCAGGTCGATGCGGCGGCACTCCGCCCGCGCCCGGTCCAGTCGCCGCGTCCACCCATCGTGATCGCGGCAATGGGGCCGGTCATGCTGGGGCATGCGGCGCGATATGCCGACATCTGGAACAGCATCAGCTTCGCCAAGACCTTCGAGGCGCAGCTCGACGAGACGCGGCGTCGGGTGGCGGCAATCGACAAACGGTGCGTGGCGATCGGGCGTGACCCGGCGAACCTGCGACGCTCCTATCTCATGTTCGATCCGACCGCCCGCTCGAGCGGCGGCACGATCAAGTACTACGAGTCGGAGGAGACGTTCAGGCAGATGGTCGAGCAGGTGATCGCGCTCGGAATCTCCGAAGTGGGCTTCTACTATCCCACCCTCGAGGAGCAGGTGCCGATGTTCGAGCGGATCGCGCGGAACGTTCTGCCGGCATTGAAAGCGGCGTACGAGTGATGCTTCAGGCCGGGCGGCGTCGCGCGAGGCGCGCGTCCTTCCACGCGAAATAGCGCATGGCGAGGGGCAGGAACCAGGGATTGCCGCGATAGAATGGCAGCGTGGGGAAGGCGGCCGCTTCAAAGGCGCAGGCCCCCTCCGGCAAGCCCAGAATCCGCTGCGCGATCCTCAAGCCAAAGAATGACCCCATCGGGACGCCGGCGAAGTTGTATCCCATGCCGTGCCAGATGCCGTCGTGGCAGCCGATGTGCGGCATCATGTCGAAGGTCCCGGCACATTGTCCCGTCCAGACGTGGCTGAGCTTGACGTCGGCGAGGTCGGGCAGGGCGCGCCTGAGACGCCCATGCAGCAGGGCGGCGATGGCGGCGGGATCCTGGAGGCCGTTGGCCGTGGCGCCGCCGAACAGCAGGCGCAGCGAATCCGGTGCCGGCCGGAAGAAGTCGATGTCGAGGTTGGAATCGATTACCGTGCGGCGGTGCGGCAGCTGCTTCGCGAGCAGCGTTGGCGGCAGCGGCTCGGTCGCCGCCATGTAGCCGACAAAGGGAATGACGCGGCGGGCATGCCAGGGAAGGTTCCCGGGCGTGTAGCCGTTGGTGGCAATCACCACGTCCCGCGCGCGCGTCTGTCCGACGGCCGTGGCGACGCGAAAGCGTCCGGCCGCCGGCTCGACCGCGGTCACCTCGCAATTGCCCAGGATGGCGACGCCGGCCGCCAGCGCCTTCGCCATCAGGCCGTGATGATAGAGACCCGGGTGCAATGCTCCGAGATCGGGGATGACCGCGCCGCCATCGTAGAGGTCGGTCGCCATCTCCTCGCGCAGCCGGGCGCGCGGCACCATGGCGAAGGGCAGTCCGAGGTCGGCCTGCATGCCGGCCAGTTCGCGTTCCAGCCCGGCATAATGGGCCGGTGACGTCGCCGCGACGAGTCGGCCGCAGCGCACGGCATGGCATTCGATGCCTTCCTCTTCGATGAAGGCCAGCGTGCTCTCGTAGGCCATCGCCAGGTCGCGATAGAGGGCTGTGGCATGGGCCTCGCCTTTCGTCGCCTTCAGGTCGACATAGGCCTTCTTGAGGGTGCGGCCCAGGAACCCGGCATTGCGGCGCGACGCGCCGTGGCCCGGTCGCTCCTTGTCGAACACCGCAACGCTTCGCCCGGCCCGCGCCAGCGTGAGCGCGGCGCGCAACCCGGTGTAACCCGATCCGACGACGACCACGTCGTACGCAGGCGCGAGCGTGGCGTCCGACGCCTCGGGCGGCGGCGCGGCCTCCCACCAGTAGGGCGTGTTGCTGAAATCGGTGGTGAGCAGATCGGTCATCGGCCAGGCGTCCAAACGGATTTTCAGCCAATTGTCGCATATCTGACGGCACCGAGATGCAGCGGGCGCGCAAGGGGCCCCCGCGCTAGGCTGCCAGCCGTTGCGACGCGGCCGACATCATTGCCCAATCACCGCCGTGAGAAGGAGCATCCAGATGGCAAACGCGGATCAGCCGGACGGGCCCATGAACTACGAGAATGCGATCGCGGTCCTGGCCGCGGCCGGCGTGTTCAAGGCGAACGATTTCTTCCGGGATGGCCACACCGCAGTCACCTTTGCGGAATCAGCCATCGACGCCACGGGATCGCGCCTGGCGCACAGACCCGTCAGCGAGAAAGACTCGACGCGCCTTCTCGGCCATCTCCTGGCCGCGGCGGCGGAGCGGGGCTTGCGGCCGGCCGAGCTTCTGGCGATCGGAATGGCGACAGCCCTGCGCGAGGAGCGCAAGCCCGAGTGAGCAGCTGACCGGCAAAGTCACGTTTGGATGACCGGTCAGGTTGAATGGCGCGGTGTAGCGCTGCAGTTTCGCCACGCGCGCGGGGTTGATGCCGAAGTCGGCGATCTCGTCGAGGCCGAGCGGCGCAAAGGGTTGCACCGGCAGGAGCAGGGTGTCGATCGTGCGGAACAGTCGCGCTAAGCGCCCGCGTAGCGCCATTCGGCGCAACCGGATGGCCTGGTAGTCGAGCGCCGACACGGCGTGCCCTGTCTCGAGCACGGATGCCAGCACGGGGCCGTATTCGGCCTTGCGGGCCGGGTAGGTCGCTCGATGGGCAAGGGCGGCTTCGAGAGCACAAGCCGCCGCCCAGTCCATGACACCCCGGGTGACGTCCGGCGCCGAGACCGGGACGAGGTCCGCGCCGAGGCCGCGAAACGCCCTTTCCGCTTCGTCAATGACGTGTTGCGCAACCGGGTCGACGTCCGCGCTGTTCCATTGCGCGTCGACGCCGAGGCGCAAGCCGCCAACATCGCCCCTGGTCGCATCGGCATAGTCTGGCGGTGGCCCGGCGAGCGCGGTCGGGTCGTTGTCGTCCGGGCCGGCGATGGCCGCGAGGATCAAGGCGGCGTCGGCGGCACTGCGGGCAATCGGCCCGACATGGTCGAGGCTGGCCGCGAGCTCGAACACGCCGAAGCGGCTCGTGTGTCCCCAGGTCGGCTTGATGCCAGTCAGTCCCGTGGCGCCGCGCGGCCAGCGGATCGAGCCGCCGGTGTCGGAGGCCAGCGAACCGAAACACAATCCGGCGGCGGTCGCGACGGCCGGGCCGCTCGAGGAGATGCCGGTCCAGCAGGTGGCATTCCATGGATTGCGGAGTGGCGTGATTGCCGGATGGTGATCGGAATAGGCGTCCTCCGTCATCTGCAGCTTGCCGAGCAGGACGGCGCCCGCGCGCCGCAGCCGCGCCACCACCGTGGCATCTTCGTGCGGCGTGA
>NZ_JBFWZI010000106.1:0-26251 GCF_050185545.1 Reyranella sp. | reverse complement strand
ATGAAGCTGATCAGCACGAACGCCAGCTGCAGGGGGATGCCGAACATCACGATGCCGATCGCGAACAGGATGAGCCGATCGTCGAGAGCCGGCAGCTTCTCGGCCTGGCGCAGGATCACAGTGATGCCCTCGGTGACGCCGATCGCCGCTCCGGCGCTCGACGACATCACCAGGACGAAAAAGGCCCGCATGACGTTGGGCAGGAACAGCAGCGCGCCTACCGTCGTGCCGTTGCGCAGATGGCGCAGCGCATCGACGCCGGCATCGGCGACATAGGCGGCCGAATACGGCACCAGGGACAGCGCCACCGTCATGACACCCGACAGGGCGAAGGGCATGCCGAACAGCCTGGCGTCGCGCGGGATGGCGTTCAGCAGGAAGAACATGACGACGAAGGTCGGCGCCGCGCGCATCAAGGCGATGACCGAGCCCGACAGGCCGCCCAGCGGGCCGCCGACGAGCCGGCCGAGCGCGAGCAGCGCGCCGAGCGCGAGGCCCACGGCGATGGAGATGACGGCGATCTCGAAATTGACCGCCATGCCGGCCAGGAAGCGCGGCAGGAAGTCCGCCGACAGGATCTCGACCAGCGGCATCATGCCGGCACCCCGCCGGCTTCGTCGATCCGGGCCTGTCGGTTCTCGAGGAAGACCCTGAGCTTGCCGCACAGCCACACCACGATCATCACCACGACGGTGTAGAACACCAGCAGCAGGCTGTAGGTCGTCACGCGCCCGCTGGCGAAAGAGGTGATGTCGGTCAGGGTGCTGAGCAGCTCGGGCGCGCCGATGAAGCTCGCGATCGGCGTGCCCTTGGTCGCGTTGACCAGGAAGGCGACGATCTGGGTCGCCGACCGCCCGAGGGCGTGGGCGAACAGCGCGCCGCCGCGCAGAGTGCCGGGCGCCGTCCCCCGCGCCGTCTCCGTGCCCTGCTCGGCACGCAGGCTCCACACCGCCTCGGCGAGGGCCTGGCCCGCGTTGCAGCCATTGGCCAGGCCGAGCGCGGCGATGGCGGCGCCGAGCGCGACCGCACCGGAGTACGGGAACAGCCCATGGGCGATCGCCGCGGCGACCACCAGGGTGAGCACGATCGGCGAGGATTGCAGGGTCACCGTGACGATGCGCGCCGGCCAGCGCACCAGGATGGTGCGCGCCGCCATGGCGGCGCCGAACAGCACGGCTATGACGAGCGTGGCGATCAGTGCACCGGCGATCAGGATCAGGGAGTTCACCACGCCGTCCTGGAACATCGACCACGCTGGAGCCGTCTTCAGCATCGGCAGCGTCAGGTCGATTCCCGCCTCCTTCTCCACCCAGTTCTCGACCGCCGTCACCTCGGGCGCGAACGAGGTCGCCTTCAGCGCCGCGTCGAGCGGCGGCAGGATGCAGGCGGGATTCGTCGAGCCGGTATCGACGTTGCATTCCGGCCTGCGCCACACCTTCTGCTGGACCTGCAGGAAGGCCGACTCGACGCGGTGAAAGCGAGCGATGTCGATGAACAGACCGTCGCGATGGAAGACCTGGACGATCAGGTCGATCGCGCGCGCGAGCTGCTCGCTGCCCTGGCGGGCGACCGCCATGCCCCAAGGCACCTGGGCGAAGCCGAACTTGGGAGAGAACGCGGCCGAAAAATCCGGCTCCTTGAAATAGTTCGCGAAGAAGCTGTCGTCCTGCGCCGCCAGGTTACAGGTGCCGTCCTTGAGACGGTCCGGCAGGACGCCGGCTTCGTCGAATAGCATCAGGCGGGCGCCCTGCGAGACCATCTGGGCGTTCGAGCCGTTGCCGATGGTCACGCACACCGTGCGGCCCGGCAGGTCGGTCATGTTCGCCACCGGCAGCTCGCGCGGGCCGACGACGACTGTCTCCGATTGATAATAGTGCGGGCGAATGAACCGCACCTGGCTGTCGCGCTGGGTGTTGTGGCCCATGGTCGCGATCACGAGGTCGATGCGATCCTCGGCCAGCAGCGGAATGCGGGTCGCAGCGTTGACGCGCACGAACTCGACCTGGACGCCGAGCATGCGGCCGATCGCCAGCCCCACGTCGACCTCGTAGCCTTCGCGCTTGTCGCCGGTCCTGGTGCCGAACAGCGGATAGTAGTCGCGGACGCCGATCCTGATGCGCTTGGCGCACAGGATGCGGACCAGGCGATCGGCGTCGGCCTGCGAGCAGGAGGCGGGCATGCTCTCACGCGCCGACTCGAGCAGGCGCTTGAGCGCGGCGTCGGGCGAGCCGGGGACCTGGGCCCGGGCGCCGGACAGCACCAGGCCGATCGCGATCAGCGTACCGGTCGCAATGCCGATCAGGGCGCGAACGAGGCGGCGGGGCTGCGCCACGTCAGGCAACCGTGCCAGTCGCGCCGATCTCGACGATGTGCATCTCGCCGAAGGCATAGGGGCCATAGCGGTGGATCGAACGGCCGTCCTCGGCCTCCAGAATGTGTTTGGCCATGCAGTCGAGCTTGTCGCCGGGAATGTAGACCAGGGTCGTCAATGCCACCCGCAAGGCGAGCCCGTGATACGCGACCATCTCGCACGACCGTTCGAGGCTCACGAACGCGTTGTGGGTGATGATGGCTCGCCCGAGTGGCGTGAGATGACGCCCCAGGCCTTCGAGGAAGGGGTCGAGCAGATAGCGGCCATCGGGACCGCCGGCACTCCAAGACGGCAGGCGGCCGGGCACATGGCTGCTCGCCATCGGGAAGTGCGGCAGGTTGGCCACGATCAGGTCGAAGCGTCGACCGAGCACCGGCTCCCACAGATCGCCGTGGTGGAATTCCGCGACTCCGCCATGGCCGAGCTCGTGCAGCAGCAATCTCCCGGAGGCGACCGCATCCTGCTCGATGTCGATGCCGCAGACCGATGCCGCCCCCAGGGCGGCGACGGCAGCCAGCACGACTCCGCTCCCCGAGCCGATCTCCAGGACCGTGGCGCCACGTACCAGATCCGCATCGGCCTGAATGACCTGGATGAGCGCGGCGGTGTATTCGCTCGGCCGCAGGACCGACAGGGACTCGCGCGCGCTGGAGAGCAGACTGGCATTAGACACGGTTACACTCGATTGTCATGGTTGGGGGCGGCGGGTCCTTGTCTTCCGGACCGCGGGCGTCCCGCCCGCTCATCATCAGGATGATCATGAGCGGGCGGGACGCCCGCGGTCCGGAAGAGTGGCGCCCAACCATCAGGTTCATCTCTGAGGACCATCAAGCCGCCACCAGCCGCTTGAGGACGGTCGAGGCGATGGGGTCGTCGGGGAACTGCTCGAGAATGTCTCGATAGCGCCGCGCCGCCAGGACATTGTCTTCCTTGATCAGCGCCTCGTAGGCGATACGCGTCATCTTGCACAGCTTCACCGCCGCCTCGTCGGGCTCGAGCCCCGGATCGTCGGCGCCGTAGACGCCAACCAGCTCGTAGATCGGCACCTTCGAGCGCCGGCCCTTGACGATGACGTCGTCGATGGGCCGCACGCAGAGGCGCTCGCCCGCCTCCTTGAAGACGTTATGGCTGATGCAGATGCGGGTGTGGAATTCCTTGTTGATGCCCTCGAGCCGCGCCGCGACGTTCACGCCGTCTCCCATCACGGTGTAGCTCATGCGCTCGCGCGAGCCGATATTGCCGACCAGCACGGCATCGCTGTGAATGCCGATGCGGACATTGAGCGGCTTCAGCTCCTGGGCGCGCCAGCGCTCGTTGAGGGTGTCCATGCCGCGCTGGATGCGGAGAGCCGCCACGCACGACCGCCAGGCATGGTCCTCCAGCAAGGCCGGCGCCCCCCAGAACGCCATGACGCCATCGCCGATGAACTTGTCGATCGTGCCGTGCTCCTGGTTCACCGTCTTGGTGACCAGCTCGAGATAGGCCGACACGCGCAGCAGCAGCTCCTGCGACGGCACCTCCTCCGAGAGGCTCGAGAAGGATTCGAGATCGGAGAAGAAGATGGTGAGGAAGCGGCTGTGGCCGCCGAGTTCGAGCTTCTGCTCCGAATGCAGCAGCTGGGTGACCAGGCCCATCGGTACGAAGGCGGCGAACGACTTCACGGTCGCATCGAGCGTGTCGATCGCCTTGGAGAGTACTGCGATCTCGCGGATCGACGAGCGAACGGAAGGCAGCTGCTCGCCGCCGATGTCCTGGATCTTGCCGACCTTGAACGCCATGCGCTCGAGCGGCGAGGAGACGATGCTGGTGAGGAAATAGATGATGACGATCTGCACGACGACGGCGATCAGGCCGAAGATCGCCAGCCGGATGTTGTTGTGCTGGAAGGTGCCGGTGAAGTCCGACATCGGGGTGATGACGAACAGCTGCCAGCGCTTGCCGAACTCCTGCGGCAGGGACGAGATGCTGGCGATGTACTCGCGGCCGCCGTGCGAGAAGAAGTACATGTCCTCGCTTTTTCGCGGTCGCAGGCTGTAGGCCATCGCCGGCAGCTCTTCGTCGAGCGACGTGATGTGGCGCAGCTCGAGCCGGCCCTGGTTGTTGGCGTAGGTCTTCGACAGGTCGGAGGCGGCGATCACGCGCCCCTGGTGATCGAGGATGTAGCTCACCGTGCCGGGGCTGATCTTGCGTTCGCCCAGATAGGTCCCGAGGCCGCCCAGGGTGATGTCGGCGGCGGCCACGCCGGCGAGCTTGCCGTCGAGGTAGAATGGTGCGGCGACCGTAAAGCCGATCAGGCCCAGGGCGGCGAAGATATCGGGATCCGAGATCATCGTGGTCCCGGCCTGCGCGGCGCTGCGATACCACAGGCGCACACGCGGGTCGTAGGTCGTGACCGCCTGCGTGCTGCCGAGCTCCTTCAGGTCGGCGTCGAGAAACGTGTAGTGATCGAGCAGCGGTTGGCCAGGGGTCGGCACGACCCAGCGGTAGGCGAACTGCGACCCCTCAGGGGGCAGCTTGCCCTGGATGTCGACACCCGGATCGACCCGTCGCGTCTGGCGGAACGAGCCATCCTGCAGGCCGACATAGGCGCTGACGATCTTCGAGCTGTGCAGGACGATGCTGTAAAAATAGCGGAAGCAGCGGCTGTCGCCGTAGAAGCCCGGATCCTGGTTGCCGATCGACGCCGCCGAGCGGACCAGCGATTTCAACGGGTTGAAGTCGGCCTGGATGTTGGCAAGCGCATCGACGCGGAATCGCTCGACCAGCTCGGCCGCGTTACTGCGGGCGATGTTGTCGTTGGAAATGTAATTGACGGCGATGACGGTGAAGAAAACCGGAACCGTAAGAAAGGCGAACGACGCCAAAATGCTCGGCTTGAGCCTGAGATTGTTCCGGAAAATACTTCTCATGTGCTGCAACAATCGTACAGTAACAATGACACAGCGTCCATTTTCCCATTCAGCCTCAGAGAGGCGGCCGCTCGAGATGCCAGTCGGTGGCCCGTTGATAGGCGTGCCCGGCGGCCAGGATTCCCGCCTCGTCGAAGGCATGGCCGACAATCTGGAAGCCGACAGGCACGCCGTCGCCGGTCATGCCACCCGGCAGCGTCAGCGTGGGATGGCCGCTCATATCGAGAGGCGCCGTGTAGCGCAGGCGGGCCGCTACGGTTTCGGGCGACCGGCCCGCCGCCTTCATGGCCGCAAGCGAGGGGGCGGCGACGCCCATCACCGGCATCAGCAGCAGATCGATTCCCGACAGGGTGCGCTCGATCTCCCCGGCGACCCGGGCACGCAACAGCTGGAGCCTGGCAAGGTCGAGCGCCGAAAGGCTGCGGCCGAGGTCGATCAGGCCGGCGAACTCGGCGCCGTATTCGGCGCGCCGCGATGGGAAAGTCGCCTCGTGCGCCAACGCCGCCTCGACGCCGCACAAGGACAACCACTTCAGCGCCGCTTCATCGAGCTCCGGGAGCGTCACCTCGACCGGAATGGCACCGGCGTCGCGCAGGACCGTCCGGGCACCGTCGAGGGCGCGCTGCGCATCGCTGTCCATGCCAACGAGATTGGTCGGCACGCCAAGCCGCTTGCCTTTGACCCCGCTGCCCGCGGCCGCAGCATAGTCGGAAACCGGGCGCTGCACCGCGGTCGGATCGTCGGGGTCGGCGCCGGCGATCACGCCGAGAACCAGCGCCGCATCGAGGGCGCTGCGGCACATCGGGCCGACATGATCCAGCGACTCGGCCAGCGGAAAGACTCCAGCGCGGCTGACCCTCCCCCAGGTCGGCTTGAGGCCGGTGAGGCCGTTCATGGTCGACGGGAAGCGGATCGAGCCACCCGTATCCGATCCAAGCGAGGCGAAACACAGACCGGCCGCCGTCGCCACGCCGGAGCCCGAGGACGACACGCCGGTCCAGTAGGCGGCGTTCCACGGATTGACTGGCGGCACGATCGTCGGATGGTGCACGCCATAGGCGCCTTCGGTCATCTGCAGCTTGCCGAGAATGACGGCACCGGCCGCTTTCAACCGCGTCACGACGGTGGCGTCCTTGTCGGGCACGTGCCGGGCATAAATCGACATGCCGGCCGCCGTGACGATGCCTGCCGTGTTGCAGAGATCCTTGACCGCGATCGGCACGCCGTGCAGGGGGCCGCGCGACACGCCAGCCGCGCTGTCGGCATCGCGCTCGGCGGCATTGCTCAGGGCGCGCTCGGGCGTCACCCTGGCATAGCTCTTGAGCTGCCCGTCGAGTCTGTCGATGCGGTCGAGTATCGTCCGCGTCGCTTCGACCGCTGAAAGCTCGCGCGCCTTCAGCCGCCGCGCGATCCCGTCGAGCGACTCATAGTGCAATTCGGCCGACATGCCTCACCCCCAAAGCGGCATTGTAGCACGACGACCGCGCCGACAGCACGCCGGCACGTTTGGGGTAGGCTAGTTCGGTCGCAAGGCAGTCAAACCCGTTGCGCCCGGCACAGAGCCGAACGCAACGGTACAAGTCCGCGTCAGTCCGCGGACTTCAGGTTGACAGCGGCCGAACGGCCGCGCTCCGTGGCGATCTCGTAGCTGATCTTCTGGCCCTCGTTGAGGCCGTTCAGTCCCGAGCGCTCGACGGCGCTGATGTGGACGAACACGTCCTTGCCCCCGTCAGCCGGCTGGATGAATCCGAACCCCTTGGTGGCATTGAACCACTTGACCGTACCTGTAGCCATTACTCTCTCTCCTCGGCAGTTAGCGGCCCACGACTACGCGTGGCCCGCGCACTCACTTGCATCGGTCCACGACAACTCGAAGAATTTGGGAAACAGCTCGTTGGGGTCGTCCGGGGCCGTTGTGGGCAGGACCGCCAAGGCATAGCCAAGTTCGTAAGTCGTAAGCCGGCATATTGAGAGCTAACGCCGGGAAGTCAAGTTGGTTGCACTGATACCATCACATGGTTGCACCAATCTTCCAGGGCTCGAATTCGTCGTCGCCGATGCCGAGCACCTCGGACTTTGTCTTCTGTCCCGATGCAGTCTTCAGGATGTGCTCGAAGATGCGACGCCCGCTCTCCTGAATTGTCTCCTCGCCGTCAACGATGGTCCCACAATTGATGTCCATGTCGTCAGTCATGCGCCGATAGAGCGAGCTATTCGTTGCGAGCTTGAGTGAGGGCGCAGGTTTGCAACCGAACACGCTGCCGCGGCCGGTCGTGAAGCACAGGACATTGGCGCCCCCTGCCACCTGTCCTGTAGCGGACACAGGGTCGTAGCCAGGTGAATCCATGTAGACGAAGCCCTTGGCAGTGATCGGCTGGGCGTACTCGTAGACGTCGACCAGGTTGGTCGTGCCGCCCTTGGCCACCGCGCCCAGGGACTTCTCCAGGATCGTCGTAAGACCGCCGGCCTTGTTGCCGGGCGACGGATTGTTGTTCATCTCGCCGCCGGTCCGCGCACAGTGATCCTCCCACCAGCGGATGCGCTGGACGATCTTCTCGCCGACCTCGCGCGACACCGCACGCCGGGTCAGCAAATGCTCGGCGCCGTAGATCTCGGGCGTCTCCGACAGCACGGCGGTGCCGCCGTGACGGACCAGCAGATCGACCGCGGCACCCAGCGCCGGATTGGCGGAGATGCCAGAATAGCCGTCCGAGCCGCCGCACTGCAGCGCCAGGATGAGCTCGCTCGCCGGGATCGGCTCGCGCTCGACGGCGTTGGCCTCGGGCAACAACTCCTCGAGGAAGCCGACCGCTCGCATCACAGTCCTGGCGACACCGCCCTCGTCCTGGATCGTCATGGGAATGAGCTTGGGACCTTCCTTCAGCCCCTCGGCGTTCATCAGGCCGGAGATCTGGTTGGCTTCGCATCCCAGCCCGAGCACCACGACGGCGGCCATGTTGGGATGGCGCGCATAGCCTGCCAGTGTGCGCCGCAACACGTCCATTTCCAGGCCGGACGCTGCCATGCCACAGCCGCCGCCATGGGTGAGCGGCACCACGCCGTCGATGTTGGGGTAGTTCGCCAGCAGCGGCTGCAGGCGCGAGGCGATCATTCGGCTGGTCGCCGCCGAGCAGTTCACCGTCGTGACGATGCCGAGGTAGTTGCGCGTGGCGGCGCGGCCATCGGCCCGGCGATAGCCCTGGAAGGTCGCCTGCGGCGTGATGTAGTCGGTCGGATGGGCGTCGACGCAGAAGGCGTAGTCGCGCTCGAAGTCGCCCATGACACAATTGTGCGTGTGGACGTGCGCGCCGGGGGCCATGTCCTCGACGGCGAAGCCGATGATCTGGTTGTACTTGCGCAGCGGCTCGCCCTTCCTGATCGCGCGAGTGAGGATCTTGTGGCCGGGCGGCACGCGAGTCGCGGCCGCCACGTCGCCCTCGACCTTGGTGCCGGGAAGGATGTCCATGCGCGCGACGATGACGTTGTCGGCGGGGTGCAGGCGGATGGTGAGAGGAGCGGTCATGCCCCATGATAGGCAGGTGCGCCCGAAAGCGCACCCGCCCAGGGAAGCCGGTCCCAGCTTAGCTGACTAGTCGTTTTGCTCCCCCCGTAGTCTGGGGAGGTGCCCCGTCTTGCGGGGCGGAGGGGGGAAGGCCCCAGGCAAGATCAATGAGGTTCCGTCGTCGGAACCTCATGAACCTAGCGTGAGATTCTCCCCCTCCGGCCCTTCGGGTCACCTCCCCCGATGACGGGGAGGAAAAGTCGATCGACCTACCTAGTAGTACCGCTCGTAGCGATCCGGGATGCCGTCGCGGTCGCGGTCCCAGTAGCGCCGCTGGCTCTCGTAGCGATCGGGCACGCCGTTGTAGTTGCGATCCCAGTTGCGGCTCTCGTAGCGGTCGGGAACGCCGTTGTAGTTGCGGTCCCAACGGCTGGGAACGAAGCGCCACTGGTTGCGACCATTGACGACGACGCGCTCCCAGGTTTCCGGCACGTAGCGATAGCCCGGCCGCGCCGTGTACCACTGGCCGGGGAACCAGACGTACTGATCGCGCACCAGTCGCCAGTGACCCGGCGCCCAGACGTAGCCGGAACGCGGGGCGGGAAGCCGTTCGTAGCGCAACGGCGGCGGCGGCGAGCCGAAAGTCACGGTGACCTGCGCTGCGGCCGGCGTAGCGACCGCCGAGCCGACGGTCGCGGCCCCGGCGAGGCCCGCGGCGGCAATGCTGGCAAGAACGAAACGCCTCATCATGTGAACCTCCATGCGGCGACCGGCGGCGGCGATGCCGGCACTCGGTCGCGCTCGAAGGATCTACGCGCCGGGGATCGCCCCCGTGGCCTGCCCCTCTTGGGGATTTTGCGTACCCATTTCGCCACGTTCCGGCCATGGCATGAGCGCCTCCCCCGTCATCGGTGGAGGTGGCCCGTAGGGCCGGAGGGGGAAAGCCACAGTCCAGACCTGTCCGCTTCTGACGTCGGAATCGGACGGGCATGGGCTGAGGCCTTCCCCCTCCGCCCCGTATGACGGGGCACCTCCCCCGATTACGGGTCCGATTACGGGGGAGGGATTTGAGATGCGTACACCTCGCGCCAGCAAAGGAGCGACCTACGATGCCGCCACGGCGGGCTGAAGGGCGGCGGGCTCGTCGAGCTCCTCGAGCAGAAAGCGGTCGACCAAGCGGTTGGCGCGGGTGCGGTCGGCGAGCATGTGGGCCATGCCGAGGTTGCGGCCGCTCGAGCCGAGATAGAAGCGCTCGTACTGCTCGTTGCGGCTGCCGAGCGCGGTGCCGGCGAAATCCCAGGCGAGGCGGAACAGGCGGCTGCGCCGTTCCGCATCGATGTCGGTGCCCACGAGGTAGCGATCGATCAGCGGTCGCAACGCCTCGTCGGCGAGCGCGGCGCGCGACGGTGTCGTCAGGAGATTGTGCGAGCCGATCAGGCGGATGATCTCGTTGACGCGCGGGAACCAGGTCGGCAGCGCCGCACGCAGCGCGATCAGCGGGCGCACGTCGCAGCACCACAGGCCGTTGCCGTAGTGATGCGCCGCCTGCTCGGCGGCATAGACCGAGGCGCGGGCGAACTCGGCGAACATCGCGATCTCGCCCAGCATCTGCTGGGTCTGCGGCTGCGCGAGGTTGATCGCCTCGGCCATGCGCGCCGTCAGACCATGGGCGAACTCCAGCTTGGTCTGCGCCCGGATCATGGTCTGCTGCATGATGTTGGGCCACCAGGTCGCCTTCATCACCGAGTTGTAGACGGCGAGGTTGGCGTCGATGAACAGCCGCTCGCGCGGCACCTCGACGTCGTCGAAGATCACGAAGGCGTCCTGCTCGTCGAACCGGCTCGACAGCGGATGCTCGAAGCGATTGGTGTTCACCGACACGCTGTCGCGGCAGATGAACTTCAGGCCCGGCGTGTCCATCGGAATGCAGAAGCTCAGGGCATGCTCGGGCGCGGCATCGGGCATCGGCGCGCCGGGGTAGACCGCGAGCTCGTCGGCGAACGGCGCCAGGGTCGCCAGCACGCGCGAGCCGCGCACGATGATGCCGTGCGCCGTCTCCTCGACCTTGTGCAGCTGCACCGGATCGAAGCCCACCGGGTACTTGCCCTTGGCGAGATTGACGGTCGAATGCACGATCGTATGGGTGAGCGAGATGTCCTCGCGCCTGAGCTTCTTCTGGTAGCGCACGAGGTTGTCGGCGCCCTGCTCGTTTCCGTCGGCCGCCCATTCGTCGTGCCGGCCGGCAAAGCCCGCGAAGGTGACGTTCATGTAGTCGGGCGTCCGCCCCATCAGCCCGACCGAGTACTCGGCCGTGCGCTCGAGGCCACGATGGCGCCGATGGATGTCTTCATGGCAGCCCGGGATCATGTGGCTGACGTTGATCGGCTCGCCGGTCTCCGGGTCGGGCATCAGGCAGTCGTCGGCATGCTTGTGCTGCAGGTCGAAGACCTCGGCCAACGCATGGGCGGCACCGGCCAAGGCCGGATGCTCGACCATCGAGTGGACCTTCTCGCCGCCGACCCATAGTTCACGCCTGTCGCGCAATCCCCTGAGGAACTCCTGGCCCGTCCGTGCCGCCATCGTCACTCCTCCCGAGTTTTTTTCGAGCTGTGAGGCGATTGACCCTAGGCAAGCCGCCGACATAACGAAACAATCAAACGGAACATGAATCGCATAACATCCAGTTATAATCGCGACTCCCGCTCCGGGCCTCGGCCGATCGCCGAGCCCGATCTGGTCGCCCGCCTGCACAAGGTCAATTTAGACCTGCTGCCGGTGCTGCACGAGCTGCTGCGCACGCTGAGCGTCACGCGCACGGCGCGCTCCTTCAACATGACCCAGCCCGCCGTCAGCCGCGCGCTGCGCCAGCTGCGCGCCGCCTTCGACGACGAACTCCTGGTGTCGCCCGGCCGCAACGCCCGGCTGACCGACCGGGCCCAGTCGCTGGCCGGGCCGCTCGCCCGCGCCCTCGCCGAGATCGACCACCTGATGATGCCGGCCGGCCCGTTCGACCCGGCGAGCGAAACCGTCCATCTGGTGATCAACACCGCCGACTACGTGACGCAGCTGCTGGCGCCGATCCTGGCCGAGATCTGCGCTCGCGAGGCACCGCATGTCGTGCTGGAGTTCACCTGGGTCGGCACGCGCAATGTCGAGGATCTGGGGCGAGTCGACTTCATGATCGGCCCGCGTGCCTTTGGCGAACGGATGGGCAAGCGGGTCGGCCGACTCCCGCTGTGGCGCGACGAGATGGTGTGCATTGCCGCCGCCGACAACCGCGTGATCGGCAGCCGGCTCACCCCGGCCCAGTTCCAGGCGAGCCGCTACGTCGCCTTTCGCCGCGACCTGCGCATGCCGGCCGACGTCCGCGTCCTGCTGCAGCCGACCGCCGCGCTCGAGACGGCGCCGGTTTGCACGGCGCCGAACTTCCTGGTGCTGGGAACCATCGTCGAAAAGTCAGACTGCATCGCCCTGGTGCCGCGCAAGGTGGCCGAGGAGCTGGCCCGTCCCTCGCGGCTGCGCATCGTCGAGATCGCCTATCCGCGCAAGCAGCTCCATATCGATGCCTACTGGAGCTTGGCGGCACACGCCAAGCGCGGTCACGCCTGGTTCCGCGACCTGCTGGCCCACGCCGCGGCACAGCTGGGGTAGGGGCATTCTCCTTTCCAGCTGCGCTTGGGAGGTGTCGCCGTCGTATGGCGACGGAGGGGTCATCGCTGGGAACCCGCCACTCCGATGGCGCTCATGGGACGTGTAATCATCAAGAAGAGCGCCATCGGAGTGGCGCGCTCCCAGCGATGATTCATGACCCTCCGTCCGCGATGACGCGGACACACAAGCGAAGCTGGGGAGGAGAATGAGGCAATCACCGCTTCGGATCGGTGAGATCCTCGAATTCCTTGAGGTGCGAGGGCGCCCAGCGGTGGTGGCGCGCCCTGATGATCCAGCGATCGAGTCCCGGCCAGCGCCGCCGCGCCGCTTTCACCCAGATGCGGCCGGTCTCGAACTCGGTCGCCAGCAGGTAGAGCGCGATCACGAAAAAAATCCAGCCTTGCAGGATCGGCAGAAAGCCGCCGATCACCGACATGACCAGGCATGCGGCGATCGCGAGGGCCATCAGCGGCTTGCGCATGCGGAGCTTACAAGTTGAATCGGGCCTACAGATGGATCGGCTTGTCCCACGCGGCCAGGGCGGCTTCCTTCATCGCTTCATTGACCGTGGGATGGGCGTGACAGACGCGGCCGATATCCTCCGCCGAGGCCGAGAACTCCAGGGCAATCCCCGCCTCGGCGATCATGGTGCCGGCTTCGGCACCGATGATGTGGACGCCCAGGACCTTGTCGGTCGCCTTGTCGGCCAGCACCTTCACGAATCCCTCCGTCGCGCCATTGGCGCGGCTGCGCGGGTCGGCGGTGAACGGGTACTTGCCGACCTTGTAGGCAACGCCGGCCGATTTCAATTGTTCCTCGGTCTTGCCGACCCACGCCACCTCGGGCTGGGTGTAGATGATCGACGGCACGAGATCCCAGTTCACGTGGCCCTTCTGACCGGCGATGGTCTCGACGCAGGCGACGCCGTCCTCGCTCGCCTTGTGCGCCAGCATCGGCCCGTCGATCGCATCACCGATGGCGTAGATGCCGGGGACGGAGGTCTGGAAGTGCGCATCGACGGCGATGCGGCGGTGCTCGGTCATCTTCACGCCGACCGCTTCGAGGCCGAGGCCGACGACATGGGGCCGCCGGCCGATGGAGACCAGGACGATGTCGGCCTGCACGGTCTCGGCCGCGCCACCCTTGGCCGGCTCGACCGTGAGCGTCACGCCCGCATCGGATGCTTCTGCTTTGGTAACCTTGGAGCCGAGCTTGAATTTCAGCCCCTGCCTGGCGAGTGCGCGCTGGAAATGCTTGGTGATTTCGTCATCGACTCCGGGCGAGATGCGATCGAGGAACTCGATCACCGTGACATCGGCGCCGAGCCGGCGCCACACCGAGCCGAGCTCGAGGCCGATGATGCCGGCGCCGACCACCACCAGGTGCTTCGGCACCTCGGTGAGCTCCAGCGCACCAGTCGACGACACGATCTTCTTCTCGTCGATCGTCACGCCCGGCAGCGGCGTCACCTCGGACCCCGAGGCGATCAGGATGTTCCTGGCCGCGAGCGCGTTCTTCACGGCGCCATCATCGGCCAGCACCGATACCTTGCCTGCCGCATCGATGCGGCCGGTGCCCTGGAAGACGGTGATCTTGTTCTTGCGGAACAGGAAGGCGACGCCCTTGGTGGTGGCTTCCACCACCTCGTTCTTGCGCTTCATCAGCTGGGCGAAATCGAGCTTCGGGGCTGCCAGCACGATGCCATGCTGGGCGAGATCGTGGCCCGCCTCCTCGAACAGGTGCGAGGATTGCAGCAGCGCCTTCGAGGGGATGCAGCCGACATTGAGGCAGGTGCCACCCAGCGTCGCCCGCCTCTCGACCATCGCCACCTTCATGCCGAGCTGCGCGGCACGAATCGCCGCGACATAGCCGCCCGGACCGGCGCCGATGACCACGAGATCGAAGGTTTCTTCTGCCATGACGTCACCCGTTTTCCCTCCTCCCCGGCTCTGCTGGGGAGGTGTCGCCGTCATACGGCGACGGAGGGGTCATGAGTCAGATGGACCGCGGGCGTCTCGCCCGCTCATGAGACGAGCTGGCGAGACGCCCGCGGTCCGCATGAGCCATGACCCCTCCGTCCGCGAAGACGCGGACACCTCCCCAGCGAAGCTGGTGAGGAGAATAACTACACCCCGAGCAGCAGCCGCTCGGGATCCTCGATGCACTCCTTCACGCGCACCAAGAACAGCACGGCCTCGCGACCGTCGATGATGCGGTGATCGTAGGACACGGCGAGATACATCATCGGCCGGACCTTGATCTCGCCGCCCACCGCCATCGGCCGCTGCTGCATCTTGTGCATGCCGAGGATGGCCGACTGCGGCGGGTTGAGGATCGGCGTCGACATCAGCGAGCCGTAGACGCCGCCGTTGGAGATGGTGAAGGTGCCGCCGGTCAGGTCGGCGATGCTGAGCTTGCCGTCGCGCGCCTTGCGGCCGAGATCGCCGATCGCCTTCTCGATGCCGCCGAACGACAGGGTGTCGGCGTCGCGCACCACTGGCACGACGAGGCCCTGCGGCGTGCCGACGGCGACGCCGATGTCGTAGTAGTTCTTGTAGACGATGTCGTCGCCCTCGATCTCGGCATTGACCGCCGGCAGCTCCTTGAGGCCGGCGATGCACGCCTTGACGAAGAACGACATGAAGCCCAGCCGCGCGCCGTGCTTCTTCTCGAAATCGTCCTTCAGCCGCTCGCGCAGCGCCATGACGTTGGTCATGTCCACCTCGTTGAAGGTGGTGAGCATGGCCGCGGTGTTCTGCGCATCCTTGAGACGGTTGGCGATGGTGCGGCGCAGGCGCGTCATGCGCACCCTCTCCTCGCGATCGGCGCGCAGGCGCGGGCCCGCCGGGGCGGGCCTGGCGGCAGCCGGCGGCGCGGCGGCGGGAATGGATGCAAGGGCGGCCAGCACGTCGGCCTTGGTCGCCCGGCCGTCCTTGCCGCTCGGCTGGATCGCCTGCGGCGCCACGCCGGTCTCGGCGACGAGCTTGCGGGTTGCCGGTCCCGAGGCGGCGACGTCGACGACCGCCGAAGCTGCCGTCGGCGCAGCGGCCGGAGCTGTTGCCGGTGCGGCGGCGATAGCCGATGGCGGCGACGCAGCGGCTGGCGCCGGCTTGGGCGCCGCTGCTGCCGCCGGCTTCGCTGCCGCGCCCGCGCCACCGGCTTCGATATGGCAGAGCACGCCACCCACCTGGACGGTGGCGCCCTCCTCGACCGCGAGATCGACGACGCTGCCGGCGACGCTGGCATTGACCTCGACGGTCACCTTGTCGGTCTCGAGCTCGCACAAGGGCTGGTCGATCGTCACCGCGTCGCCCGCCTTGACCAACCACTTGGCGACAGTCGCCTCGGTAACCGACTCGCCCAGCGCCGGGACCTTGATCTCGACAGCCATCCTGAAACCCCTCTCCCTCTGCTGACCTGTCGAATTGTGCGCCTGCTACCCGATGGTCAGCGCGCGATCGACCAGGTCGGCCTGTTCCTTGACGTGCGTGCGGGCCGAGCCGGTGGCCGGCGACGCCGATTCGGGCCTGCCGATATAGATCGGCCGTTTCGCCTTGACGCCGATGCCCGCCAGCGAGCGCTCGATGCGGCGGTCGACGAAATGCCAGGCACCCATGTTCTCCGGCTCCTCCTGGCACCACACGATCTCGGCGTTGGGATACCCCGAGAGCCTGACGCCGAGCCGGCTGAACGGGAACGGGTAGAGCTGCTCGATGCGATAGATCGCGATGTCGTCGATGCCGCGCTTGCGCCGCTCGGCGACGAGATCGAAGTAGACCTTGCCCGAGCACAGGATGACGCGGCGCACCTTGGCCGGCTCGGCGATCCTGTCTGTCTCGGCGAGGATGCGTTTGAACGAGGAGCCCGGCCCGAAATCCTCCAGCCGCGACACGCAATCCTTGTGGCGCAGCAGCGACTTGGGCGACATCACGATCAGCGGCTTGCGGAAGCTGCGCCGCACCTGGCGGCGCAGTGCGTGGAAGAAGTTGGCCGGCGTCGTCGGCACGACGACCTGCCAGTTGTCCTCGGCCGAGAGCTGCAGGTAGCGCTCGAGCCGGGCCGAGCTGTGCTCCGGCCCTTGGCCTTCGTAGCCATGCGGCAGCAGCATCACGAGGCCGTCCATGCGCAGCCACTTGCTCTCGCCCGAGCAGATGAACTGGTCGATGATGACCTGCGCCCCGTTGGCGAAGTCGCCGAACTGGGCTTCCCACATCACCAGCGCGTTCGGCTCGGCCGACGAATAGCCGTACTCGAAGCCCAGCACGCCGGCCTCGTTGAGCGGGCTGTCGATCACCTCGAAGCGCGCCTGGTGCGGCGCCACGTGGTTGAGCGGGATGTACTTGTCCTCGGTGGTCTGGTCGACCAGCACGGAATGGCGCTGCGAGAAGGTGCCGCGTCCCGAATCCTGGCCGGAGAGACGCACCGGCGTGCCTTCGGCGAGCAGCGTGCCGAGCGCCAGTGCCTCGCCGGTCGCCCAGTCGATGTCCTGGCCCGTATCGATGGTCTTGCGCTTCTCCTGGAGCTGGCGCGCGATCTTGCGATTGAGATCGAAGCCCTTGGGCGCCTCGCAGAGCGCGTGGCCGACCGAGCGCACGAGATCGAGCTCGACCGCCGTCGTGCCCTTGCGGTCTTCCTCGCCCGGCGCCACCGTGAGCCCGGCCCAGCGGCCCTCCAGCCAGTCGGCCTTGTTGGGCTTGTACTGGCTCGCCGCTTCCAGCGCCTTGTCGAGCTTGTCGCGCAGCGCCGCGTCGAGCTTGGCGACATCGGCGGCGGTGACCACGCCCTCGGCCTCGAGCCGCGCCGCATAGACCTCTTTCACCGTCTTGTGGCCGGCGATCATCTTGTACATCAGCGGCTGGGTGAACATCGGCTCGTCCGATTCGTTGTGCCCGTGCCGCCGATAGCAGAACATGTCGATGACGATGTCGCGCTTGAAGTGCTGGCGATACTCGGTGGCGATGCGTGAGACATGGACGACCGCTTCGGGATCGTCGCCGTTCACGTGGAGGATCGGCGCCTGCACGATCTTGGCGATCTCCGTGCAGTAGGGGCCCGAGCGCGAGAAGGTCGGCAGCGTGGTGAAGCCGATCTGGTTGTTGACCACGAAGTGGATGGTGCCGCCGATGCGGTAGCCGCCGAGGTCGCTGAGGTCGAGGCTCTCGGCCACGAGGCCCTGGCCGGCGAACGCCGCGTCGCCGTGCATCAGGATCGCCATCACCTGGCTGCGATCGGTGTCGTTGCGCTGGTCCTGCTTGGCGCGCGCCTTGCCGAGCACGATCGGATTCACCGCCTCGAGATGCGAGGGATTGGGCGACAGCGAGACGTGCACCGTGTTGCCGTCGAACTCGCGATCGGCCGAAGCGCCGAGATGGTACTTGACGTCGCCCGAGCCGCGCATCTCCTCGGGCAGCGAGGAGCGGCCCTGGAACTCGGAGAACAGGGCCGTATAGCTCTTGTGCAGGACATGCACGAGGGTGTTGAGGCGGCCGCGGTGCGGCATGCCGATGACGACGTCGCGGATGCCGAGTTGGCCGCCGCGCTTCAGGATCTGTTCGATGCCCGGGATCAGCGATTCGCCGCCGTCGAGGCCGAACCGCTTGGTGCCGACGAACTTGACGCCGAGATACCTCTCCAGCCCTTCCGCCTCGACCACGCGCTCGAGAATCGCATGGCGCCCCTCGAGGGTGAACTCGGTGCGGTTCTCGACGTGCTCGATGCGCTCCTGGATCCACAGCTTCTGGTCGGGGTCGGAGATGTGCATGTACTCGACGCCGATCTTGCCGCAGTAGGTGCGGCGCAGACGGTCCCAGATCTGCCGCAGGGTCGCCGATTCACCGAGCCCCAGCAGGCCGAAGATCAGGATCGGACGATCCCAGTCGTTGTCGCCGAAGCCGTAGGTCTTGGGATCGAGCTCGCGATGCAACTCGGGACGATGCAGGCCGAGCGGATCGAGATCGGCCTCGAGATGGCCGCGGATGCGATAGGAGCGGATGAGCTGGAAGGCGCGCAACGTGTCGTGCGCCGCGATGCGGATGTCGCCCTCGGTCTTGCCGGCGAGCGCCGCGGCCGCCGCGGCGCCGTTACCCTTCACATTGCGATTGGCCGGCGTCGGCAGGGTGTCCGGATCGACGGCGCCGATGACATGCGCGCCGTTGGGCGCCCACGAGGCGCCGCGCACGTCGGCCAGCACGTCGCTCTTCTGCTCGCCGAGCGCTTCGAAGAAGGTCCGCCACTCGGCATCGACGCTGCCCGCGTCCGCGAGATAGCGCGCGTAGAGTTCCTCGATGAATGGCGCGTTGGCGCCGAACAGAAACGACGTCTGTTCCGCTCTCATGGCCCAGCCCTCCTTGGTCCGGCCTTCACGACCCAATGACGGCAGGCGTCGTGCGGCCCTGCCCGTTGGCGCCCTACCCGTCAGCCCTCATGGCAATCACATAAGGACAAAAACGCTGTCATCCCGACCGGAGCCGAGCGAAGCGAGGCGTAGTGGAGGGACCTTTCTTGTCATTGCGTCGATAAAGAAAGGTCCCTCGACTGCGCCGCCCTTCGGGCAGCTCCGCTCGGGATGACGGAGAAGATGACACATGCGGTTGCCCCGTCAGCCCTTCATCGCGGCAAGCATTTCGTCGCCGAGCGCGGCCGGGGAATCGGCCACCTTGATGCCCACCGAGCGCATGAAATCGACCTTGAATTCGGCGGTATCATGGCCGCCAGAGATGACCGCGCCGGCATGGCCCATGCGCCGTCCCGGCGGCGCCGTGCGGCCGGCGATGAAGCCCACGACCGGCTTTTTGGTCTTCGACTGCTTGATGAACTCCGCACCCTTGACCTCGGCGTCGCCGCCGATCTCGCCGATCATGACGATACCCTGGGTCTCTGGATCGGCGATCAGCATCTCCAGGCACTCGACGAAGTTGGTGCCGTTCACCGGATCGCCGCCGATGCCGATGCACGTCGTCTGGCCGAGGCCGGCGGCCGTGGTCTGCGCCACCGCCTCGTAGGTGAGCGTGCCCGAGCGCGAGATGATGCCGATCCTGCCGCGCTTGTGGATGTGGCCCGGCATGATACCGATCTTGCATTCCTCGGGGGTGATGACGCCGGGGCAGTTGGGGCCGATCAGCCGCGACCGCGAGCCGGCGAGCGCACGCTTCACCCGCACCATGTCGAGCACCGGAATGCCTTCGGTGATGCACACGATCAGCGGCACCTCCGCGTCGAGCGCCTCGAGGATCGAATCGGCGGCATAGGGCGCCGGCACGTAGATCACGGAGGCGTCAGCCCCGACCTTGGCAACGGCGTCGGCGACGGTGTCGAACACCGGCAGGTCGAGATGCGTGGTGCCGCCCTTGCCCGGGGTGACGCCGCCCACCATGCGGGTGCCGTAGGCGATCGCCTGCTCGGAATGGAAGGTGCCCTGCGCGCCGGTGAAGCCCTGGCAGATGACCTTGGTGTTCTTGTCGACCAGGACGGCCATCAGCCTTCCTCCTTGACGGCCTTGACGATCTTCTGGGCGGCATCGGCGAGATTTTCGGCCGAGGTGATCCTCAATCCCGATTCTTTCAGGATCTTCTTGCCCAGCTCGACATTGGTGCCTTCGAGCCGCACCACCAGGGGCACATGCAGGTTGACCTCGCGCGCCGCCGCGACCACGCCCTCGGCGATGACGTCGCAGCGCATGATGCCGCCGAAGATGTTGACCAGGATGCCCTCGACGTTGGGATCCTTGAGGATGATCTTGAACGCCGCCGTGACCCGCTCCTTGGTGGCGCCGCCGCCGACATCGAGGAAGTTGGCGGGCGCCGCGCCGTAGAGCTTGATGATGTCCATGGTCGCCATGGCCAGCCCGGCGCCATTGACCATGCAGCCGATCTGGCCGTCGAGCTTGACGTAGTTCAGCGCGTACTTCTCGGCTTCGGTCTCGGCCGGATCCTCCTCGTCGATGTCGCGCAGCTCCTCGACGTCCTTGTGACGGAACAGGCCGTTGTCGTCGAAGTTCATCTTGGCATCGAGGGCGACCACGTCGCCCGCGCCGGTGACGACCAGCGGGTTGATCTCGATGAGCGAGGCGTCGAGCTCGGTGAAGGCCTTGTAGAGGCTGCCCAGCAGGGTGACGAAGCCGCCGACCTGCTTGCCGCTGAGGCCGAGCGCGAAGGCGATCTTGCGGCCCTGGAAGGCCTGGAAGCCGGTCACCGGATCGATCGCCTGCTCGACGATCTTCTCGGGCGTGTCGTGCGCCACCGTCTCGATATCCATGCCGCCTTCGGTCGAGGCGATGATGGCGATACGGCCGATCGAGCGATCGACCAGGATCGACAGGTAGAGTTCGCGTTTGATGTCGCAGCCAGCCTCGACATAGAGGCGCTTCACGGTCCGGCCGGCCGGGCCGGTCTGCTTGGTCACCAGGTCGCGACCCAGCATGGCCGCGGCGTGCTGGCCGACCTCCTCGATCGACTTGGCAACGCGCACGCCGCCCTTGCCGTTGGGATCGTCCTTGAAGCGGCCCTTGCCGCGCCCGCCGGCATGGATCTGGGCCTTCACCACGGTGATCGGGCCGCCCAGCTTGCGGGCCACGTCCATCGCCTCGTCCCTGGTATAGGCGACGCTGCCCTTGAGCAGGGGGACGGCGTATTTGGCCAGCAATGCCTTGGCCTGATATTCGTGAATGTTCATGAAAGCCTGTTTGTCCGGGCCGTTTGTTGTTCGGACCTGCCTGCAAAGCCCACGCCAACCCCTCAGTTTTCAATCGCAACTGACCAAGGTCAGCGGCACTCTATGAGTGCCGATGCTGCTTTGCAACGAAGGACTGATGATCGTTCTGAGTCGCTCGACCAAAGTCGAATACGGCCGGTCGGCCTCAGCGGCCGACGATCTTGTTGGTGGCGTCGATCAGGGATTTCACGGCGGCGACGGACTTGTCGAACATCACCTTTTCCTCGGCATTGAACTCGACCTCGACGATGCGTTCGACGCCGTTCTTGCCGATCACCACGGGCACGCCGATATAGAGGCCCTTCACGCCGTACTCGCCGTTCAGCATGGCGGCACAGGGCAGCACGCGCTTCTTGTCCTTGAGGTAGGACTCGGCCATGGCGATGGCCGACGCCGCCGGAGCGTAGAACGCCGAGCCGGTCTTGAGCAGGCCGACGATCTCGGCACCGCCGTCGCGGGTGCGCTGGACGATCTTGTCGAGCCGCTCGCGGGTGGTCCAGCCCATGTCGACTAGGTCGTGCAGCGAGATGCCTCCGACCGTCGAGTAGCGCAGCAGCGGCACCATGGTGTCGCCGTGGCCACCCAGGACGAAGGCGGTGACGTCCTCGACCGAGACGTTGAACTCCTCGGCCAGGAACAGGCGGAAGCGGGCACTGTCGAGCACGCCCGCCATGCCGACCACGCGATTCGCCGGGAAGCCCGTGACCTCCTGCATGAGGCCGACCATGGCGTCGAGCGGGTTGGTGATGACGATGACGAAGGCATTGGGCGCGTGCGCCTTGATGCCCTTGCCGACCGAGTCGATGACCTTGGCGTTGATCCCAACCAGGTCGTCGCGCGTCATGCCGGGTTTGCGCGGCACACCCGCCGTCACGATGATCACGTCGGCACCCTCGATGTCCTTGTAGTCGGAGGTGCCGCTGTAGTTCGTGTCGAAGCCCTCGACCGGCGACAGCTGGGCGATGTCGAGCGCCTTGCCCTTGGCGATGCCTTCGGCGTCGGGAATGTCGAACAGGACGACGTCGCCCAGTTCCTTCTGGCCGGCCAGCAGCGCCAGCGTGCCGCCAATCTGTCCGGCGCCGATCAGCGCGATCTTCTTGCGAGCCATGCGTAAAACTCCCGTTCCGTGAAGGCGGGGCGTGGTTAGCGCGATTCGACCGGACCGGCAAGACGGCTGCCAGATCAGCGAATTCGATCGTGATCGAAGGAAAGCCGGCCGATATCTCGTGCGGAATGCACAATATGAAGGATGATCGTCTCGTTGCCGGACACCCGGTAGGCCGGATCGGTGTCGATCAGGTCTTTCGGCGTGATCGCTCTTCTCCCCTGGAGATGATGTCGGCCTTCATCGCTTCGGCATCGGATGACTGACGGCACTCGCCCCGCTGATATGCCGCGTCGGCAGTGTCGATCTTCGCCTGCAGCCGTACGAGATCCGCCTCGTATTCCTCGATCATGCGCACACCCGCACGCACGACGGCCTCCGCCGACGGAAAATTTCCCTTGGCCACTTGCCGAGCAATGATGGCATCGGCGTCCTCACCACGAGTGTAGGTCTTGCTCATATCGGTATCCTAGCGTGGCCTGGCATCGCCGGCTATCGTGGCGGCGAGCGACGGCCTCCGGGAGGGTTCCCCCAAGGCGCTGAGCCACCCTGCTTCGCGAACATGGCGTCGGCCGCATCCATGAAACACCACGCCACGTATGGAAACTCTTCACGGGTTCCATGCCCGGCAGTCTACGCGACAGGCGCTGCGCGACGCACGAACCTCAACTCCATCAGGCAGGATGTTTCCTCAGGTGCGCCAGCATTAGCTCGGTGGCTCTGGCCGGCGCCTGGTCCATGACGAAGTGGCCGACGCCGGGCAGCACTTCCATGGCGAAGGCGGCCTCGACGAACTCGGCAGTGCCGCGCGCGGCGTCGGGGCCGACCGTGGCGTCGGCGTCGCCCCAGATATAGAGAGTCGGCACCTTGATCGCGCCGATGTCGGCGGCGAGACCCTTGTTGGCGCGATACCACGCCAGCGTCGCTTCGATCGCCGCCGGGTTGCCCAGCACCGCGAGATGCTCGTCGAGCGCTGCCTTGGGCACGCCCTGGCCGAACAGGCCGTCGCGCAGGCGGCGCGCATTGTCGGCCAGCAGCATCGGCCCCGTCTCCGGCTCGAGGAACGCGCGGTGGTGGCGCGAGCGGTGCTTCTGATCGCCATCCTCTTTCAGCAGCGCCCGACGGAACGATTTGGGATGCGGCCGCGACAGGATGGTGAGCGAGGCCAGCCGTTCGGGCACCTTGTCGGCAACGCCCCACGAGACCTGGCCGCCCCAATCGTGACCGACGAGATGAAAGCGCTTGCCGGCGCCGCCCGCGGCATCGGCGATGTCGATCGCATCGTCGACCAGCCTGTCGAAGGCGTAGTTGGAGAGATCCGCCGGATCGGGCCGCGCGTCGGCCGAGTAGCCGCGCTGGTCTGGCGCGACGGCGCGATAGCCCGCCGCCGCGAGCGACGGCAGCGCCGCCCGCCAGCTGTGCCGCGACTCGGGAAATCCGTGCAGCAGCAGCACGAGCGTCCCGCCGGCCGGGCCCGCGACATCCGTCGTGAACGTGAGGCCCGGCCGGGTCGTTATGCTCGTGGTCTCGGTCATCGACCGGTCAGACGCCGTTGGCCTTGAACCAGGCGAGCGCCCGCTTCCAGCCATCCTCGGCCGGCTGCTTGCGATAGCTCGGGCGATAGTCGGCATTGAATGCGTGCGGCGTGTCCGGATAGATCACGATCTCCGACTTGGCCGCTGCCGGCGTGCCGGCAGCCTTGAGCGCCTCGCGCATCTTGTCGAGCGTATCGACGGGAATGCCGGTGTCGGCGCCGCCATAGAGGCCGAGCACCGGGCCGTTCAGCTGCTTGGCGATGTCGATCGGATGCTTGGGCGTCAGCGGCGTCGCGTTGCCGACGACGCGGCCGTACCACGCGACGCCGGCCTTCACCGCCGGATTGTGGGCATCGTAGAGCCACACGATGCGGCCGCCCCAGCAGAAGCCGGTGATGCCGAGCTTGGCCGTGTCGGCCTTGCCTTCCGCCTTGACGAAGGCGACCGAGGCATCGAGATCGCCCATCACCTGCTCGTCCGGGACCTTGGCGACGATCTCCGAGAGTATCTTGGGAATTTCCGGAATGCCCCGGGGATCGCCCTGGCGGAAATAGAGTTCGGGCGCGATGGCGCAGTAGCCCGCCTTGGCGAAGCGCCGGCAGACGTCGGCGATGTGGGCGTGCACGCCCCAGATCTCCTGCACCACCAGGATGGTGCCGAAGCCCTGGCCGGTCGCCGGCATAGCGCGGTAGCCCGCCATGTCCTTGCCGTCCTTGGTCTTGATCTTGACCTCGCCGGCGGTTAGGCCGTCGGCCGGCGTGGTGATCATGGTCTGCGCCTGCACCGGCTGGACCGACAGCGCGAACGTGCTGCCGAGCGCGCCGCCGGTCGCCAGCATGGCGGTGCGCCGCGACACGCCGCGCTCTTCGAGCGAAATCATGCGATCGCCATCCATACAATGCCTCCCTGGGGGTTGACTCGGCCGCGAAGCCTAGGCCGCACGGCCCATGGCTCACAATCACAATCAGGCGATGTGCGGCAGGGCGAGGTACTCGGGGCTCTGCATCTCCATGAGGCGCGACACCGTGCGCTGGAACTCGAAGGCGCCGTCGCCCTCCAGGTAGAGCCGGGCCGGCGCCGTTGCCGCCGAGCAGACGAGCTTCACCTTCTTCTCGTAGAACGAGTCGATCATGGTGACGAAGCGCGCCGCCTTGTCCTGGCTGTCCGGCCCCATCTGCGGCACCTCCGCCACGATGACGGTGTGGAAATTCTCGGCGATGCAGATGAAGTCGGCGGCGCCCATGGGCTTGGCGCACCAGTCGAGATAATGCGCCATGGCGACGCCGGGCGCGGCGCGCGGGACGTCGACGTCGCGGCCCTGGGTGCGCAGCACGCGCGGCTCGCCGTCGGCCCCGTTGCTCAGCGCGCGGAACGCCTCGTCGAGCTTGGCCGTCGCCCAGGCGCCGAGCGGCGTCAGGTAGACGTCGAGGGTGCGCAGGCGACCCATGCGGTAGTCGTGGCCGCCGCCCAGCTCGAGGATCTCCAGCCGTTCCTTCAGCAGGTCGATGAAGGGCAGGAAGCGGTCGCGCTGCAGGCCATTCTTGTAGAGGTCGTCGGGCGCGCGGTTCGACGTGGCGATGACGGTGATGCCCTCGTCGAACAGGGTCTCGAACAGGCGCGCCAGGATCATCGCGTCGGCGATGTTGGTCACCTGGAACTCGTCGAAGCAGAGCAGGCGGGTCTCGTGGGCGATCTCGCGGGCGATCGGCACGATGGTGTCGGCTTCGGGCGGCGCGCCTTCGCTGGCGAGCTTCTCGCGCCGCTTGTGCAGGCGCTCCTGCACCTCGAGCATGAACTCGTGGAAGTGGACGCGTCGCTTCAGCGCCACCGGCGCATCGGCGAAGAACAGGTCCATCAGCATCGACTTGCCGCGGCCGACCGGGCCCCAGATGTAGAGACCATGCGGGCCGACCGGCGGCTTCGGTGCCGCCACCAGGCCGAGGCGGGCGAGCAGGCCGCCCCGGGGTGCGGGGTGGTCGGCGAGCGCCGCCAGCTGGTCGTAGACCGCCTGCAGCCGCAGCACGACCTTCTCCTGCACGGGATCGGCATGAACTTCGCCCGCGGCCCTGCGGGCGGCGAGGTTGGCTGCGGGTCCTTTGCCAACACTCGGGACGCCAGCGGTCGTGGGAACAGATCCAGTCATTTGCCGGCGCATACCTAGAGCGATTTTCGTTGAGAGGGAACCTTGAGCGGTTCCATCAAAGTGAAAATGCGCGCCTGAGCGACCGCAATGAAACAAGTGCTCTAATTGCAACGACACTTCTGTCATCGCGAGCAAGGCGCTTGGCGTCGCAAACGCCGTGAGCGAGGGATCTTTTTGGACCGCGGGCGTCCCGCCCGCTCATGACTCATGCCGATGAGCGGGCGGGACGCCCGCGGTCCAAAAATAAAAGACATCGGGTCTGGAGCAAATTTTCGGCCGTGCCAGCCGAACGGGAGGTGCTTCTGGCTCGCCGTCGCGCGGCTGCC
>NZ_JBFWZI010000105.1:16809-26560 GCF_050185545.1 Reyranella sp. | reverse complement strand
AGGAGGCGATCCGCCTGTCGCGCGAGGGCCTGCGCCTGAAGGCCGACTTCGTCGGCGCCCACCGCGTGCTGACGGCGGCGGCGGCGATGGCCGGCCGGCACGAGGAAGCGCGCGCCGCTTTGGGCGAACTGCGCCGCGCCCAACCCAACATCTCGCTGGCCTGGCTCGCCGAGCACATTCCCATCAAGCGCGACGTTGATCGCGCGCACTACCTCGACGCCTTCCGCCGCGCCGGCCTGGACTGATTCGCGCCTCGTGCGCCGGGAGCGCGCCACTCCGATGGCGCCCATGATCTTCTCCTCCCCCAGCTCTCGCTGGGGAGGTGTCGCCGTCTTACGGCGACGGAGGGGTCATGGATCTCATGAATCATGACCCCTCCGTCCGCGAAGACGCGGACACCTCCTCAGCGGAGCTGGGGGTGGAGAAGATATTGGGCGCCATCGGAGTGGCGCGCTCATAGGCGCTAACTTTGCCCATCGACGTCGCCACTTTGCTGGGAGCGCGCCACTCCGATGGCGCTCATGGGATGTGTAATCACCAAGAAGAGCGCCATCGGAGTGGCGCGCTCCCAGCGCATGACGCGTTCTTTTGGCAAAGTTCAGAACTCCTGACATAGGCCAATGCGGGAATGTCCGGCCCTGCGAGAGCAGACACGTTTGGGTCCGCAGCCGATGCCGAAGGCCCTCTTGTCTCGCGAGCAGAACACGTTTTCGATGCCACCCCACCAACGAAAACTCCAGCATTTTCGGGTACCACAACCGCCTATGTCAGGAGTTCTGAAGTTAGCGCCAGTGAGTGGCGCGCTCCCAGCAAAGACGCATGAGCGGGCGGGACGCCCGCGGTCCGGAAGAGCATGAGCGCGCTCGCGGCCACGCGCTTCCTTCACGCGACGCAGGCAAGCCCGCTACTGCAGCCGCTCGATCTTCGCGGCCATGTCGGGGATCAGCCGCACCCGGTACGTCGCGTTGGTGCAGGTCAGGATCCACACCGGCTCGTCCGGCCACGATTGCTTGACGAGCTTGAGCGCGCTCGCCGAGCCCTCGCAGGGATGGCCTTGCGTGCGCACCTGCGCGGCGATGTCCTCGGCCGGCGGAATGATCTGCGCGCGCACGGTTGCGGCAAGCAGAACGGCGGTGAGCCCGACGGCCCAGGAGAAACGGAGGAGGTGCTGCGATTTCACGGTTCGATCCTGGTTGCAACCCTAAGCCCGCGCGACGCCGCAGACAACTTGCCGACGCCGCTCCCTGCGCCAGGATGCGTCAGGATGGGAGACCCATGAAGTCCAAGAGATGAACCACCACCGCCGCCTGCCGACCGCCGGCATCGCTGAGCGAGATCGGGGCGTGGCGGAAGGTCGCGAAGACGGCGAACATCTGAGTCGAATGACCAGGCATCGGGAAGGGACCGTCGATGGACGAGGTGTTGCTGATCGAGAATCGCGGCGCAGTGCGGCTGCTGACCCTGAACCGCCCGGCCAAGCTCAATGCGCTGAACGCCGATCTCGTGCACGCGCTGTCCGGTGCCCTCGGCGCGGCGCAGACGGACGACGGCGTGTCGGTGGTGATTCTGGCGGGCTCGGGACGGGCGTTCTGCGCTGGCATGGACACCTCCACGCCGCGCGTGCTGACGACGGAGAACCGCAGGGACCTGGTGCGCCATGCCGACGACAGCGTCGCCTTGTTCAACCTGCTCGCGCGCATCGACAAGCCGATCATTGCCGCGGTCCACGGCTATGCGCTGGGCGCCGGCTGCAGCCTGGCGTTCGGCAGCGATCTCGTCGTGGCGGCGGAGAGCGCGCGCTTCGGCTATCCCGAGCTGAAGGCGGGACTGACCGCCTCGACCGTCTCGGCGCACGCGGCGCACGTGATGAGCAAGAAGATTGCCCTCGAACTGCTGCTGCTCTGCGAGAACATCACGCCGCAGCGCGCCTACGAGCTCGGCCTGGTGAATCGCGTCGTTGCGAACGATCAGCTCCAGACGGCCGCGCTTGCCATGGCCGAGACCATCGCCAAATGGAACGGCGAGTTCGTCGCCCAGACCAAGCGTACCTTCCACCGTGCCGCGAGTCTCGACATCGAGCAGGCAATGGAGATGGCCCGCGATATCTCCGTCCTGATGGCGCGTCTGCCGCAGTAGTTCATTTCTTCCGGACCGCGAGCGTCCCGCTCGCTTGGCGCACGCAGTGCACCATTCATGAGCGCGCAAGGCGCGCCGAAGAGCGAGCGGGACGCTCGCGGTCCGGAAGACGATGAGCCTACGCCGCCTCGCGCACGGCGCGTGCGATCTCGCCCCAGCGGGCCAGCGTCTTGGGATCGACCTCGCGCCAGTGCGAGGCGAGGTAGATGACCAGCCGCGAGGCGATTCCCTTGTAGCGGGCGATCATGCGGTCGGCGACGTCGTCCCAGCGCGCGACCACGGCGAACTGGTCGAGGATCTCGTCGGTGATAAGGGCCTCGCTGCGCGCACTGTCGCCCGACCGGAGGCAATCGCGCAGCTGGTCGCGCATGCCGGTATAGCCGAGGTCGTCGAACTGGAAGGCGTAGTTTGGCGTGGCGCCGTAGAAGGCGATGGTCGTCTTCGCCTCCCTGATCGGCACGATGCGCTCCTCCGGCGTATCGCCGGCCGCCACGATCACCGGGACGATCAGGTCGACCTTCGACGGATCGCGCCCTGCCCGCGCCGCGCCCTCGGCGACACCGGGCAGCAGTCGGTTCTTGATGTAGTGCATCGAATGCATGGGATGGACGTGGATGCCGTCGGCGACCTCGCCCGCCACCCGCACCATGATCGGGCCCACCGCCGAGATGTCGACCTTCACGTCCTCGTAGTCGTGCCGCGACGGCGTCCATTGCTCGGTCAGCAGCGAGAGCTTGTAGTACGGGCCGTCGTGCTGCAGCGGACCCTCGCGGCGGAACGCCGACAGGCAGGCCTTCACCGCCTGCACGTAGTCCTTCATCTGCGGCGCCGGCTTGTCGAACGGGCTGGCATAGCGCCTGGTGATGTGCGCCTTGACCTGGCTGCCCAGCCCGAGCCGGAACTTGCCTCGGGTGTTCTGCGCCAGCTCCCAGGCGATCTCGGCCGAGATCATCGGGCTCCTCGCAAACGCGATCGCGATGCCGGTCGAGAAATGCAGGGAGGGCGCCGCCATCGCCGCGGCGGCGATGTTCATCCACGGCACCTGGTGGCCTTCGGTGAACAGCATGCCGGAGAATCCGGCCGCCTCGGTGCGGCGCGCCAGGTCGGCCACGCGATCCCACGTGGTGGCGCGCGTCATGACGTCGAATTCCATGGTCGTCTCCCGTACCGCGGTGCGGCTGTCCAGGAAGCGCCGCCGCCCGCGGCCTTGCCACGGCCGCGACAGCCGGGTCAAGCTTGCCACGAAGGAGCGCCTCGCCATGCCGACTGCTGAAGAGCCTTATGACTACATCGTCGTCGGCGCCGGCTCGTCGGGCGCCACGCTCGCCGCCCGGCTGAGCGAGAGCGGCGCCTACCGCGTGCTGCTGCTCGAGGCCGGCACCGAGGAGTCGAATTACTTCTGGTCGCGCGTCCCGGTCGGCGTCTCCAAGATGATCGACCTGCCCGCCGTCAACTGGTGTTTCAGCGCCGAACCCGACGATGGCTCAGGCGGTCGTCGGATTGAAGTTCCTCGCGGAAAAATGCTGGGCGGGTCGAGCTCGATCAACGGCATGGTCTACATCCGCGGCCAGGCGCAGGACTACGACCATTGGGCGCAGCTCGGCAATCGCGGCTGGAGCTGGCAGGACGTGCTGCCGGTCTACAAGCGCATGGAGAATTACGACGGCGGCTCGGACGAGCTGCGCGGCCGCAAGGGGCCGCTGCGCATCACCGACACGCCGCGCCACAAGATCCCGCTGCTCGAGAAGATGATCGAGGCGGCACAGAAGATCGGTCTGCCCTTCAACCCCGACCTCAACGGGGCGACGCAGGAGGGCATCGGCATGTCGCAGGTGACGATCGCCAAGGGGCGGCGGCAGAGCACGGCCTTTTGCTATCTCGATCCGGCGCGCGGGCGGGCCAACCTCGTGATCGGGAAGGGCGCGATGGCCGAGACGCTGATTCTCGAGGGCAGGCGCTGCGTCGGCGTGCGCTACGCCGTGGGTGGCGCCAGGCGCGAGGCGCGCGCCGCGCGCGAGGTGGTCGTGAGCAGCGGCTCGATCAATTCGCCCAAGCTTCTGGAGCTTTCCGGCATCGGCCAGGGCGAGCTGCTGCGCGGCCTCGGCATCGCGCCGGTCCACGAGCTGAAAGGTGTCGGCGAGAATCTGCGCGACCATTATTCGCCGCGGGTGAAGTTCGCCATCACCGAGCGCAATGCCACCTTCAACGACAATGCACGCGGCTGGCGGCTCGCCCGCGAGGCGATCAAGTACGCGCTGTGGGGCGAAGGTTTCCTGGCCACGACGTCGGTGCCGATCCGCATGTACTTTCGCACCCGACCGGGGCTCGAGACGCCGGATGCCACGGTCTCGGTGCTGCCGTTCCTCTACGAGCGCGTCGGACACGAGCGCCGCATCGCACGCCGCCGCGGCATCACCATGAACATCAACGTCCTGCGTTCGGAGAGCACCGGCTCGATTCACATCAAGTCCGCCGATCCCGCCGAGCCGCCGGCGATCCGGTTCAATTTCCTGTCCGCGCGCGCCGACCGCGAGGGCCTGCTCGCCGCCATCCGCAAGGGTCGCGAGCTGATGGCGACCTCACCGCTCAAGGAGATCACCGGCGAGGAGATCGCGCCGGGCGCCACATTGCAGACCGACGACGAGCTGCTCGACTGGGTGCGCAACAATGCCGAAACGACGTATCACCCGGTCGGCACCTGCAAGATGGGCGCCGATGCGATGGCCGTGGTCGACAACGAGCTCAAGGTGCACGGCATCCAGGGCCTGCGCGTCGCCGACGCCTCGATCATGCCGACGCTGACCAGCGGCAACACCAACGCACCCTGCATCATGATCGGCGAGAAGTGCGCCGAGATGGTGCTGGCCGCCGCGACCGCACAGGACCGGCGCAAGGCGGCGTAGCTCATGCTCTTCCGGACCGCGGGCGTCCCGCCCGCTCATGATTAACGAGCGGGCGGGGCGCCCACCGTCCAGAAGAATGATGCTCATTGCCGGGAGCGCGCCACTCATGGGCGCTAACTTTGGCCGGTCCAGCAAAGTCCTCATCCTGAGGAGGTCGCGTAGCGACCGTCTCGAAGGATGCGCGACAGACCAGATCGCTGGAATAGCGGTGTTGCAACATCGGATTTGTTGCCGACCAAAGGGCGAAGGTTACTTCGCCCGAATCGAGACGCGGCCTCCAGGCCGCTCCTCAGGGTGAGGTCCCTTTGTAAGTCAAGCTAGCGCCTATGAGCGCGCCACTCCGATGGCGCTCTTCTGGTCGATCACAGATCCCTTGAGCGCCATCGGAGTGGCGCGCTCCCGGCGCTTGACCCCCTATGGCCGGTGCAGGCGTGCCGGCTCGCGGGTCACGGTGCGGCGGCCGCGCTTGTAGGCGGCGAGGACCGGGGCCACGGTACGCAACGCGGTGACCGGGTCGGGGGCGTCGAGGACGACCAGATCGGCCGGCGCGCCGACAGCGATGCCGTAGTCCTCGAGCCGCATCAGCCGGGCGGCGGCCGAGGTCGTCATGTCCCAGGCGGCGCGCACCTCGTCGTCGGAGCCGCGCTGGGTCACGATCGCCTGGAGATTGACCTGGCGCAGCAGCTGGCCGTCGCCGAACGGCGTAAAGGGATTGAGGATGTTGTTCGAGGCGATCGAGCAGACGACGCCCAGCTCGGCCAGGCGGTTGGCGTCGACGACGTTACGCGGCACGTTGTGGTCGGTGTGCCGGCCGCCGAGATAGAGGTCGGTTGCCGTCAGCACCGTGAGCGCGACGCCGGCATCGGACATGCGCCGGGCGACCTTGTCCATGTCGGGCTGGCGCATCGAGGCGAGCTTGGAGACGTGGCCGATCGCGACCCGGCCGCCCCAGCCGTACTTTTCCGTGAGCTCGCACACCAGCAGCGTGTCGAGTTCCTCGGCCGAGGCGCCGCTGTCGAGATGCATGTCGATATCGACGTCGAACTCGCGCGCCATCTCGAAGACGCGGCGGATCTGCGCCGGCCGGTCAGTGTCGTAATTGGGCGCCGCGCCGACGACGGTCGCGCCGTTCCTCAGGGCGGCGATCATGAGCTCGTCGGTGCCCGGGTTGTTGGTCAGGCCCTCCTGCGGCATCACGCAAATCTCGAGGTCGATCGCCCAGGCATAGCGCTCGATCAGGGCCCTGACGCCTTCGAGGCCGCGCAGGCCGACCTTGGGGTCGACCTCGACGTGGGTGCGCATGCGCGTGCAGCCGTGCGAGATGCACTTTTCCAGGGTGCCACTTGCCCGCTCGATCACGTCCTCGACGGTGAAGGTGTGCTTGACGGCGGACGTGCGCTCCATCGCGCGGTGCGGGAAGCGCGCGGTCTCGCCTTCGCAGCGGCCGAGGATGCACGATTTGTCGAGATGGATGTGCGTCTCCACGAAACCGGCCGAAACCAGCCGGCCGCCCACCTGCATCTGCTCCCGCGCCGTGCCGCCGAGCCCCGGCGCGAGAGCCGCGATACGCCCATCCTTCACGCCGATGTCGATGGACGGCTGGTCCGGCCCGAAGTCGGAAAGGCGTGCATCGCGCAATACGAGGTCGAAATCCATCGCCGGCTCTCTCTACTGTTGGCCGGCGAGCATGTTGCACTATCCGCGCCTGTTGTCCCTCCCTGAAACCGGTCCGGCCAGGGCCCTGCGCCAGCACGCCCGTGTAGCATGTGGTTGGGGGATTGCGATCCATGGCCCTCCGGTCACGCCAGCCCTCCGCGAATCGGTCATGACGGCTCGAGCGCCGGCACGCGGCGGGGGAAGCGGTGACGACGAAGATGCTCGACGAGACGAGAGACGAGCGCAGCGCCGTTTCCGGTCGCCAGACCCTCGGCATCAGCGGGCACCTGGGCGGCTTGCAGCAGGCCTCTGGCATCCTCGGCAACGGCGATCGGCTTGCCGTGGCGATAGGCTTCGTGGAGGAAGCGCTGCGCCAAGGTCATCGTGGCGAGCCTGCCGGCGACTCCACCCGGCACCACCACCGCGTCGTAGACCACCGAGGGGGCGTTGGCTGCGGCGCGGTTGACCTTGATCGCCTTGCCGGCCGCCTGCACCGACCCGGCTGTCGGACCGATCGTCTCTGGAACCAAAGCGGCCTCGACGAGGGCGGCGATTGCCGCCTCCACTTCGTCGGCATTGGCGCCGTCGGCCAGGAGGATGGCGACCTTGCGGCCAGCAATGCTGGGCGGCGGCTTGTCCATGCTGAGGGCCGGTGACTTCAGGCTCGCAGCATCCCTGTTCAAGGGGCCGGCGGGCGTAGGCGCCGACGGGGTCGGATCGTCCGGGGTGCCGACCGGCGCAACCACGATGCCCGTCGCCCGCGAGACCATGTTCGCGAGGTCGCGGTGAATGTTGACCAGGATTTCGTTCATGGTGCGGGCGCGGACCGGCTCGTCGACCACCTGGTTAAGCTCGAAGGCGAAGGCGGCGGCGATATGGTCCTTCTCCCAGTCGCTCATGCTGTTCCAGAATTGCGTCGCCTGGCTGAAATGGTCGGCGAAGCTCGGGCTGCGCTCGCGCACCTTGGGGCCGGAGGCCTCCTTCGGCTGGACCGAGCGGAAGGCGGCGGCGGTCGGCGAGTGCATGGGGCATCCGCCACCCAGGCTGTTGGGGAAATAGGAGACCTTGCCCTTGTTGATGATGGTGCGCGCGAAGCCGTCGCGCTGGTTGTTGTCAACCGGGCGCAATGAGCGATTGATCGGCAATTCGTGGAAGTTGGGCCCGACCCGGCGAAGCTGGGTGTCGATATAGGAGAACAGCCGTCCCTGCAGAAGCGGATCGTTGGTGAAGTCGATGCCGGGTATGACGTGCCCTGTATGGAACGCCACCTGCTCGGTTTCGGCGAAGAAATTGTCAGGATTGCGGTTGAGGGTCAGCTTGCCGACCTTGATCACCGGCACCAGCTCCTCGGGAATGATCTTCGTGGCGTCGAGCAGGTCGAAGCCGAACTTGTGCTCGTCGGTCTCCTCGACGACCTGAAAGCCCAGCTCGTACTCGGGATAGTCGCCGCGCTCGATCGATTCGTACAGGTCGCGGCGATTGAAATCAGGGTCCTTGCCGGAAATCAGCTGGGCTTCCTCCCAGACCAGAGAGCAAACCCCCTTGACCGGCTTCCAGTGGAACTTCACGAGGCGCGACATACCTTCGGCGTTGACCAGGCGAAACGTGTGGACGCCGAAGCCTTCCATCGTGGCGAAGCTGCGCGGGATGGCGCGATCGCTCATCAACCACATCAGCATGTGCGCACTCTCCGGAGTGAGTGAGACGAAGTCCCAGAAGGTGTCGTGCGCCGATTGTGCCTGCGGAATCTCGTTATGGGGCTCGGGCTTCACCGCGTGGATGAGATCGGGGAATTTGTTGGCGTCCTGGATGAAGAACACTGGCATGTTGTTGCCGACCAGATCCCAGATGCCGTCCGGCGTATAGAACTTCACCGCGAAGCCGCGGACATCACGCGGCGTGTCCGTCGATCCGCGCGAGCCGGCGACCGTCGAGAAGCGCACGAATACCGGCGTCTTCACCGCCGGATCCTGGAACGGCGCCGCCATGGTGAGCCGTTGCTGGCTCTCGTAGACCTCGAAAACGCCATGCGCCGCGGCACCGCGGGCATGAACGACGCGCTCGGGAATGCGCTCGTGGTCGAAGTGCGTGATCTTCTCACGCATCAGGATGTCTTCGAGAAGGGTTGGCCCGCGCATGTGCGACTTCAGCGAGTTCTGGTCGTCGCTCACCCCGACGCCTTGATTTGTCGTGAGCAACTCGCTGGGCGCTGCCGTGTCGCCGGCCAGATCGAGGGTCTTGTCCGTCTCCTGGCGCGGGGCGGGCGGCTTGTCTCCAGCCGTCGTCTGCCCCGAGGTGCGAGCCGGCGACGGTGGCGGATTCTTGCTGGGATGGATCATGTCAGCCTCGGTTGGTTGGCGTCGAGCGGTTGGGGCGTGCCGCTTGGCAGCGGCCTTCGGCTTGGTGGCTTTGCGGACTTTCGGGCGATTGCTCGGCAACAGCATCTCCTCGCGATCGGCGCCGGATGAACGTGGCTTCGGCTTTGGCGTTCCTGCCTGGAAGAACGTGAATGCGACAGCCGATGAGATCGTGAAGCTCGGTACGATTTCCGGCTCATCACGGCCGTCGGCGGCACAAATGAATGGCCCGCCAATCGGCGGGCCATCTGGGGATTGCTTTCCGGGCTAGCGGCGGTTGTGCCAGCCGCGACGCGAGGCTTCGGCATGGCCCCGGGAATCCCCGAACCAGCCGCCGTGGCTGCTGCCGCGCAGGCGCGACCCACGGCGATCATCGTCGTCCTCATCGCGGCTGCGCGAACGCGCGGCACGGCGCGCCGCCTCGGAATGACCCTCCGGATCGCCGAACCAGCCTCCGCGACCGTGGCCGCGATCATCGTCGTCGTCATCATCGTAGCGGCCGCCGCGCGAGCGGTAGCCGCGATTGTCCTCGTCCCAGCGCTCGCGCGCCGCCTCGGCATGACCTTCGGAATCGCCGAACCATCCGCCGCGGCCACGGCCGCGTCCACCGCGATCGTCGTCGTCGTCATAGCGGCTGCTCCGCGAACGGTAATAGCGGTCGTCGTCGAAGCGGCTGCGCGCCGCGCGCGAATGGCCTTC
>NZ_JBFWZI010000105.1:0-16709 GCF_050185545.1 Reyranella sp. | reverse complement strand
CGCCGAACCATCCGCCGCGGCCACGGCCGCGTCCACCGCGATCGTCGTCGTCGTCATAGCGGCTGCTCCGCGAACGGTAATAGCGGTCGTCGTCGAAGCGGCTGCGCGCCGCGCGCGAATGGCCTTCGGAATCGCCGAACCATCCACCGCGACCGTGGCCCCGGCCGTCGTCGTCATCATCGTAGTAGCGGCGGCCGTCGCCGCGGCTTGCGTATCTCCGCCCGCCGCGCTCGTCGTCGTCGCTGATGAAGCGGCCGCGCTCGTCGCGATCGCGGTCGTAGCTGCCATAACGTGGCATGAATCCCTCCTGAGTTTCGGCATTGAGTGAAACGGCGCGAGTGGGCCTCAGGTCTGCAGCGCGCCCCTGCAGGGTCTGCTTTCTCGCCGCGAGTTCGTGGGCGAGGTCCGGCGTGTCGACGCCATTGGCCTTTGCCTTGGCAAGGATGCCCTCGCCGGGCTTCTCCTCTTCGTCGACATGATGCTTGATCTGCTCCGACAGCACCGACACCTTGGCGTCGCGATAGGGGTCGTCCGAGGAGCTTTCGAGCAGGTCGGCGATCAGGAGCTTGGCGCTGTCATGCTCGACCTGTGCCTCGTCCAGGGGATCCTCGTCGTCGGCCGCGGCACGGCAGGCGGGATAGAAGATTTCCTCCTCGAGCCTGGTATGGATGATCAGGGCGCTGCAGATCTCCTGGACCAGTTCGTCCTTGCGGTGATCCTGGGCTGCCGACCTGTAGTCGGCGAACAACTGCTCGACGTGGCGATGGTCCTCCTCGAGGGCCGCGATGGCACTTGACGCGGCGGCAGTCGCCGCGGTTCTCGGCGTGGCGACCGTGCCGGTCGAGAGTGCCGTCGCTCCGGACAGGCCCCGCACCGGTTGCGTCGACTGGGCCTGCTTGCTTCCGGTTTTCGCCTTGGCGGCGGCGTTCTTGCCCGTCCGGGCTTCTGGCATGACAGCTCTCCATGGTGTGAAATGCGGCGTCGCAATGCCGCTGTCGCTCGGTTGGTTGCAAAAGATCACAGAGCACCCCGTGCGGTCTGATTCCGAACGGGGCGCAGGTTGCCCGTGACGCTCAGCGCATCTTGCTCGCGTGCTCGAGGTGCGATTGCAGCGTGGGCAGCAGTTCGGTGGCGAATTTCTTCAGACGCGCGTTGTCGCCGCCGCGTGCATAGGCGGTGAACAGGTCGACCGTCTCGACATGCGCCTTGTACTGCGCGTCGATGTAGGCCTTGTCGAACGAGGCAGCATCCTTGCTCTTGAGGCCGTCGAAGATCGCCTGGTGTGCGGCATCGAGCCTCGCAGGCGGAGCCGTCAGATTGGCCTCGCTGATCGCCTGGTTGAACTTGGTGCCGGCCGCGGTGTGGTCGTCGACCATGCGCCGGGCGAAAGCCTTGACGGGCTCCGACTTGGTGCGGGCGAGGGCAAGCTCGCTGCTGTCGATCTCGAACCGGTTGCCGGCGGCCACCTTGGCGATGAAGGTCGTCGCCGGAACCGCCGGCGCTGCCGCCTGGCTCCCGGTTGCAGGGCTGCTGGCGGGTTTGCCGGGAGGATCGGCGGCGAACGCCGCCGCGGCGAATCCGGTCACGGCGAGGAGAGGCAGGACGAAGCGTTTCATCGGAAACTCCTGGGTTTGAGTGCAGGGTGCAAACTTCGCCAGGGAAGCGGCGTTGCCCGGTTCGGACGCTCGGTCGCAAGTCGTACCTCCACGGGCAGTGGAGACGGTGCATTCCCGGAACGAGTCGCTTCGCATGACGTTGGCTCGTCTGGGGGATTTCCAGGCAGGAGCGTTCCAGGAATGCCGAGAACTTCCGCCACACGCGATATCGTCGTTACCGGTGCGTCAGGAGGCGGGCTGGAGGCCTTGCGGACGCTGGTACGTGGTCTCGAGCCGGGCTTTCCGGCGGCGGTCTTCGTCGTCCTGCATATCGGGGCAACCAGCCATCTGGCGGACATCCTGGACAGGGCTGGGCCGCTCAGCGTGGTGCGGGCCCAGAGCGGGCAGCTCATCGAGCGGGGCAAAGTCTATGTGGCGGTGCCGGGATGCCATCTCCTTCTGCATGGCGACCACGTGCTGCTGCGGCGCGGCCCGCGCGAGCATCGGGCTCGTCCCGCCATCGATCCGCTCTTCCGCTCGGCTGCGGCCAGCTTTGGCGGCAGGGTGATCGGCGTGGTACTGTCGGGATCGCTCGCCGACGGCACCGCGGGCCTGCGCGGCATCAAGCGGTGCGGTGGCCTGGCAATCGTGCAGGATCCCGCGGAGGCCCTGGTGCCGGACATGCCGACGAGCGCGCTGCGCCACGTCGATGTCGACCATGTCTGCCGCGCGGAGGAAATGGCCAGGCTGCTCGGCAGGCTGGTGCTCACGCCGGCAGGACCGACGCCGGAGATTCCGCTCGATATCAGGCTGGAGACGGCAATCGCGGCCCAGGAGCTGGCCGACATGCGCGTAGACGACGCGCTGGGCGATCCTTCCCGGTTCACCTGCCCGGAGTGCCATGGGGCCTTGTGGGAGATCGAGGATGGCAGCATGCTGCGCTATCGCTGCCACGTCGGCCACGCCTTTGCCGCGGATGCCGTGCTGGCAGCCCAGGGCGAGGAAATCGAGCGGCTGATGGGCAGGTTGCTGCGGTCGCACCAGGAACGGGCGGCCTTGGCGTACAGGATGGCCGAGCATGCGCGAGCCGACGACCGGCCGACCCTGGCTGAACGTCTCAAGGGCCGGGCGCGCGAGTACGACGACGACGCGGAGATCATGAAGGGGTTGATGCGTAGCGGCAAGCTGCAGACACCGTCCGGGGCGCGGGCGCTGGGGAGACTAGTCAAGGATGCCGACGAACAACGCTGACGAGGAAGAAAGCCGGCCGCGCGGCGGGACCGGCGTGCCGGTCGTCGGGATCGGCGCTTCGGCGGGCGGTATCGGCGCTCTCGAGGCGATGTTGCCCCTGCTCACGCCGGATGCCGGCGTGGCCTATGTCGTGGTCCAGCATCTCGATCCCAATCACGAGAGCGTGCTGGCGGCGTTGCTCGCCAAGGTCGCCAGGATTCCCGTGGTCGAGATCAAGGACCAGGCTCCGATCGAGCCCGACCACGTCTACATCATTCCGCCCAATGCCTCGCTCGCCATCTCGGACAGCCGCCTGCAGGTCGCTCCGCCGATCGCTCAGCGCGGCCAGCGCACGCCGATCGACGGCTTCTTCGCCTCGCTCGCCGAGTCCAAGGGCGAGAACGCCGCCGGCATCATCCTGTCGGGAACCGGCAGCGACGGTACGATCGGCCTGCGCGCCATCAAGGAGCATGGCGGCCTCACGGTGGCGCAGGACGACGCCGAGTACGACGGTATGATGCGCTCGGCGGTGCGTTCGGGCATGGTCGATTTCGTCCTGCCGATCGAGGCCATTCCGGCCAAGATCTACGACTACTTCCACCATCTCACGCAGATCGACGGCCGCAAGGGACCGGACGGCGTGCGCGCCGAGGCGACCAACCATCTAGCGCAGATCTGCGCCCTGTTGCGCACCCGGACCGGCCACGACTTCAGCGGCTACAAGGACAAGACCGTGGCGCGCCGCGTGCAGCGCCGCATGCAGGTGTTGCAGATCGGCGAGGTGCCCGACTTCATCGAGCGCCTGCGCAAGGAGCCGAAGGAGCTCGATGCGCTGCTGCAGGACCTGCTGATCGGGGTCACCAATTTCTTCCGCGACCCGGAAGCCTTCGCGGCGCTCGAGCGCGAGGTCATCCCGGCCCTGTTCGAAGGCAAGGGACCGGACGATACGGTCCGCGTGTGGGTGCCCGGCTGCTCGACCGGGGAGGAGGCCTATTCGATCGCCATCCTGCTGCGCGAGCATGTTTCCAAGGTGCAGAGCGCGCCAAAACTGCAGATCTTCGCCAGCGACATCGACGAGCAGTCGCTGGAGATCGCCCGCACCGGCCGCTTCCCGTCGACCATCTCCAAGGACGTGCCGCCGGCCCGGCTGGAGCGCTATTTCGTACGCGAGGACGGCACCTACCGCATCGCCAGCGACCTGCGCGAGATCTGCCTGTTCTCGGCGCACAATCTCTTGCGCGATGCGCCGTTCTCCAAGCTCGACCTGATTTCCTGCCGCAATCTCCTGATCTACCTCACGCCGGAGCTGCAGAATCGCCTGATCCCGCTGTTCCACTACGCCCTGAACGATCCCGGCTACCTGTTCCTCGGCACGTCGGAGAACGTCACCCGCCATTCGCGGCTGTTCGCGACCGTCGACAAGGCGCACCGCATCTTTCGCCGCCGCCCGCAGATCGAGCGCCGCCTGCCCGAGTTCCCGCTCACCGCGCCGGATGGCGGCGGCCGCAAAGCGGCAGCGGCGCCGCGCGCCGCGGTCGACCACGAACCCTTGCAGTCCCTGGCCGAGCGCCAGCTTCTCGACCGCTATGCCCCGGCCTACGTCGTGATCAACAGCGACGGCGAGCTGCTGCACGGCTCGGCGCGCACCGGAAAGTATCTCGAGTTGCCGCCCGGCGCCCCGCGCATGGACATCTTCAGCATGGCGCGGCCCGGTCTCCGGCCCGACTTGCGCGCCGGCGTGCACAAGGCGGTGAACACCAGGCAGGTCGCGCTGCAGAAGAATGTCACTGTGGGCACCAACGGCGGACGCCAGACGATCGATCTGGTGGTCCATCCGATCCGGCCGGGGGCGGCACAGGAATCGCTCTACATGGTGGTCTTCCAGGACATCGGCGGCATCCGCCCGACGGCGGAGACGGAGACCGTGGAGAGCGCCGAGGACCTGGAGAACGCCAACCTGCGTCAGCTCGAGGCGGAGCTCAGGGCCACGCGCGAGCGCCTGCAGACGACGACCGAGGAGCTCGAATCGTCGAACGAGGAGCTGAAGTCGGGCAACGAGGAGCTGTCCTCCATGAATGAGGAGCTCCAGTCGGCCAACGAGGAGCTCGAGACGTCCAAGGAGGAGCTGCAGTCGATCAACGAGGAGCTGCAGACGGTCAATTCCGAGCTCAACGCGCGGGTCGAGGAGCTGAGTCGCGCCAACTCCGACATCGCCAACCTGCTGGAAAGCACGCAGATCGCCACCGTGTTCCTCGACCGCAACCTCGCGGTGAAGAGCTTCACGCCGGCGGCCAAGGACGTGTTCCGGCTGGTCGAGAGCGACACCGGAAGGCCGATCACGCATGTCCGTGCCCGCTTCGATTCCGACACCGTGCAGGAGGATGCCGAGCGGGTGATGCGCACCCTGTCGACCATCGAGCGCCAGGTCGAGAGCAACTACAACGGCGCCCGCTATGTCATGCGCATGATGCCCTATCGCTCGGTCGACAACGTGATCGGCGGCGTGGTCATCACCTTCGTCGACGTCACCAGGATCACGGCTGCCGAGGCGCGTATCAGCGAGCTGACGCACGACCTGCGCAGTCGTGTGCAAAGCCTGGAGACCCTGCTCAACCTCCTGCCGGTCGGCATCCTGATCATCGGCGACAACCGCACCGAGCAGGTCCGGATCAATCGCTATGGTGCGAGCCTGATCGGCGAGGGGGGCGGCTCGGAAGCGGGCGGCCCGCGCCTGCTGACCGGCAGCCTGCGGCTTTTCCAGGGCGAGCGCGAGCTTGCCGAGTCCGAGCAACCGCTCTACCGGGCGGCGCGTTCCGGGGAGGCGGTGTCGGGCTTCGAGGGCCAGATCCTTCGCGCCGACGGCAGCCGGGCCGACGTTCTGATCTCGGCGACGGCGCTGCTCGGCGAATCGGGCGAGGTGAGCGGCGGCATCGCGGCCATCCTCGACATTTCCGAGCGCCGTGCCGCGGAGGCGCGTCAGCAGATCCTGCTCTACGAGCTGCAGCACCGGGTCAAGAACATCATTACGACGATCGGTGCGCTCGCCACGCGCATGCTGAAGGAAAGCCCGTCACTGGAGGCATTTACTACGGCCTTTCTCGGACGCCTGCGGGCGATGGCCGATACTCACGAGCTGCTGTCGCGCGGCAACTGGACCGGCGCACGGCTGCGGGCGCTGATCGAGGCGGCGCTGGGTCCCGAGCTCGGTCGCGGCAACCCGGCGGTCGGCTTGAACGGCGACGATCTGCTGCTGGCGCCCGGAACCGCCTCGACGCTCGGGCTGGTGCTCTACGAGCTTGCCACCAATGCCCAGAAGTACGGCAGCCCGTCCGGGTCTGGCGGTCGGGTCGACATCAGTTGGAACATCGACGTCTCGGACAAGGACAAGGCCAAGGTGGTTCTGGTCTGGGCCGAGATCGGCGGCCCGCCGCTGGCCAGCCCCATCAAGGAGGGCTTCGGCACCGGCTTCGTCAAGCGTACCGTCGAATACGAGCTGGATGGGACGGCCGAGCTGCAACTCGGGAGCGACGGTCTGCGTTGGAGAATCGCTTTTCCTTTCGACGGCAATGTCCAGAGCAGGGTGGAACCGGAGTAGGTCCGAAACAGCAAGGCAGGTAGGCGATGCCAGGATCGGAAAGACCCCTGACGGGAGCACGGATCCTGGTGGTCGAGGACAATTTCCTGGTGGCCGAGGTGATGTGCGACCTGCTGCGCGGCGAGGGCTGCGTGGTCGTCGGGCCCGCCTCGCGCCTCGAGCGTGGCCTCTGCCTGGCGCGCGACGCAGAGCTCGATTCGGCGCTGCTCGACATCAATCTCAACGGCGAGCGCTGCTTTGCCATCGCCGAGCTGCTCAGCCGACGTCATGTGCCGTTCATCTTCCTGACCGGCTACGACGAGGGCTCGATCGTCCCCCCGCGCTGCGCGGCGCCCCGCTTCTCGGCAAGCCGGTCAGCGATTTCGCGATTCTTGCGACCCTGGGCGCGCTGCTCGCTCACGCTCGAACGGCGTAAGACTATCGCCTGTCCAGCCCAGCGAGGTGCCGTCGGTGTTGGGCGGGTTGGACATGAGGATGCCGAGGGGACAATCCCGACAGCGGGTGTCACCAGAGGGCAACAGCGAACAGCAAGCCGACGGCGTACGCCGCCCCGATGGACATCCCAGCGATGAGAACCGTCTCGGGTCCGGCCCAGGTGTCTTGCCGGCGCGAGAGGTGCGTGTTGTTGGCGACCAGGACGAGCGTCGGGCGGCGGTGCGGCCGCGGCACTTGGTTGCCTGGAACCGTCAAGGCTCGACTCCAACCGGTTGGTCCCCCTTCGGCGCGGCCGTAACGTAGCCCGGTGGTCTATCGTTGCCGTTCGATTGCGGACCATTTCCCGACGCACTAACCGACAAGTCTGCGCGGGCAGCATCCCCTCGCCCGAGCGTCGACCCTGGTTCGCCCCGACTGCATCAAGGGTCCGCCCAAGGCTCACCTCGCCCTGGCCGGCAGGCTGAATCGAGATGATCGCGCCTCCTCATCGCGGTTTCCGCGAGGAGGATTGGATCTACCGAGCGACCGCCGGTGCGTCGGGCATTTCTTGGAAACAGGGTGCACCGCACCAATTTAGCGATGCGCGGTCGCGGCCTCGCCTCGGCCCGCGCGCCGCATTACCGCCCGCGCTCGATGTCACGAATACCGCTGGATTGCATTGCCGCGCGACATAGCGCGAACGACGGGCAGCGTCCGCCAGTGCGAGGCGATGGCAAGAAGGTCGGTCCGATTCGCCTCTCGACAGCATCCGCCGCAATTTGTTCGCACAATGCGGCGTGATGCAAACATTCAACTTTGAGCTTCACCCATCTCTGCGAGGTCGCGGCGACGGCAGTTCAACATGGAACGCGAGGCCTAGTTCGCTCGACGATATCGCGATGCGCGCCCCGACACTTTCCAACAGCGACCGCACCAGCTTCAAGCCCACGCCGGCATCGCGCGATTCGACAAAACCATCGGGCAAACCAACACCGTCATCGGCAATGCTCAGCGCGACCTTGCCCTCCGAAGTCATCGCCGCGGTCACCGTCATTTCCACCGGCAGCCCGGTCGGGTGCGCGTACTTCATGGCGTTGGTCAAGATTTCCGAAAAGGCGAGGGTGACAGCCGACACCTGAGCCGGGTCGACAGAGCAGGCCTCGAAGAACCTCCACGTCAGATGCAATCGCTGTTCGAACACGCCGGAAGCCTCGAACTCGCGGAAGAGGTCGGTGAGCACCTGCGCGAGATCCACGCAGTCATTGCCCGGCGTCCGGCTTATCGCGTGATGCAGCCGGGCAATGCCCAGAAGGCGGCCGTGGTGCAAACGCAACATATCGACGACTGATTCGCGGGACAGCGACTCGGGTCCGGATGCCGTCGCGTTGATTTGCCGTATGACGAGTGCGGCGAGTCGACCGAGTTCGTTTGCGATGCGGTGGTTGGCCTCGACCGTGAGCTCGAGTGGCGCGACGTGCGTTGCGGCTTCGGGCGTCGTAATGCTGCTTGCGACCATACGCCATCTATTCAGGAAAAATATTATATTTCAAAGCTGTTATCAGCTAACTGCTGGCAATGACGGCCTTGTCAGTCTTATCGCCTTTTGACTCCGAATTCGGCACTGGATCATTTCGAGGTTAAGACCTATTTTGCAAAAAATGAGTAAGTGCTGCTGAGGGAAGAATTCGATGCCAAATCTCACCCGCGGCGAGCGGCTTCAAATAATGCTTACCAGCCAAGAGCTCGAGGCCCTTGATACTTGGCGCTTTTCCGCGCGTATGCCGAGCCGGGCAGCGGCAATCCGCGAGCTCTTGAAACGCGGCCTGGCAGCCGAAGGATTTGTCACCGCAAACAGCCAGTGGAAGTCGCGCGACTTCGGCGTCGGAGACGCAGAGCCAAAGCGGAGTCGCGGCGGCAGACAGGCTTCAGGGTAGTGGCGATTCTCCCGGGTGGAGACGGCCAAGCTCTGATGACCGCGCCAGGCTCCGTCTTGCTGAGTCGCGGCCTGACCGCGACCCCCGAAGTTCCAAGGGAAGTTCGCGAAACCTGAGGCCGACCGGCCACCTTTGCCCGCCGAACACGTTTCCTCCCGGACACCACCACAGGAGGACCACATGCGAGCGCACAAGGCGGCAAAGCGGGAGTTGATCAACACCGGCTCGAACAAGCTCTACGTGCGGCGTAACGAGCGTGGGACATCGTTCAAGAAGGTCGTCGATGCCGGACGATCCCTGTCCGCGGATGGGCGCCGCAAGGCAAAGACCATAGCGAAGCCCGGCCAGGGAGACCGGGGCGATCGGAGGAAGCGTTGAACCCGACACCCCGAGACGACGGGAAGAAGGGGCGGCCGGGACCGTGCGCTGCTCCGCAGACCAAGCCGCGGTCGCCAAGGTCTCGAAAGCGAAACGCCGCGGCACTACCCGGCAGCCAGAATTCCGATCTGAAAGGCTCCAAACGCGATCGGAGGCCGCGCGGTGCGGGCACGTAGGACAACAGGAGGAAGCGATGTACCTGGCTCGCTTTTCATACGAAGTACTGCCCGTTAACCGCCAGCCTGCCATCGACTTCATTCAGCGCGAGGTCGAGGCAGCCCGCAACAAAGGGCTGAGCGCCCGGCTGCTGGTGCCGCTGACGCGAGCTCAGGGAGGCGCTGCCCTGCAGTTTGAGCTTGAATTGGCCCGGTTGGACCAGCTCGATCAGTTCCGCGAGCGTGGAGTGGGCACTGACAAGGAGACTGGAAGCTGGATGCACGCCTTCAGCGAGATTCTCCTGTCGCCACCCGTGGTGGAGATCTTGCGAATAGTCGAGGAGCCGCAGGCGAAGTAGAGACTACTTCCTGTCCAGCCCGGCGAGGTCGATCAGGCCGTCGGTGTCGAGCAGGACGATGGCGCGCCGGGTCGAGCGGAGGAGGCGCTTGCCCTCCAGGATCTGCAGGCCGACGCTGACGCTGGGTCGACGGACGCCGAGGAGCCGTGCCAGGGCGTCGTGGGTGAACACAAGCCGCGTGGAGTTTAGCCGACGCGACGTCTGCACCAGCCAGCGCGCCAGCCGCTCGATGATCGTGGCCCGGCCATGGAACATCGAGGTCTCGACGATTTCGCGCAGGGCAAGACCGACATGGCTGAGCAGATGGCGGCGCAGCACTGGATTGCACTCGGCGACTCGGCTCAGATCTGCGGCCGCAATCCGCCAAGCGCGCCCGCCCGCCTGTACCACCGTCTCGCCGAACGCCGTCCTGTCGCCGAGCAGCAGGCCGGGCGCCGTCATGCCCTCGCGGCCGATGCTGGCAGCTTCGATGCGGGTCTGCCGACTGATGCCTGCAAGCATCGAGATCAGGGCCTCGACGGGAAAGTAGACGTGGTCTATCGGTGCGCCGGCGATTTCCAGGGCATCGCCCGTCCGCAGCGTGACCATCTCGAGGGCGCCCTGCAGCGCGGCCCGCTCGGCGGCCGGCAGGGAATCGAGGACGCCGTTGCCGAACGCCGCCGAAGCCTGGTCGAGATCGAAAAGGTCGTGAAGCGTCGATTCGAGCCGGCGCGGATCAACCGGCTTGCCGATATGGGGCGTGTCGCGGAATTCGTCCGGGACAATCGTGCCGGGGCTGTAGCCGCTGACGAAGACGAACGGGATGCCTCGTGCCCTCAAGGCTCTGCAGATCGGAAAGCTCGGACGGCCGCCGAGGTCGATATCGAGCACTGCGCCGTCGAGGCAATCCTGCTCGACGGCGCGCAGCCCGCCCGCGAGCGATGCGGTCGTGCCTGCGAGTTCAAAGCCGCAGCCGCGCACGACATCGCCGAGGACATCGGCCGTGAGGTAGCTGTCCTCGACAATGAGGATGCGTGGTTTAATCGGGTCAATGGCAAGCGACATCGGTCGGCGGGCCTCGCTGCGGGACTGTGCGGTGGCGTACAATGGAAACGGACGCGTACGGTCTCAACGAACAACCGGGGAAATCGGCCACAGCACCTTCTCGCTTCGTACGATAGGTGACTAACGACCCAATTGCACTCCCATTAGGGAAGGTTCTGTCGCCTCGGGCCGGCCGGTGGAGGCACAATCTGTCGAGACAGCCGCGGCGCAAACTCCTCTCTCAGCCGTTGGCTCGGGCCTGCCCGCCGTTCCCCGGCGCGCAGGCCACCCCGCGCGGTCAGTTTCGTTCGGGCTGTTTTCCGCGGCCTCTCTTCTCAGCCAGAAACCAAAGGTCATCGGGATCTCCGAGACACTGAGACCGAATCCTGGAACTGAAGGCCGGGTGCGTCGCCGTCGCCTGCATCGAGGCTGTCCGGATCGAGCCATAAAGATCGCCGCCATCTTCGACTCTGTGGGCGGTTGCCTGACGTCGCAGAAAAGGCAGGAGTCTTGCACTCGGGAGCGGCCGCGCGGTAGGCGTTGCTCTCCGGCCATGTACCTGCAACTTTCCTGCGGCCCCTGGGGGAGACGTCACGATGATCACCGGCGGATGCCACTGCGGCGCGATCCGATATCAGATCGAGGGGGAAGCGATCGTGCACGCGCTGTGTCACTGCGCCGATTGCCGGCGCCACTCCGGTGCGCCGATGGTCGGCTGGACGATGTACCCGGAGGCGGCGGTCAAGGTGATCAAGGGTTCACCCAAGGTCTACGAGTCCTCTCAGCACGGCCGGCGGCATTTTTGCCCCGACTGCGGCACCGGCCTTTTCTATGTCAACGCCGAGATGCTGCCGTCGATCATCGACGTCCAGAGCGGCACCTACGACGACCCCGAGATTGTTCCACCGCAGGTCCATGTCCAGGTCGCCGAGCGCCTGAGGTGGATGGAGCGTGCCAACGAACTGCCGATGTTCCAGCGCTATCCACCGCCGCAGTAGCGGACTGTCAGAACAGACTGAAGGACGGCTTGGCGATCATCAGCCAGAAGATCGCCAGCACGGCGGCGAACGCGGGAAAGCCGAAGGCGAACCACCAGCGGAACAGCCGGCGATACTCTTCCGGCAGCCCGTGGCCTGCCTGCACCGCCGCGACGGCAAGATCGCGCATGCGCATCTGCATCCACACGACGGGGAGCCAGAAGGCGCCGGTCACCAGGTAGAGCAGCAGGGAAAGCACGATCCAGCCCTCGCTCATCGCAAGCCCGGTTTGCTGCGCCAGCAGGTAGCCGGTCAGTGGCTGCGCCACCACGGCCGTCGCCGTGAACAGGAAGTCCGCGATCACCACGATCCGCGCCACCCCTGCCACCATCAACGGCCGGCCGTCGCGATGCGCCAGCAGCATGAAGAAGGCGATGCCGGCGCCCGTTCCCAACAGCACGGCGGCGCCGATCACGTGCAGGAACTTGAGGCCGAAGTACAGCATCATCGATCCTCGATGATGCCGAGTGCCGCGAGGTGCAGCACCAGGATCGGGATCGCCTTCAGCATCGGTCCCATCGGATCAATCCACAGGCTCGGCACCAGGATCGTGCCGAGCACGGCGTAGACCAGCGTGATGACGAACGCCGCCGTGACACCCGCCCGGGCCGTGCGGCGCCACGCGATGGCCAGGCCGACGGCGATATCGCAGAGCGCGCCTGCGACAACCGTGGCCGCCGCCGGCCAGCCACGGACGCCGCCCTCGTTCATCAGGGCGACCCCGTTCTGCCATCCGGGGCCGAGCGCGATCAGGCCCGTCGAGATCCAGAACAGGGCTGCGATTCCGAAGATCCAGGGTCGAAGCAAGTAGAGCCGGGCGAACCACTTTTCCTGCACGGTCGCCGCCTCGCGACGCAGCGCCGCGTCGATGTCGCGTGGCTGGATGCCGGTCGCCGCCATCCATGGCTCGGGGTCGCCTTCTGCGCCGCGCAGCAGTTCGTGGCCGGCCGTCGAACGGACTGCGGAGCGCCATCCGAACCATCCTGCGAGGTCGCCGAGCCGGAAGGCGAGGACGCCGAGCCAAGCGGGAAGGTGGACGACGACAGCGGGCCGTCCGCCGAGCCAGCGTCGGAAGAGGCCGACGAGGTCTTCCAGCGACCAGGCTCGCGGACCGACGATGTCGAGGGCGATCTTCGCTGGCGCCTTGGGCTCGAGGAAGAACAGGATCGTCTGCATCAGGTCGTCGAGATGGACGACCTGGAGCCGGCCCGCGTCGCGCGGCAGCGGCAGCACCGGGAGCGCTGCAAGTCCGCGCAGCAACGCGCTGCCGCCGTAAGCCGTGCGGCCGACCACCACCGAGGGCCGGAGAATCACCCAATCGAGATCGAGGCCGGCGAGGGCGTGGTCGCCCTTCCGCTTGGTCCTCGAGAAGGCGGTCGGCGCCGCGCGGTCCACACCGATTGCCGAGAGATGCACCACGCGGCGCACGCCGGCGGCCACGCAGGCGGCGAACAACGCCGAAGGAGCCTGGTGGTGGACGGCCTCGAGAGAGTCGCTGCGCGAGTCCTGCAGCGCCCCTGCGCAGTAGACCACGGCGTCGATGCCCGCGAGGTGCTGCCGCCAGTCGCCGGGCGAGACCGCGGTCGCGACATCGAGCGCGATGTGGCGTAGAGGCAGATCGGTGGGCGGCCGCGAGCGCGACACACCGACCACTTCATCGCCGCGCGCGCTCAGCCGGGCGGCCAGCGCCGAACCGATGAATCCCGAGACTCCGACGATGAGTACGCGCATTCTGGACCCGCAATGATCGGGCAGGAAACGGGTCGGCCTCTCGGGCGTTCCTGGAACCTGTCGACGCTGGTGACCGACCGCTTCCGCAGGGGCGAGGCAATGAGCGCGATCAGTCCTTGAAGACCTCGACCGTCTGCATCATGCCGAGTTCCTCGTGGTTCATCATGTGGCAATGGAGCATGAAGATTCCGGTGTAGTCGAGGAAGCGCGAGCGGAAGACGACGCTACCTCCATTGCGCGGTACCACAACCGTGTCCCGCCACGGCAGGTCAGCCTGCGGCTGGCCATTCACGTGCGTCACCTGGAACGGATTGGTGTGGATGTGAAACACGTGGTCGTCGCGGTCGTGGTTGTTGCGGATGGTCCATTCTTCGATCGCACCCAGCCGCACGCGCTGGTCGATGCGCGAGGGATCGAACCGCTTGCCGTCGATGGAGAAGACGAATTCTTGCCAGTGCGCGCCGGCGTCGACCTGCGGCGGATCGCCGATCGCCGACATGACAAGTGTGCGCCGCCCGGTGATCTCGCTGTCGCGGATCGTCTCGAGCGGTGGCCTCGGTAGCGCAGTCGGCAGCTTCATCGGTAGTGGCTCGCCGGCGACCACGACGCGCGCCAGCGGTCCGGAGGGAGAGGGATGGCCCTGGTCGAACGGCATGGCGCCGAGCTCGTAGGTGCCCGGTGCGCCTGCCTGGACCAGCATGTCGGCGCGTTGTCCTGGCGCGATCAGAAGCTGCTTCGTCTCGCGCAAGGCGCCGATCGGGATGCCGTCCAGGGCGATGACGTTCAGCCGGTGCCGGTCGAGCTCCAGCAAGATGTTGTCCTGGTACTGCGAGCCGACAAAGCGCCAGCGCTGCACCTCGCCCGGCCGCATCGAGATGGTCGGCCGGCGCTGGCCATTGATGGCGAGGAAGCGCGTCGCGGTTTCGGGAAACAGCGTGCCGAAATCCTCAATCATGCTGTGGGAGTCGAACACGACCTGGCTCAACAGCAGGACGCGCTCGCGCGCCTGGGCGATCTCGGGCACGTCGGCGAAGTCGCCCTCGACGATGATGGCGCCGACCATGCCGCTCGCGACCTGCACGGCGGCCGAGCCGTGATGGTGCGGATGGTACCAGTAGGTGCCCCGCGTGTGGTCGACGGGCAGCGCGATCTCGATGTCGTACGACTTGCCGGGAGGCATCGAGCGCATGACGTTGTCGGCAATGCCGCTCGGGCTGCAGTGCGCGCCGTGGAAGTGGAAGTTGGTGTTGTTGAACTGGTGTGGGTGGGAGATGTTGACGGGCATCAGATCGCGGTTGGGCGGCAGGCTGTTTGCCAGCCGGATCTTCAGCATCTCGCCGGGCTTCAGGCTGAGAGTCGGGCCGGGCGAACCGCCTTCGTAGCTGCGCAGGTAGAGGCGCTTGCCGCCGATGTCTCGCCAGGCGTAGGCGCAGCCGAGGTTGGTGCTGAGCACGCCATTCTTCGAGCGGCGAATCTCCGGCTCACGCAGCGGCTGGTCGGTCGCGGCGACAGCCTCATTGACGAGGCCGGCATCGGGCATCTGGCCGTGATGCTTGTGCTGCCCGAGGGCGGCCCGCCGACCCCATGCCAGGGCGCCGATCGCAAGGCTCGCCTGCAGCAAGCCGCGCCGCTGGACGCGCAGCCCCGGCCCACGGCCTGCGCCGCTGATACTCTGTCGCTTCGCCATGTTCCCACCGCTCCCGCGCCCCGATACGCCGCCGCCGGCCTGCGTCGGCCAGATACGCGACTCCCGACGGGGCTCTCCGGCACTATGGCAGGCCATCCTTATACGGCAAGGGACCGTCATCCCGACGGCAGCGGAGCGCACCACCTACCCTAAGCGCGGTCGAAGGGGGGCGTTGTGGAGGCGCATGTATCGTTGCGCGATGATCACTCTCCTCCCCAGCCTCGCTGGGGAGACGAATGAAGGGTGCGCCCGGGCGCGACGCCGGCGTCCATGCCACCGACTCGAGCTATGGTCCGGGGTGGAACGTGATCCGTGCCATGACGGCGTTGACGCGAACATGCGCATCGAGCACCGGTGCGCCCAACCCGACGCCGCTGCCGCAACCGGGGCAGCTCGATCCAATGCCGGAGCCGCTGAGATCGGTGTAGTCCCAGGTGACACCTACCGAGATGCGGTCGAAGGCCATGTATTGGACGCCCAGCCCTGCTGTCCAGCCATTGATCCATTTCTGCGTCGTCGAGGTGATGCCCGTGCCGGTGTCGGTCAGGGTAAGGCCGGCATTGGCTCCGGCCCAGCCCGCCTTGCCGAAGACCTGCCAGCGTTGCCAGGCGTATCCGGCGCGCGCGACGGCACTTGCCATCCAGTGGATGTCCGAAGTGGCGATGTCGGTGGCAGGGTACCAGGGATCGGGCTGCGACTTGGCCAGGCTGCCGCCGCGGATGCCGACCTCGAGGCCCAGCACGGCCGGCCCGACGGTCCAGCTGTAGCCGCCGAAGGCACCGCCGGCGAACCCTCCCTGGCCGGCCGTGAGCTCGCTGCCCAGCACGGTCGGACCCAGGGTATTGAAGTAGTTGGGAGCCACGCTCCAGCTGTAGGAGCTCCAGGCGGCGCCAAGCTCGCCACCGACATGAAAACCACGCCACTTCGTCGCATCGGCTTCGGGTTCCTCTGCTTGCGCACCCCCGATTGCCAGCAACACGGCACCGATCATCGCCACAGGCGTGGCGACCAGAATCCTGTACCCCATTCTTTCCAGCTCCCGCGTAATCCATCCCACGCCCGCATCCTAGCGACCGGCGGCGCAGCGCGCTCGTTCAGATTTCGCCGCCGCGTAGCGGGAGTGCGCCAAGGCGACTCATGTGATGGGAACGCGCCACGGGCGCCAATGAACGCGTCATGCGCTGGGAGCGCGCCACTCATAGGCGCAAACCTTCGGTCTCCTCCCCAGCTTCGCTGGGAGGTGTCCGCGTCTTTGCGGACCTGCCTTCGCCGAAGCGAAGCCGCTTCGGCTTCGCGCAGGCAGGCGAAGGGGGCATGAATCATGAGGATCATGACCCCCTCGCCGTAAGATGGCGACCTCCCCAGCCAAGCTGGGGAGAAGAAGCGAAAGTTACCGCCTGGGAGCGCAGGTCCAAGGTCTTTCGGCCTTAGGGGGTATGCTCCCGAGAAGAGAATCGATTGGCGCAAGGCAGCAATGCGTTCGCCGGTCCGGGACGTCTTTTCCCTGTCATTCGCGGTCGTTCTGCCGAATGATCGTCGCCGTGAGTTCGCGGCGATGGCCGCTCGACGAC
>NZ_JBFWZI010000104.1:0-26602 GCF_050185545.1 Reyranella sp. | reverse complement strand
CCAAACAAATCCGGGATACACTCTGTTTGCATCGGCGTTCTTCCTCTGGTCTCGAAAAAATGTTGCTGCACAACACTTTTCGCAGAGTCGGAACGCCGATGCACTGTCTACCTTTGAGAAATCCGGGCTAGCTTCTTGCGGACGTTGGTCGGATCGTCGCTGGGGCTACTTGCGTTGCTGATTGGCGCACTCTTCAACGCCCGTCTCAACCGGGCCCGTGATGATCGACTTCGAAGCGAAGAGGCGCTCGATCCAGAGTGCATTGATGGGAGAGTTGACTGGCGCCCGTGACGCCTTCAACAGAATCTCCAAGCAGATTGAAACCAGGCAGCCAGTTATGCTGGTCCTAATCCGGCGAACTTTCTAGTCCCCGATGTCACCGTAGGTGTGCGGGTGATGCCCGTGCTTCTGTCGAAGTTCGGGCTTCTTTCTTCAATCACCGTCCGTCAAGTTATCGACGTGCATGTGAGCATCGAGCAGTTCTGTGACAAGCTTCTGGCGGTCGGCGGAGATCAGGCGGGCAATTACGTTAAGATGCCGGGACAGAAAGCTCAGTTCGTCGCGGAATTGGCCAGAGATATCGCAAAGAAGATCGATCGAGTAATTGAAACGTTGGGCGACCTCAAAATTTGATTGCCGCCTACGTTGGGCTCCACCGAAGGCGGAGTCGCCCGCCGCCGCCCCCGATGCTACGGTCCCCGCAATTGCCCGAAGGCGCATGATGCGCTTTTTCTTCTACGGAACCTTGCTGGACAGCGATGTGATAGCCTTGGTGCTAGGCCGGCGATTGCCGCCGGCTGCGTGTGCTGGCCATCCTGCTGGGTCATGCTCGGCGTCGCGCCAAGGGCGCCAGCTATCCTACCCTTGTGCGCGACCCGGCGGCGCAAGTGTCCGGCACGGTGGTGGGCGGCCTCGTGCACGCGATGTGGTGCGTCTGTCGGCTTTCGAGGGGCCAGGTTGCATGCCGATCAGGGGTCCCGTTTGAATGCCGATTGACACCATGCCGAATACCGTTCGTCGCGCTCCTCATCGGCAAAGCGATTAAGCGATTCCACCGCCCGATGGCTTTTTGCGCAGGTACAGTCGGCGTTTGCGCAAGTCGGCTGCAATCACCGATCCGAAATGGGCGACCCAGCGTCGGACGGACTCGTAGGACACCGTAATGCCGCGCTCTGCCAGCAAGTCTTCGACGTCGCGCAAGCTTGGCGTGAACCTGAGATAAAGCCAGATCGCCTGCTGAATGATCTCTCTGGTGGAAATCGGTAGCCGCTGTATCTGATTTTCTTCATCCTGTTGGCTACCGGACGGCCACAAGGAAGGCAACGCCCGGAGCGCTGTGACAATGCCCCGCCGAGAATTGGCCGGGCAGTGAGATGCCACCGCCAGCGGAATGAGTTTACCGTCGCCGAAGGGGTTGGCCAGCGCTGACATGGCACGCCACCCGGTGCAGTGTCCGGCCGCGATGACCTCGAGTCCGAAGCCGCCCAGCGCCGCCACCGTCTGCGGGATGACGCGCTCGTTGATGCCGCTTACGCGACCGCGACCATGCCGAGAAGCTGAAAGTAACAGCATCCAGCATTAGCGTCGGCCAAGTGGCTAGCGATTCCCAACCGCCTACGTAAAGCCATGATCGTACCCCGACAAGATATGACCTTTATTTTCACGGGCACGAGCTACTGCATTGAGTTAGGTCAGGCTCGTTGAGGCAGGCGCCCGTGCGAGGCCCGGATTTCGGCCACCGCCCGGTCCCAGCCGGCGATGCGCTCGGGACCGGCCGGGTGGGTGTCAAGCATGCCTGTTTCCCGGCGGCCCGAGGCCCGTGCCATGGTAACGAGGAAGCCGCGCGCCCTGTCGAGATCGACGCCCGAGCGATAGAGGATCAACGCGGCGAGGTAGTCGGCCTCGCGTTCCTGCTCCTTGGAGTACGAGATCCGGCCGACCGCGGCGCCGACGTCGGCGCCGGTCTGCATCGCGTCGGCGCCGCCATAGCCCCCCGACGCCATTACGGCAGTGCCCAGCAGGGCGCCGATCAGGGCGCCGACCGCCTGGTTGCGCTGGGCGGTCGCCACGTGGTTGGCTGACTGGTGGCCGATCTCGTGGGCGATGACCATGGCCATCTCCTCCTCATTGGCCGCGTATTCGACGATGCCGCGATTGACGATGATCAGCCCGTTCGCTCCCGAGGCGGCGTTCATGGACCGGTCGCTCGAGGCCCGGAAGGTCCAAGTGCAGACGCCGACATTCATCTCCCGGCAGACCTCGCTGGCCGATGGCCGGATGCGTCGAACCGCCGAGCGCAGCATCGCAATCCCCTCCTCGTCCGTCACCGCATGTCGCCGGGGTGCGCCGGCCGACTGTACCTCCGAGCGAGCCATGGCGACGCTGTCGCCGGTGACCTGCGGCAGGCGGTGCACGGCGCCGGCACAGCTGCAGACCGAGCAGGCTCCCGCGAGAACCAGGAAGGAACGGCGCCGCATTCTTGCCTCTCTTGTAATCGGCGGCTGAACATCTTTTGTGATCGTGGCGCAATCAGTCCAAACGTAGACCTGCGGTCCCTATTCAAGATCGTCCGGCTTATGCGCGGCCGCATCGTCGCTGCATGATCTCGCGAATCGCTCCGACCCTAAGGGCAGTGCCGCATGACGCTTCGTAGACTATTCCGAAAGCAAGGAGACCTTTTGATCTGAGTCAAGTATCCGACGTCAGATCCATAGATACGGATCACCTCATGATCTCGTCGAAGGCGGCCTTCATGCCGTAGAGCTTGAGCTCGCCCATAAGGTCGAAAAGTTGCGACGTCCCATCAGACGGTTCTCCTGAGGTTGTCGCACCGCATGCCGATGGTCGACTTCTTCAACGCCGTAGGGCCAAGAAACTGAAACGGCCGACGCGTCATCACGCGGCTTCCTGATGATAATAGCGCAGGAGCCCGCCCAGTCGCTCGCAGCACTGCACTGGCCCCTCGCGCTGCCGATCAGTCGCCAGCGGAAACAGCAGCACGTTGCCCTTCCCCTGGTGATTCCGTTTGGCATGGAAATGGTCGACATACTCGCGCAGCGCCCGCCGCAAAGAGCGCTCGCCAAAGAGAATCACCCCGGACAAGCACTCTAACAAAGCCCACTCACTGATTCTCGGTCGCTTCAATATTTTGGCCTTACAGGTCTCAACAAAACACCTACCGCGTCGTCAAGTTTATCGCTACCGGCAAGGCGCTCGATGCCGACGGAAGACTTCTTGCTGGAGACAGCGAGCCTTTGCCCGAATGGTATGACAAGGCGCGACGATATTGGCGAGGTGAAGCTGCTTCCGATCCGCTCCCTGAAACGCTTTTTGAGGCACCCTACGAGTCGCAGAAATTCTTAATCCCACCGATTTCCACCCCAAAGCCTGAGGAGCGGCCGGACAGCCGCTCTCACTACCGACTCCAGAACCGGCGACCCTCAGATCACCTTCGCCTGCTTCATCTTTTTGACCTCTTCGGCCGTGCAGCCGAGCCACTCGCCGTAGATCGCCTCGCAATCGGCGCCGAGGACGGGCGCACATTTCAGCGCGACCTTGGTGTCCGACATCCGGAGCGGCCATCCTGGCACGGTGATCGGCCCGCGCAGCGGATGCTCGATCGTCTGCATCATGCCGCGCGCGTGCAGGTCCGGGTCGCGCAGCAGCTCGAGCGTGGTCATCACGGCGCCACAGGGAACCCCGGCACCGGCGATGGTCTCCATCACTTTCTGCTTGGAACGTTTGGACGTCCATTCGGTGAGGGCCGCATCGATGATCTCGCGGTTCTGGCCGCGGGTGACGGGATCCTTCATGCGCGGATCGCCGATCAGGTCCTCGCGGCCGATCGTCTTCGCCAGGCGGCGCCAATGATCCTCGTTGCCGCGCGAGGCGTAGATGTAGCACCAGTCGTCGATGCCGCCCGGCGCGCACTTGTAGAGGCCGCCCGGCGCCGTCCCGGGCACCGTGTTGCCGCCACGCGGCAGCTGCTCGGTCATGCCGGCCTGCCGGCTCATCGGGGTGCGGCAGTAGTTCAGCATGGCATCGCGCATGGCGATCTGGATGTGCTGGCCGCGGCCGGTCGTCATGCGCTGGTAGAGCGCGGCCAGGACGCCCATGGCGCACAGCATACCGGTGCCGGTGTCACCGATGGTCGGGCCCGGCCGCACCGGCGGCTGGTCGGGATGGCCGTTCACGCCCATCGTGCCGCCCATCGCCTGGGCGATCATGTCGAACGACAGGTAGTTGGCGTGCGGGCTCTCCGGCGCGAAGCCCTTGACCTGGGCGAAGATCAGCCGCGGATTGAGCGCATGCAGGCGCGGCCAGTCGAAGCCCAGGCGGGCGAAGGTGCCCGGCGCCATGTTCTCCATCAGGACGTCGGCCTTCTCGATCATCCGCCGCAGCAGCGCCTTGCCTTCCTCGCTCTTGAGGTTGCAGGTCACGCTGCGCTTGTTCAGGTTGTAGTAGATGAAATAGTGCGAGTCGGCGTCCGCACGATCGCTGGATCCCCAGCGTCCGGGCTCGCCGCGATTGGGCTCCTCGACCTTGACGACGTCGGCGCCGAGCCAGGCCAGCGCCTCGGTACAGGACGGTCCCGCCTCGAACTGCGTAAGGTCGAGCACCTTGATACCCTTGAGTGCCGGCTGAGTTGCGGTTGTGGCCTCCGGCTGCATTACCTGATCCTGCATGGCGATCACTCCCATCAGGGCTCGTCACCAGGAATGGTGCGGCCCGTTGTTGTGTCATTCGAATCGGCTTTCCCCATCAGCTCTGCCAAGCGAATTGCTGCGCCATTCTTCATCGATCCGATTCTGTTGCCCGAGCCGGTTGGCTCTCCTGGCCATGAGGGCCGAGCATGGCGCGCTCTGCAACCCACCAGGATTCCGTGCACGCGCCGAACGAGGAAACATGCAGCGATCGCCCCACGGGGTCCACCGTCAGTCAGGCTTTTTATGCCCGAATCCGCGACTATGGCAGGGCCCTGGCCCTGCCCCTGATGGAACCGCCTGTGGTTCCGTCAAGGGCGTGGCGCGCCCCGACCGGAAGTGCCCGCACCGAGGTTGGTCGTTGCAACAGGCACATTCCGCTCGGCTGCTCCATCCGAATGAAATGTGCTCCTGGCGAAAGTAAAACGGCCCGCTGAAGCGGGCCGTTCGACACTTGGCATTTCGGCCTAGCGGCCGAACCTTCGGCAGCGGTTTCGCCGGCGCCGGGACTGCAATCCTCAGATCACTTTCGCCTTCTTCATGTCCTTGACCTCGTCTGCCGTGCAGCCGAGCCATTCGCCGTAGATCGCTTCGCAGTCTCCACCGAGGACGGGCGAGGGTTTCAGCGCGACCTTGGTATCCGACATCCGGAGCGGCCAGCCCGGCACGATCACCGGTCCGCGGACCGGATGGTTGATCGTCTGCATCATGCCGCGCGCGTGCAGGTCGGGGTCGTGCATCAGCTCGAGCGTCGTCATGACGGCGCCGCAGGGCACGCCGGCGCCGGCGACGATCTCCGTCACTTCCTGTTTGGTGCGTTTGGACGTCCAGGCGGTGATGGCCTCGTCCACGGCCTCCCGGTTCGCGCCGCGGGTCGAGGGGTCCTTCATGCGCGGATCGTCGAGCAGGTCCTCGCGGCCGATCGCCTTCACCAGGCGACGCCAGTGATCCTCGTTGCCGCGCGAGGCAAAGATGTAAGCCCAGTCGTTGATGCCACCGGGGGCGCATTTGTAGAGGCCGCCCGGCGCCGTCCCGGGCACCGTGTTGCCGCCGCGCGGCAGCTGGGTGTCCATGGCGGCCTGGCGGCTCATCGGCGTGCGGCAGTAGTTCAGCATGGCGTCGCGCATGGCAATCTGGATGTGCTGGCCGCGGCCGGTCGTCATGCGCTGGTAGAGCGCCGTCACGATGCCCATGGCGGCCAGCATGCCGGTCCCGGTATCGCCGATCGTCGGGCCCGGCCGCACCGGCGGCTGGTCGGGATGGCCGTTCACGCCCATCGTGCCGCCCATCGCCTGGGCGATCATGTCGAACGACAGGTAGTTGGCGTGCGGGCTCTCCGGCGCGAAGCCCTTGACCTGTACGAAGATCAGCCGCGGATTGAGCGCGTGCAGGCGTGGCCAGTCGAAGCCCAGGCGGGCGAACGTGCCCGGCGCCATGTTCTCCATCAGGACGTCGGCCTTCTCGATCATCCGCCGCAGCAGTGCCTTGCCCTCCTCGCTCTTGAGGTTGCAGGTCACGCTGCGCTTGTTGAGATTGTAGTAGATGAAATAGTGCGAATCGGCGTCGGAGCGGTCGGTCATGCCCCAGCGGCCCGGCTCGCCGCGATTGGGCTCCTCGACCTTGACGACGTCGGCCCCGAGCCAGGCCAGCGCCTCGGTGCAGGACGGCCCCGCCTCGAACTGGGTGAGGTCGAGCACCTTGATCCCCTTGAGTGCCGGCTCAGTCGTGGTCGTAACCTCCGGCTGCATTGCCTGATCCATGGCGTTCCCTCCGATGAGGGGCCGCGCCGAAAATGGCTCGGCCCCGATTGTATTCACTCCGTTGGGTGTGACAGGAAAACTAGCTGTGCCAGGCGAACTGCTGCGCCTTGCGGGTCGAGCCCTGCGACAACACGATATTGACCAGGGCGGGGCCCTTGAAGGCCATCGCCTCGTCGAGAGCCTTGCGGATGTCCTTGGGGTCCTTGACGAACCAGCCCTTGCCGCCGAAGGCCTCCAGCACCTTGTCGTAGCGCGCGCCGTAGATCAACGCGTTGGGCTTCAGGTTGAAGAACGGATCCTCCGGAATCTCCGGCATGCCGGGGCCGATGCCGCCATTGTTGAGGACGACGATCTTGACCGGCAGGTTGTAGCGGACCAGCGTTTCCATCTCCATGCCGGAGAAGCCGATCGCCGAATCGCCCGAGAGGTGGACAACCGGCCGGCTGGGATCCGCGACCGCGGCCGCAATCGCCTGGCCGAGGCCGACGCCCATGGTGCCGTAGGTGCCGGCATTGAGGACGGACCGGGCGTTGGAGCTCGGCAACTGCGTCAGGCCGATATCCATGGTGCCGGCGCCCTCGGCGCTCAGGACCGCGTTCTTCGGCATCCAGGCGGCGACATCGCGCAAGGCGCGGTAGTAGCCGGCCGGCGCGGTGTCGTCGTCGATCTGCGGCTTGATGGTGGCGGCATTCTCGGCCGCCTTCTTGGTCAGCGCCATCCGCCACGGCGTATCCTTGGGATGGAACCACTGGCGGTTGACCAACGCCTTGTTGACCTGCGCCATGATGGCCTTGCCGTCGCCGACCAGCGCCACCTCGGTCGACTTGTTGTGGCCGATCTCCTCGGGCGCGATGTCGAGCTGGATGACCTTGACGTCCTTGGAGAAGCGCGGCGGCAGGCCGAAGTGGAAGATCCAGTTGAATCGCGCGCCCATCAGGAAGATGACGTCGGCCTGCTGCAGCGCGAGCGTGCGCGCCGCACCTGCCGACAGCGGATGGTCGTCGGGAAGCACGCCCTTGCCCATCGGCGAGCGCACGAACGGCACCTGCGTGCGCTCGATGAAGGCGCGGACCTCGTCCTCGGCATGCGCCCACGCCATGCCCTTGCCGACCAGAACCAGCGGCCGCTGCGCCTTCTCGAGCAGGTTCAGCGCCGCCTCGACATTCTCCGGCGGCGCCACCGTGCGCGGCGGCTCGGGCACGCGGTCGACCTGCATCGCCTTGTCGAGTTCGCAGGTGCCCCGGATGATGTCGTCGGGCATGTCGAGATAGGCTGCGCCGGGCCGGCCATAGATCGCGTGCCGGGTCGCCATCTCGACGTAGTAGGGAATGCGCGCCACGCTTTCGATGCCATGGGCGAACTTGCAGAACGGCGAGGCGATCAGCACCTGCCGCTCCTCCTGGAAGGCGCCCATGCCGCCGCGATAGGTCTCCGAGGCGCCGCCGATCAGGATCATCGGCCAGCAGTTCTGCTGGGCATTGGCGAGGCCCGCGAGACCGTGCACCACGCCCGGACCGGTGACGGTGACGCAGGCGCCGGGCCGCCCGGTGAGGTAGCCGTACGCACCTGCCGCATAGGCGGCGCTCTGCTCGTTGCGCATGCCGAGGTAGGCGATGCCTTCCTTCTGCGCCGCCGCGGCGATCGCGGTGATCGGGAATCCGACGACCCCGAACAGATGGTCGACGCCCTGTTGCTTCAGGCTCCTGGCGAGCAGCGTAGCGCCATCGATTTCGCTCATGTTTCCCCCTCGTGACCGGATGACTTTCAGGTGTGAGCTTACGCATTGAGGGCGGGGTTGCGAAAGGGGACCTTCCGGCGTGCGGTACAGCCCAGCCATGCGGTCCTGTGCATCGGCATGCCGCCCGTACCTGCTGCAGTCGGCCCCGGCCCGACCAAGACGGCGGAGCGCAACTCGTGTAGTTGAACAGCCGAACCACGAAGGAAGTTCCCGCAAGATGGCCATCTATCAGCTCGGCGACCGCGTCCCGGTCATCCCCGCCTCCTGCTACGTCTCCCCGGAGGCGACGATCATCGGGGCGGTGACCCTGGGCGAGCGGGTGAGCGTCATGTCCGGCGCCGTGCTGCGCGGCGACAACGAGCCGGTCGTGATCGGCGACGAGTCCAACGTCCAGGAAAGCTGCTCGCTGCACACCGACCTTGGCTTCCCGCTGACGCTCGGCAAGGGCGTCACGATCGGCCACCAGGCGATGCTGCATGGCTGCATCATCGGCGACGGCACCCTGATCGGCATCGCCGCCGTGGTGCTGAACAATGTCGTGATCGGCAAGGACTGCCTGGTCGGCGCCGGCTCGGTCGTCACCGAGAACAAGCGCTTTGCCGACCGCTCGGTGATCTTCGGTGCGCCGGCCAAGGTGGTCCGCGAGGTGACCGCGGACAATATCGCCCGCATGCGCGAGAGCGCCGGGGACTATGTCCGGCGCGGCATCGAGTACAAGGCCGGCCTGAAGCGTATTGGGTAGCCGCCGGAACTGGGCTAAACTGATTGGATGACGATCACCCTTCCTCGCGAGCAGCAGGAATGGCTCGAAGCCCAGGTCGCTGCCGGCCACTACGACAGTGTCGAGCAAGCGGTCGCCAGCATCGTCGCCGAGCATATGCTGCTCGAGATCGATGACCTCGCCTGGGCCAAGCCGCTCGTCGACGAGGCCCGCGAAAGCCCCGCCGGCGGCGAGGGCTTGAGTCTGGAGGAATACAGGGCACGGATGACGGAGCGGTTCGGCGAACCTGAGCGCTGATGGCGCGCCTGAGAATTTCACGACAAGCGGAATCGACGCCGCCGCAATCGTCGCGATGCTGACGGACCAAGCCGGAAAAGATGCAGCCGGTCGGTATCGCGCTGACATCGAAGGGCTATTCAAGCGACTTGCAATGTTTCCGAGGAGCGGCGCTCGACGTCGAGCTCTCGGACGCAACGCTCGAATAGGGGTCATCTCGCCGTACGTAGTTGTGTATGACCTTGTCGACGATGAGGTGTTGATTCTACGCATCGTCGATGGTCGCCGTAGCATCTCGCGTCGGCTGATCCGGGATCCGCAAGCATGATCATCGCCCTCGACTGCCTGACCCTCGCCGGCTCGGGCAGCACCTACGAGACGTTGCTTGGCCGTCGCGCCGTCGACGGGCGGCTGCAGACCGGCAATGTCGGGCTGACGTTCGGCAGCGGCGGCGCGGCGCTGTCGGCGATGGTATTCGCGACCGCCGCGCTCGACAAGGCGGCCAACCTGCTCGAGCGGCGGGGCGTGGCGACGACCCGGGGCGCGACGCTCGAGCTGTCGACGACGGCGACGCACGGCGTGCCGATCGCGCTGGTCGAGCGCGCCGCGCGGCCTGCCCCTTCGCCCACCATCGTCGATGAGGCTGCGGCGGTCTCGGCGCTCGATCATGTCGTCGTGCGCTCGCCCAACCCCGAGCGAGCCATCGCCTTCTATGCCGGCCGGCTGGGGCTCGACCTGCGCCTCGATCGCAGCAACCCGCAATGGGGTTCGCGCCTGCTGTTCTTCCGCTGCGACGATCTCGTGATCGAGATCGCCCACGACCTCGGGCGCGGGATCTCGGACGCTCCCGACCAGCTATGGGGCCTGAGCTGGCGCGTGCCCGACACCGCCAGGGCGCAGGCGCGGCTCAAGGCGGCCGGCATCGACGTCACCGACGTGCGCGACGGCCGCCGGCCCGGCAGCCAAGTCTTCACGGTCAGGAGCCACACCGAAGGCGTGCCCACCCTGGTGATCGGCGGCATCGGCCGCTGGTAGTCCCGCTGCGCGATGGCCATCGGGACTGGCGCTGCTAATCTAGCGTGGCGCTGGTAATCAAGCGCGCTCGCGTGCGAGGATGTAACAAAATCGTCACACGGGAGGTCGCAATGAGGTTCGCAGCGGTGTGCCTGGGCACGCTGGCCTTGGGGGTCGCCACGCCGGCGACGGCACAGGGAGTCCTGAACGTCTACTGCTCGGTGCAGGTCGAATGGTGCACGCTGATCGCCAACGAGTTCCAGAAGGCGACCGGCACCAAGGTCTCGATCACCCAGAAGGGCTCCGGCGAGACGATCGCCCAGCTCAAGGCCGAGGCGCAGAATCCCAAGGGCGATGTCTGGTTCGGCGGCACGGGCGATCCGCACCTGCAGGCCGCCGAGGAAAACCTCACCGAGGTCTACAAGTCGCCCCGCCTCGGCGAGCTGCATCCCTGGGCGGTGAAGCAGAATACCGATTCGGGCGGCAAGACCGTCGGCATCTATGCCGGCGCCCTGGGCTTCGGCTTCAACACCGAGCTGCTCGCCAAGAAGGGCGTCAAGGCGCCGGCCTGCTGGGCCGACCTGCTGAAGCCCGAACTCAAGGGGGAGATCCAGGTAGCCAATCCCAACTCGTCGGGCACGGCCTATGTCGCCATCGCCACCCTGGTGCAGCTGATGGGCGAGGAGAAGGCGTTCGATTTCCTGAAGAAGATGCACGCCAACGTGAACGCCTATACCCGATCGGGCACCGCGCCCATGAAGGCGGTCGCGCGCGGTGAGACCGCCGTGTCGATCAGCTTCGTGCACGACGGCGTCACCGAAGCACTGGCCGGCTTCCCGGTGAAGACCGCGACGCCGTGCGAAGGCACCGGGTACGAGATCGGCTCGATGAGCATCGTCAAGGGCGCGCGCAATCTCGCCAACGCGAAGAAGTTCTACGACTGGGCCCTGACGCCGGAGGCACAGAAGCTCGGTGCCCAGGCCAAGCAGTTCCAGGTGCCGTCGAACAAGGCGACGCCGCTACCGCCCGAGGCGCCGAAATTCGCCGACATGAAGCTGATCGACTACGACCAGGCCAAGTACGGCAAGTCGGCGGAGCGCAAGCGCCTGATTGCGCGCTGGGACAAGGAGGTCGGCGCGCTGCCCAAGCCCTGATCATGCAGAACGGTCAAGCTCCCTTGGACCGCGGGCGTCTCGCCCGCTCATGATCATGACCATGAGCGGGCAGGCCCCTTCGACAAGCTCAGGGCGGACTGCCGGCGGTCCAAAAGATCGGGGCGGGCCTCTGGCGTGGTCGGTCGCAGGGCTTCTCGCCGCGGTGCTGCTGCCCTGGTACGCGCTGCAGGAGGGCCTCGACTCCGGTGTTTGGCTGTCCGGCCTGTGGTCGTCGGAGGAGTACGCGTCGGGTCTCGCCCAATTCGCCAGTCACGGGAAATTTTGGCTGGCGCCGATCCTGGTCGCGCTCGTCGCCTGCGCGGTCGTTTCCCTTGCCCCGCTGCCGCGTGAGCGACGCGGCACGTTCCTCCTGATCGCGGCCGGCACCGGTATCGTCCTGTTCGTCGCCGAATCGCTCGCCATCGGGCTGCGCGGCTGGACGGCGGGCTGGCTCCTCGACCTGTTCGGCGAGCTGGACGTCCGCCAAGTTGGCGTCGGCGCCGGCGGCACGCTGGTCCTGGTCGCGCTGCTGTCGCTGTTCGCCGTCGCCCTGGCGCTGCGCGGCGCGTTCGGCGGCGACGCCTTCATCGCCGGCGCCGTCACCACGGTGGCCGCGTCGATCGTGCTGTTCACCGCCTGGCCGATCCTGCGCATCCTGGTGCAGGCCGTCCAGGACGGCGACGGCCTTTTCACCCCTGCCCTGCTGGTCGAACGCCTCGCCACCGAGAAGATCTGGAGCCTGCGATGCCTCGCCGGCGGCGGCCGCTGCGGCGTCGCCTGGAACACGCTCTTCCTCGCGCTGGCCTGCGGCGCCGGCACGACTGCGCTGGGGCTCGCCTTCGCGCTGATCGTCACCCGCACCGGCTTCGCCTGGAAGCGCACGCTGCGCGTGCTGACGGTGCTGCCCATCATCACGCCGCCCTTCGTCATCGGGCTGGCGCTGATCCTGGTGTTCGGCCGCGCGGGCCTGGTCAACCAGCTCCTCGAATGGTCGATGGGCGTGCCGCCGACGCGCTGGATCTACGGCTTCCAGGGAGTCTTCCTGGCGCAGCTCTTCGCCTTCACGCCGGTCGCCTTCCTCGTCCTGATCGGTGTCGTCGAGGGTGTGAGCCCGACGCTCGAGGAAGCCTCGCAGACGCTGCGCGCCGACCGCTGGGCCACCTTCGCCACGGTGTCGCTGCCGCTGATGCGGCCGGGCCTCGCCAACGCCTTCCTCGTCGGCTTCATCGAGAGCATCGCCGATTTCGGCAATCCCATCGTGCTGGGCGGCGACTACGGCGTGCTCTCGACCGAGATCTACTTCGCCGTCGTCGGCGCGCAGCTCGATTACGGCCGCGCCGCCGCCCTCGCCCTGCTGCTGCTCGCCTTCGCGCTGTCGGCCTTCTTCCTGCAGCGCTGGGTCGTCGGCACGCGTTCCTACGCCACCATCTCCGGTAAGGGCGATGCCGGACTGCCGACGCCGCTGCCCGATCGGGCGCGCCGCGTCGCCCAATGGATCGCCCTGCCGTGGGCCGCCCTCACCCTGCTGCTCTACGGCTTCGCCTTCGTTGGCGGCCTGGTCAAGGTCTGGGGTCGCGACTACACCCCGACCCTCGCCCACTACGCCAAGGCCTTCGCGATCGAGCGCACCGCCGACGGCCTGATCTGGTCGGGCGCGGCGTGGAACTCCTTCTGGACCACCGTCCAGCTCGCCGCCATCGCCGCACCGCTCACCGCGGCGCTCGGCCTGATCGCCGCCTGGCTGCTGGTGCGCCAGCGCTTCGCCGGCCGCACCACGCTCGAGTTCGCCACGATGCTGTCCTTCGCCGTGCCGGGCACGGTGATCGGCGTCGCCTACGTCTTCGCCTTCAACGTGCCGCCGATCGAGATCACCGGAACGGCGCTGATCATCGTGCTCTGCTTCGTGTTCCGGAACATGCCGGTCGGCGTGCGCGCCGGCATGGCGGCGATGAGCCAGATCGACCGCAGCCTCGACGAGGCCTCGCTCACCCTGCGCGGCCATTCGCTCGCCACGCTGGTCCATGTCGTGCTGCCGCTGCTGCGGCCGGCGATCGTGGGATCCCTGATCTACGGTTTCGTGCGCGCGGTAACGACGGTGAGCGCAGTGGTGTTCCTGGTGACAGCCGAGTACGAGCTCGCCACCACCTACATCATCCTGCGGGTCATCAACGGCGACTACGGTCTCGCCATCGCCTACAGCTGCGCCCTGATCGTGCTCATGCTTCTGGCGATCCTGCTGATCCAGGCCGTCGTCGGCGAGCGGCGCCTCGGCCGCCGCACCCCACTCATGCAGGGAGGCCGTGCGTGAGCGTCGAGTTCCGCAACGTCTCCAAGCGCTACGGTGCGGTGACGGTCGTGTCGGATGTGAGCTTTACCGTCGAGGCCGGCACGCTGGTCACCCTGCTGGGCCCATCGGGCTGCGGCAAGACCACGACCTTGCGCATGATCGCCGGCCTCGAGCTGCCGAGCGAGGGCCGCGTGCTGATCGCCGGACGCGACGTCACCAGCCTCAGCGCCACCGAGCGCGACGTCAGCATGGTGTTCCAGTCCTACGCCCTGTTTCCGCACATGAGCGTGCTCGAGAACGTGTGCTACGGCCTGCGCCGATCCGGAGCCGGCAAGGCCGAAGCGGCCGACAGGGCGCGCGACGGCCTGCGCCAGGTCGGGCTGGAGGATCTCGGCCATCGCCAGCCGTCGGAGCTCTCGGGCGGCCAGCAGCAGCGCGTCGCGGTAGCGCGCGCCCTGGTGCTGAAGCCGTCGGTCCTGCTGTTCGACGAGCCCCTGAGCAACCTCGACGCCCGGCTGCGCCGCCAGATGCGCGAGGAGATCCGCGATCTGCAGCGCTCGCTCGGCCTCACCGTGGTCTATGTCACGCACGACCAGCAGGAGGCGATGGCGGTGTCCGACCGCATCATCGTCATGAACGCCGGCCGCATCGAGCAGCAGGGTGCCCCGCGCGAGCTCTACGAGCGGCCGGCGACCCCCTTCCTTGCCCGCTTCATGGGCGAATCGACGCCGGCGCGCGGCGTCGTCCGCCGCCTCGACGCGGCGCGGGTGCGCGTCCGGCTGGGTGACTGCGAGGTCGACATCGCCGACAGCGACGCCGCCGACGGCGAGGTGACCGTGGCGATCCGTCCCGAGGCCATCGCGGTCGAGCGCGCGCCGGGCCCTGCCGGCGCCCTGACCGGCGCGATCGCCAAGGCGAGCTATCTCGGCACGCACATGGAATACGCGATCGACACGGCCGCGGGCTCCCTGTTCGCCACCTGCCCCCGGGTCGAGCGGCCGCTTTCGGCTGGCGACAAGGTGGCCCTGCTGCTGAAGCCACAGGGCGTGATCGTCGTCGACCGGTGAGAGTCATGGGTCTTCGGGACCGCGGGCGTCGCGCCCGCTCATGATTCATCAGAAGAGCGGGCGGGACGCCCGCGGTCCGGAAGAGATGAGCGCCATTTTGGCGGAGGCTACCCCGCCACCAGTCGCGCGGTCCCAGCGAAGACAGTTGTCATTCCAGGTACGGCGAGGGACCTTTCGGCCGCCAGGTCCCCGGCAGATGCGCTCAATTCATTCACATCCACTGAATCTGCCGACGGTCCTCATGCTCGCTCTGCTCGCGCTGCCGGCCTGCACGACAGGCCCACCGCCCGCGCCCGCTCCCGTGAGCGCCGCCGACCTGCCACCGCTCGGGCCCTGCCCGAACTCCTCCTGGGAGCCCGAAGCGCCGCCGCCGACGGCCTCCGCCAAGGTGTCGATGGTGCTGCTCGCGGTCGGGGAATGGGCGCGCTATGGCCGGCAGGTCGTCGTCTATTCATCCGATGCGCCGCCGCGCACGGTACAGCTCGGCGTGATGGAGAAGGACGCCCCCGAACGCATCCAACAGTACTGGGCCAGCACCGGCCATCCCGAGCGGAGCGGCGTCGACGAGATCCCCTGGTCGGCGGCCTTCGTCTCATGGGACATCCAGAGCGCCGGCGTACGGCGCGATATCTTCTGCCCCGATGCGCGGCACACGATCTATGTCGAGCGCCTGGTCCTGCGGGCCGGGCAGCCGGGCGCCGCCCTGATCCCGCGCCGGCCGGACGAGCGGGCGCCGCAGGTCGGCGATCTCATCTGCGCCTCGCGCGCCGGCAGCGGCACCACACTGGGCAATCTCAATCGCGGGGCCGGTCATTGCGACATCGTGGTCGAGGTGCTGCAGGGGGCGGTCGCCGCGATCGGCGGCAATGTGGGCGATTCGGTGAGCCGCAGCGTCTTTCCACTGGACGCCAATGGCTTTTTGTCGCCCATTTCCGGCCGACCCGTCTTCACCGTCATCGAGAACAGACTGCCCTAGGAAAGAGCGACGAATGTCCTGGCCGTACGACTATATCATCATCGGCGCCGGTTCGGCCGGCTGCGCGATCGCCAACCGGCTGGCCGAGGACCAATCGCTGCTTATTCTGGTCATCGAGGCCGGCCCGCCCGACGGCTCTTTCAAGCTCAGGATGCCGGCAGGCTTCGCCTCGCTCGGCGAGAAGTCGCCCTACAACTGGCGCTACGAGACGACGCCGCAAAAGCATTGCAACGACCGGCGCATGTACTGGCCGCGCGGCAAGACGCTGGGTGGCTCGTCGTCGATCAACGCCATGCTCTACGTACGCGGCCATGCGTCCGACTACGATCACTGGCGCCAGCTCGACAATTTCGGCTGGGGCTACGACGACGTGCTGCCGTTTTTCAAGAAGGCGGAGAACAACGAACGCGGCGCCGACGATTTCCACGGCGTCGGCGGCCCGCTCAACGTCGCCAACCAGGCCGATCCCCTGAAGATCAACGAGGCCTTCCTCCAGGCCTGCGAACAGGCCGGTCACAAGCGTACCCCCGACTTCAACGGCGCCAACCAGGAAGGCGTCGGCTACTACCAGGTGACTCAGAAGAACCAGGAGCGCTGGAGCACCGCCAGCGCCTACCTGCGGCCCGCCGTCGAGCGCAACAAAGGCAATGTCCACGTCATCACCGATGCGCTGGTCGAGCGCATCATCCTCGACGGCACGCGCGCCATGGCGGTGCGCTACGTCGTCAACGGCCGTGACGAGGTCGCGCTCTGCAGAGGCGAGATCGTCCTGGCGGGCGGCGCCGTCAATTCGCCGCAGCTCCTGATGGTGTCGGGCATCGGCCCGGCCGACCATCTGAAGTCCGTCGGCATCAAGCCGTTGCACGATCTTCCGGGTGTCGGCGGCAATCTGCAGGACCATCTCGACGCCACGCTGCTGCAGTTCTGCAAGACGCGCGACACCTACGACGCCTCCAACAAGCTCCTGGCGTTGTACCGCTACTGGAAGGACAGGAAGGGCCCCGGCACCTCGCCGATCGCCGAATCGGGCGGCTTCCTCAGCACGCGGCCGGGCCTCGATGCGCCCGACATCCAGCTCCACTTCGTGCCCGCCCTGGTGGTCGATCACGGCCGCACGAAGTTGAAGAAGAACGGCTACAGCCTGCATGTCTGCACGCTGCGGCCGCAGAGCACCGGCACGATCCGGCTGCGCAGCAGCGATCCCAAGGAACATCCGCTGATCGACGCCAACTACCTGGCCGAACGGCGCGACCTCGACACGCTGATCGCCGGCGTGAAGATGGGTCGCGAGATCTTCGCCCAGGCGGGTCTCGATCCCTACCGCGCCGACGAGTTCCAGCCCGGCCCAGCGGTCAAGACCGATGCCGAGATCGAGCAATGGATTCGCGCCAAATGCGAGACGATCTATCACCCGGTCGGCACCTGCAAGATGGGCCCGGACAACGACCCGATGGCGGTCGTCGATCATCGTTGCCGCGTACGCGGCCTGCAGGGTCTGCGGGTCGTCGACGCCTCGATCATGCCGACACTGATCGGCGGCAACACAAACGCGCCCACCATCATGATCGCCGAGCGCGTCGCGGCCTTCATGCAGGAGCCCTGACGCCGTGAACGACTATGGTCGCGCCCTGCGCCGTTGGCGGCGGCTGCGCGGCGTCAAGCAGAGCCACGCCGCCGAGATGTTCGGCGTCACCCAGGCGACGCTGTCGCGCTGGGAGAGCGGACGCCATCGTCTTCCGGAGCAGGCGATCGGCCGACTCACGCGTCTGCTCGCCGCCCCGCTCGATTCGCCGGGCGATGCCGCCCTGCGCCGACTGGTCGAGAGCTCGGGCCTCGCCGTCCACTTGATCTGCGACCTTTCGCATCGCCTGCTGGCCGCCTCGCCGATACGGACGGCGACGTGGGGCGTCGACCCGGCCGATCTGCTCGGGGCGTCGCTGTGGCGCTTCGCGACCGACGAGATCAGGTCTGCCGAGGATCGCCTGGTCGATCTCGGCTGGTACGATGACGGTGCAGCCTGCGTGAGCTTCTGGACCGGCCCGAACGACAGCACTGTCGTGGGTATCGAGCCCGGCCCTCTCGAATGGCAACGCCTGCAGCTCAGCGACGGCAGCTTCGCCCGGCTGGTGACATCGATGGTGGGGCGCTGAGCAGCGACGAGCGCGCTCATCCTCTTCCGGACCGCGAGCGTCTCGCTCGCTCGGATTCATGAGCGAGCGAGACGCTCGCGGTCCGGACGACTCCGAGACCGCATATTTTATCCGTAGGCTCCCGGCCAGCACGCCGCTACGGTCGGCGGCATGACCACGTCGTGGCGCCAGGTCGGCTTGCTCTACGGCATCGGAGTGGTGGCGGCCGGACAGCTCGGCATCGTGCCGCCGCTGGTCACCACCTTGCAGCACGACCTCGAGCTGTCGCTTGCCGGCGCCGGCGTCGCGGTGTCGGCGATCACGCTGGTCGGCGCCGCGCTCGGGCTGCCGGCCGGCGGCTGGAGCGAGCGCATCGGCCACGTCCGCGCGTTGCGCCTCGGCATCGCCGTCATGGCCGTCGCCGCGGCGCTTTGCGCCATCGCGGGCGACGGCGCCGTGCTGCTGGCCGCACGATGCCTGGCGGGTGCCGGCTATCTCCTGGTCGTGGTCGCGGCACCGTCACTGATGTTCGCGGTGTCGGGACCGCGTCACCAGTCGCTCACCCTTTCCCTGTGGGGCACCTTCGTTCCCGCCGGCATCGCGCTCGCAGGCCTGGCGACGGCGGCGCTGGCCGACCGCGTCGGCTGGCGCACGATCTTCCTGGCAGACGCGATGCTGCTGGCGGCAGCCTTGGGCATCACGGCGCTCATGCCGCGCCGGCCTTCGGCGGCGGCGGGCAGCGGCACTCGTCTGGCATCGCCCACCAAGGCCCTCATCGGGGCCGCACCGCTTGCCCTTGCCTTCTTCTGCTTCGCCCTCCTTTTCCTCGCGCTTGCCGGGCTGTTGCCGGCAAATCTCGTCGATGCGCGCAAGCTGCCGGCATCCGAGGCCGGGAAGTTCGTGGCCATCGCGACCTCACTGGGGATCGTCGGCAGCCTGGCGACCGGCTGGATGATGCGCGGGGGCGCCTCGCCCGGACGCCTGATCGTCGCCGGCACGGCCGCCTCTACGGCGCTGGCCGTGCTGGGCCTCCTGTCACTCGTTCCGACGCACGCCGCCATCGCCTGCTTCGCCCTGTCGTTCGCCGTCGGCGGCCTCGTGCCGGCAGCGGTGTTCGCTTCCGTCCCGCTGGTCGCTCCCGAGCCGCGCGCCATCGGGCCGATCAACGGCCTCGTGGCGCAGACGGGCAGCCTGGGATCGCTCGCCGGGCCGCCCGTGCTCGCGCTGTGGGTCGAGCAGTTCGGCTGGTCAACCGCGGCGACGCCGCTGCTTGCGGTCGCCGCCATTGGCATCGCCTGTGGACTTGCCGTGAGGCGAGCGTGACGGGGGTCATCTTCTTTTTTTTGGACCGCGGGCGGATGGGCGCGCCGCGCCACTCCAGTGACGGGTCTTCTGTGTGATCGAGGATGATCGCGCCACTGGAGTGGCGCGCCCCCATCCGCCCGCGGTCCAGAAGAGGGTCTACAACCGCTTTTCTACCACCATCATCCAAGTCTTGCCGGAGACCGGGGCGAGGCGGCCGCGCGAGGTGACGGGATAGAGGCTCATGGTGACGCTGTTCTTCACGTTGCCGCCGATTGCGTGCAGGTAGCCGCCGCGCACGTCGGTGACGATGTCGCAGTGGCTCGCCGTCGCGTCGATGCGCCGCCGGGCCGTGCGCGGATCGGCACTGCGCCAGCTCGGGCCGGCCGTGCCCGTGCACACGAGATCGCCGGGCCTGGGGGAATACGCGCTCGGCGCATGCAGCGCGAAGGGCGCGCGGCCGCCGCGACGCCCGCGGTCGTACAGCGCCGCGAGATAGCCGCCATGCCGGCCGTCGCGCGGGAATTCAGCCGCGCTCACGCCCGACCGGCTCATCACCCAGGTAACGAAAGCGCCCGACCACGGCTTGCTCGAGGTGCGGCCGTTCCAGTCCGATTGGCCGCAGGCGCCCCAATAATCCCCAATCTTGCTGGCCAGCGGCTCGTTGCGCTCGGTGAGGCCGTTGCGATTCACATAGCCGTTGCCGCGGCCGCCATAGACGATCGTCGAGCGGCCGAACCGCGTCCATTCCTGCCATGCCGTATAGGCGACCCGGTCCGACGGCGGCCGATCGGCATAGCCATGCCGCTCGGCGCTACCGCAGGCCGAGAGCAACAGCGGCAGAAGCGCGATCAGAAGGAATGCTGGCAGCCACTGACTTAAGGCGCGGGAGGAGCGCGGTGAGAGCGGCTGCCAGCAAACACGAACATCGACGGAGGGGTAGTCGAAATTCATGCATAACTTACAGGAGGGGAAATAAACACTTGTTCTTTATTGGCTTTTAATTATCACGTCGGGCGCATGTTGTCACGGTCAATCGACCTCAACCAGATCCGCCACCTGGAAGCGCTCGCTTTCCGCGCGTGGCCCGCCCTGGAGACCCTCGACGTCGCCGGCTGGCGCTTGAGGTTCTCCGGTGGATACACGAAAAGAGCCAACTCAATCAATGCCTTAGGAGAAATTTCCGATTTTTCCGAAGAGACGATGTTGGCCCTCGAGGCACCCTACCGGCAACGCGGTCTAGGCATTGTCTGGCGCCTTACACCTCTTGCACCGCCCCAGGTGGATAAGTGCTTGGCCGGCCGTGGCTACCGCGCCATCGAGCGCAGCCTGGTCCAGCGCCGCCCGCTCCGGCCCGACCTCGTGCCCGATCGCCGGGTCGAGGTACTGGCGCAGCCGACGCCGGCCTGGCTCGAGGCCTTCAGCCAGCACAGCCCGGTGCGGCCGGAGCACCGCCCGGTCATGCAGCGCATGCTCTCGGCCATCGCCGCCCCGGTCGGTTTCGCCTTCGTCGTCGAGGACGGGCGGCCGATGGCCATGGCGATCGGCGCCGTCGAGGGCGATCACATGGGGCTGTTCGACGTCCTGGTGATGCCGCACGCGCGGCGCCGCGGGCTGGCGCGCCGCGTCACCGAGAGCCTCTATGCCTGGGCGTGGCGGCACGGTGCCCGCTTCGCCTGGCTGCAGGTCGTCGCGACCAACGATGCCGCGCTGCCGCTCTACGCCGCGCAGGGCTTCCGCACACTCTATGACTACGAGTATCGCATCCCGCCGTCGGCTTGACCGCATGGCGGTCCGCCCTCAATAGTCACATGAGGGAGGGACCAGAAAAATGGCCAACTATCCTTGGGAAAAGAGCTATCCGCCGGGCGTGAAGTGGGAGCTCGAGATTCCGAAGAAGCCGCTGCACCAGCTCTTCGAGGAGAGCTGCGCCCAGTATGGCGACCGGCCGTTTACCGACTTCCTCGACAAAGTGATGAGCTTCCGCGACTACAAGGAGGCCTCTGACAGGGCTGCCGCGGGCTTCCAGAAACTCGGCATCAAGCCGGGCGTCAATGTCGGTCTCTACCTGCCCAACACGCCGCACTACATCATCGCCTTCTTCGGTGTGCTGAAGGCGGGCGGCCGCGTCGTCAACTACAGCCCGCTCGACGCCGCGCGCGAGCTCGAGTTCAAGATCGGTGATTCCGAGACCGACATCCTGGTGACGCTCGATGTTGCCGCGCTGTACCCGAAGATGGCCGGGATGAAGGGCAAGACGCGGCTCAAGAAGCTGATCGTCGGCTCGATCGCCGACTACCTGCCGTGGCCCAAGAGCTGGCTCTACCCGATCGCCAAGAAGAAGGAGCTGTCGGCATGGCCGCGCGACGACTGGCACATGTCGTTCAAGGACCTGCTGGCCAACGACGGCAGGTACACTTCCCATCCGGTCGGCGAAAATCTGTGGGACGAGGTGGCGCTGCTGCAGTACACCGGCGGCACGACCGGCCTGCCCAAGGCCGCCATGCTGACCCACGGCTGCATCGCCGCCGCGATGACGCAGGGCCAGTCCTGGACGATGCCCTACACGACGCCGGGCACCGAGAAGGTGGTCCTGGTGCTGCCGCTGTTCCACATCTATGCCCTGTCGGGAATCATGCTGGGCGCGGTGCGCAACGGCAACCAGCTGATCCTCTACCCGCGCCCCGACATCGACATGATCGTCAACGACCTGGCGAAGAAGAAGCCGACCTTCCTGCCCGGCGTGCCGACGCTCTACACCGCCATCAACAAGCATCCCAAGGTGCAGGGCCTCGACCTCAAGTCGCTCAAGATCTGCATGTCGGGCGGGGCGCCGCTGCCGGTCGAGGTGCAGCAGAGCTTCGAGAAGCTCACCGGCGCCACCCTGATCGAAGGCTACGGGCTCACCGAGACGTCGCCGACCGGCGCGATCTGCCCGGTCGACAAGAGCGTGCGCCGCGTCGGCTCGTGCGGCGTGCCGATGCCCGGCACCATCATCGAGATCCGCGACATGGAGAACGGCGACAAGGTGCTGCCCGCCGGCAAGGAGCATGTCGGCGAGGTCTGCATCATCGGCCCGCAGGTGATGAAGGGCTACTGGAAGAAGCAGGAGGAGACCGACAAGGTCCTGTTCAGCCATCCGGCAAGCAACTGGAAGGGCCTGCGCACCGGCGACATGGGCTACATGGACGCCGACGGCTGGCTTTTCCTGGTCGACCGCTCCAAGGACCTGATCATCTCGTCGGGCTACAACGTCTATCCGCGCATGATCGAGGAGGTGGTCTACGAGCATCCGTCGGTCGACGAATGCATCGTGATCGGCATCCCCGATCCCTATCGCCAGGAAGCGCCCAAGGTGTTCGTCAAGCTGAAGCCCGGCGCCTCGCTGACCTTCGACGAGCTGAAGAAGCATCTGGACGGCAAGATCGGCAAGCACGAGATGCCGGTCGCGCTCGAGGTCCGCGCCGAGCTGCCCAAGACACCGGTCGGCAAGCTCTCCAAGAAGGAGCTCAAGGAGGAAGAGCGCGCCAAGGCCCAGGCCAAGGCGGCATGAATCATCTTCTTCCGGACCGCGGGCGTCCCGCCCGCTCATGGGCTCTTGCGGACCGCGGGCGTCCTGCCCGCCCATGCTCATGGGCTTACCGGACGGCGGGCGTCATTACAGAGCAGCGTTCGCCCGCTCGAGCTTCATGAGCGGGCGGGACGCCCGCGGTCCGGAAGACATGACCGGTCCGGAAGACATGACCCGTTCAGAACAGATGACCCGGCGCAGCGCACTTGTTCTTGCTCCCGCCTCCCTGCTGCTCGGCGGCTGCTTCGACCAGCCGTGCGAGGAGCGCAACCCGGCACAGAAGGGCTTTCTCGACGCTGTGCGTGGCGTGACCAAGCCGGCGCTCGCGTCGAACAATCCGCTGCAGATCGAGGAAGCGGCCCGGCAATGCGTCGCCCTGTCGGAGCGGGTCAGCGCCTTCACCGACTGGTGCGGCGTGCTCGGCAAGATCGAAGGCAATGCCCAGAGCGCAGCCGTCACCATCGAGATCGGCCGGCAGATTTCGCTCTATGCCTTCAACGACTGGACGCTGGCCTTCGCAGGCTCGCTTACCGACTTCTTCTCCACACGATCCCGCGAGCCGCCGCCACCCGGCCTTTCCGATGCGGCCATCGCGGCGCTAAAAACCCTTCGCCTCGGTGAACGCGTGTCGCTGTCGGGACGGATGGGGGAGATTGCCGGCGCCGGCGTGTTCGATCTGTCCCGGCTGTTCGGCAAGAGCGATGCCGAGCATCGCGAGTTCCTGCAGGCGCCGCGCCTTCTCGCCCGCATCGAGGCCATCGCGGCCGCAAGGAAGAAGTAGAAAGGATTTCCGAGTGCCGACTTTTTCGTACGATTTTCCCTACGCGTCCAGGAAGCTGCCGATCTTCGCCGAGAACGTCGTCGCCTCCTCCCAGCACCTCGCGGCCACGGCTGGCTTGCGCATGCTGGCGCGCGGCGGCAATGCGGTCGACGCCGCGGTCGCCGCCGCCATTGCCATCACCGTGGTCGAGCCGACCAACAACGGCATCGGCGCCGACGCCTTCTGCATCCTGTGGGACGGCAGCAGGCTGGTTGGCCTCAACGCCTCGGGTCATTCGCCGGCGCTGATGACGCCCGAACAGTACCCTTGCCACGCGGCGATGCCGTCGGTCGGCTGGAAAAGCGTGTCGACTCCCGGCGCGGTTTCGTTGTGGATGGCGCTGCACGGACGTTACGGCAAGCTGCCCTTCGCCGACCTGTGCGAGCCGGCGATCAAGTACGCCCACGACGGCTTTCGCGTCTCCTACATGGTGTCGCGCCAGTGGGATCGCGCGATCGACCGGCTGAAGGGCCAGGAGAGCTGGGTCAAGGCGTTCCTGCCCAACGGCCGCGCGCCCAAGGCGGGCGAGCTCTGGAAGTTTCCCGACCAGGCGCGGACGCTGACCAGGATCGCCGAGAGCAAGGGCGAGGATTTCTATCACGGCGAGCTCGCCGAGACGATGGACCGCTACGCCCGCGAGACCGGCGGGATGCTGCGCAAGGAGGATCTCGCCCACCACCAGCCCGACTGGGTCGACCCGATCGGGCTCACCTATCGCGGCACGACGCTGCACGAGATCCCGCCGTCGGGCCAGGGTATCGCCGCCTGCATGGCGCTCGGCATCCTCGAGAATTTCGACCTCGCCGGCCACGATTGCGACGGGCCGGAGGTGGCGCATCTCAAGATCGAGGCGATGAAGCTCGCCTTCGCCGACATCTGGCGCTATGTCGCCGATCCGCGTCACATGGAGGTGACGCCGGCCGAGCTGCTCGACAAGCACTACCTCAAGAGCCGCGCCAGGCTGATCGATCCCAGGAAGGCCAAGGAGTTCGGCCCCGGGGTCCCGAAGCACGGCAGCACGATCTATCTCGGCACCGCCGACGCCTCGGGCATGATGGTGTCGCTGATCCAGTCGAACTACACCGGCTTCGGCTCGGGCGTCGTCGTGCCCGGCACCGGCATTGCCCTGCAGAATCGCGCCACCGGGTTCGTCACCACGCCTGGTCATCCCAACCAGGTGGGCCCGCGGAAGCGGCCGTTCCACACCATCATCCCTGCCTTCATCACCAAGGACGGCAAGCCTGTGGCGACGTTCGGCCTGATGGGCGGCGCCATGCAGCCCCAGGGCCACATGCAGGTCTTCTCGCGCATCGTCGACTACGGCCAGAACCCGCAGGCCGCCATCGACGGGCCGCGCTGGCGCGTGCACGAGCTCGACAAGACGATCTGGGCCGAGGAGCACATGCCGGCGGCGACCGCGGAAGGGCTCGAGGCGCGCGGCCACAAGGTGACGCGCACCAAGGCGCCGAGCTTCGACTTCGGCTCGAGCCAGATCATCTGGCGCTTCCCCGACGGCGGCCCCTACCTCGGCGCCTCCGAAAGCCGCCGCGACGGGGCGGCGGTGGGATTCTAGTATCCTCCTCCCCAGCTTCGTTGGAGAGGTGTCCGCGTAGTCGCGGACGGAGGATCATGAGTCTTCATTCTGGACCGCGGGCGTCTCGCCCGCTCAAGAGTCATGAGCGGGCGAGACGCCCGCGGTCCACATGATTCATGGCCCCACCGCCCGCCTGCGCGAAGCCGAAGCGGCTTCGCGCAGGCGGAGGCAGGTCGCCGGAAGACGGCGACACCTCCCCAGCGAAGCTGGGGAGGAGAATGTTCATGAGGCTTCGCCATGACAACCCGTGTCGGCATCTCCAACGGCGGCTTCGCCATCAACGGCGTCCCCACCTATTCCGGCCGGAGCTGGAAGGGCCATCGCATCGAGGGCATGCTGTTCAACAGCCGCATGGCCAACGCCATCGCCGACGACGAGAACCCTTCTACGCGCGGTGCGTGGTCTTATGCCGACGGCGACTGGGACGCCGAGCGCAGCACGCGCGAGTTCATCGCCGCCCTTCCTGCCTATCGCGCGCATGGCCTGCTCGCGGTCTGCCTCAACCTGTCCGGCGGCAGCCCGCAGGGCTACTCGTGGCACCAGCCGTGGAAGATCTGCGGCTTCATGCCCGACGGCACGATCAAGCCCGCCTGGGCGGCGCGCCTCGCCGCGGTGATCGGGGCCTGCGACCACCTCGGCATGGCGGTGATCCTGGGCCTGTTCTACGGCAAGCAGAGCGGCACCTTCACCAGCGAGGCAGCCGTCAAGGCCGCCGTCACCAACGCCGTCGACTGGCTGCTGGCGCGTGATGCCACCAACGTGCTGCTCGAGATCGGCAACGAGGTCGATCTGAAAGGCGTGTGGGCGCACGATATCATCGCCGCCGGCCGCTGCCACGAGCTGATCACGCTGGCCAGGCAGCGCAGCCAGAACAGGCTGCTGGTCAGCACCAGCATCATTGCGCGTGAGGCGCCGCCACCCGCCATCCTGGCGGCGGCGGATTTCCTGCTGCCGCACGGCAACGGCATCTACGGCCCCGACGGGCCGATGCAGCCCAGCCCGCACGGCATCCGCCTGCAGGTGAAGAACTGGCGGGCCGGCGCCGGCTATCGCGGCCAGCCGATCGTCTACAACGAGGACGACCATTTCGAGTTCGACAAGCCCGACAACCACTTCGTCGCCGCGGTCGAGAGCGGCGCGAGCTGGGGCTTCTTCGACTACCGGCGCATCCGCGAACGCTTCGAGGACGGCTTCCAGTCGCTGCCCGTCGACTGGACCATCTCGTCGGCGCGCAAGCGCGGGTTCTTCGGATTGCTGAAGGAGATCACCGGCAGCTAGCCCGACCCGGACTGACGGAAGAGCGGATCATTCGCTGGGAGCGCGCCACTCCGATGGCGCTCATGCGGTCCGCGGGCGTCCCGCGCGCTCATGAAGTCATGAGCGGGCGGGACGCCCGCGGTCCGCATGAGGAGCATGAGCGCCACCGGAGTGGCTCGCTCCCAGCGCATGACACCTTAACTCCGACAGCAGGCGAGGGTGGTCGCGCTGCT
>NZ_JBFWZI010000103.1:0-26731 GCF_050185545.1 Reyranella sp. | reverse complement strand
ATCGGCAGCGAGGCGGGCAGGGCACGCAGCAGGCCCTGAACGTCGAGCGCGCCATCGCCGGGATAGAGCCGGTCGCCGCGCGCCTCGGCGCGCAGGCCCTCGGCCGGCGGCGCCGTGGCGCGGGCATCGCAGAGTTGAAGGTAGGGCACATCGTCCGGCGTCAGGCCGGCGAGATCGGCGACCGAGCCGCCGGAACGGAACAGATGCAGCGCGTCGACCACGACGGCCGCGCCGGGCACGGCGGCCTCCCGCACCAGCGCACGCGCCTGGGCGAGAGTCGCGATCCGGCAGTAGGGGATGAACTCCATCACGGCACGCAGGCCGACCGCGCGGGCGCTCTCCGCGAGCCGGGCGAAGTTGTCGCGCTGGCGCGCCGGCTCGGGGTCGTTGCCGATGGCGAGCACGAACCGGGCGCCGAGCCGCGCCCCGGTCTCGACGATGGCGCCGAAGGCGCGGGCATCGGTGTGCGGCGCGAGCCAGATGGCCTCGATGTCGAGGATCGAGAGCGCGCTGTCGGCCAGCCGGCGCTCGATCTCGCGCAGCATCGGCTCGACGCCGATCACCGGCACGATGGTATCGGACGCCGTCGGCGCCACGATGCGCAGACCGATCGCATCGAAGCCGCCAGCGACCGCAGCCTCGATCAGCTGGATGGGGCCGGCGTCGATGACGGTGAGATGCGCGAGCGAGACGCGCCGTTCGCCAGGAATCACGCGATCAGCCTCGGAAAGGTGTCGAGGATCGCTTACCACCCCAGGACGCGGCGCGTCGAGCGCGGGGTCACGGGGCCGGCGGTTCGACCGGCCGCAGCCAGGTCCGTTCCTCGACCAGGATGCAGCGCTGCTCCTCGGCGTAGCGAAAGTTGGCCATTGCCGCCGGATCGCCCTTGAGCCGCGCGCGATAGGCTTCGTAGGCGGCAAGGCTGTCGAACGAGATCAGCGCATGGGCGATGTTGTTGGTGCCTTCGTGCGGCATGAAATAGCCGATGAGGTCGCCGCCGCAAGCTGGAATGATGGTGAGCCAGTTGCGTGCATAGGTCTCGAAGGCGTCGCGCTTGAACGGGTCGAGGACGTAGCGGATGGCGCAGGTGACGGTCATGGTTGGCCTCCAGGCTGAACAGGCGCCATGCTAGCGGCTTGGCTCCGGCCGGTGCTTCGGCGGACGCAGTACGATCGCTCGTTGCTCCTTCGGACTGAGAGGGCTTGCCTTGGGTGAGCCGAATGGTTTCCGTTCTTCCGGCTCGGTTCATGTACGCGCAGGTCTCGCCGAAGGGCGAGCGAGGCTCGTCGGCAAGTTCGGGGCAAGCGCTTGCGGTCCGAAAGAAATTCTGCTCGGGCTTGAGCATTCATATTGGCGGCATGGTCACGAGTGCTTGACAGCTGCCGGATCGGCCCGTTTTCTCGCATCCTGCAGTTTCGATCTTCGGAGAATCGACGTGAGTTCCTACGCCGAACGCTTGGAGTCTCTCGCTGCCGAGGCGGCCGATCGCTGCACGTCGTGCGGCAAGTGCTTCGAGGTGTGCCCGACGGCGCGCGAAGCCGGCATGGATGCGGGCGGCGCGCGCGAGCGCGTCGGCGAACTGCTGGCGCTGACGCGCGACGGCGGTCCGGCGGCGGAAGGTCTGTCGCAATGGCTCGGCGCCTGCGACGGCAGCGCGCGCTGCAGCGCCGCCTGCCCCGAGGACATCAACGTCCGCCAATGGGTCACCATCGCCAAGCTGAAGGCGCTGCAAACCGGGCGGCCGCACGAGGTCGGCGCGACCAATGCCGCCGGGCGCTTCCGCCACATGGCGCAGGCGGTACGGCTGCTCGCCAGCATGCAGCTGCCGTCGGAGACGTTGCGCCGCATCCTGGCGCCGGCCGAGCGGCGCACCGCGGACGTGCTCTTCTATACCGGCTGCAACGTGCTGCGCACGCCGCACATCGTTCTCAACGTGATGGACATCCTCGACGCGCTGGAGCTCGATTTCGACGTGGTCGGCGGCACCGCGCACTGCTGCGGCGTGTACCAATTCCAGGAAGCCGATCTGACGACCTACGAGCGCGTCGGCCATCGCACCTTCCAGCGCTTCGGCCAGTCCGGCGCCTCGAAGGTCCTGACCTGGTGCCCGACCTGCACCAAGAACTTCGACGAGCTCGAGAAGGACGTCGAGGCGCCGGGCTTCGATCTCGGCCATGTCAGCGAGTTCCTGGCCGCCAACCTGCCCGCACTCGAGGCGCGCTTCGTCGCCCCGCAGCCGAAGCGGCGCGTGGTGATCCACGAGCATCTCGGCATCGGCGCCACGGTGGCGAGCATCGCCAGGCTTCTGCGCGCGGTGCCCAACCTGGAGCTGATCGAGCTCGAGCAGGATTCCGGCTTCTCCTATGCCTGCGGCGGCCAGGCGGCGAAGTTCAAGGAGCGCGAGCAGGCGATCCATCGCGGGCTGGTGCAGGGCGCGGTGGCGGCCGGCGCCGACACGATCGTCACCATGTACCACTCCTGCCATCGCGCGCTCGCCGGCGCCGAGGCGATCTATCCGCTGCGCGTGGTGAACTTCACCGACATCCTGGCCGAGGCGCTGGGCCGCGGCGGCCATCCCGACTACTACCAGCTCTACAAGCGCGGCGGCGCGATGGACGAGGCGGTCGGCGCGGCGCGCACCTTCCTCGCCAACAACGGCGTGCGCATCGACGAGGCCTCTGTGCAGTCCCTGACCGCCGACATCTTCAACGAGACCGGCCTCGGCGGCCCGCGCGAGGCGTTCGAGCAGGCCTTCGCGGCGCTGGCGAGAGAAGGGTAACGCGCGTCATGCTCATGAGGACCGCGGGCGGGACGCCCGCGGTCCTCATGAGCATGACGAACGGCCAAGCCGCCGGGAGCGCGCCACTCCGATGGCTCTTCTCGTTGATCACACACCCCATGAGCGCCACTAGCGGCGGAGTAAACTCCGCCGCTAGTGGCGCGCTCCCAGCCATGACCCGACCTACGGCGTCACGATCCTGAGCCCGCGGTAGTTCGGGCCGGGCGCCGTATCGGTGTCGGTGCCGACGATCTGGCCCTGCGGGTTGGTCCAGTAGTAGCGGTGGCTGTTGGTGATCGTGCGACGGCCCAGGGCGGGGTCGTCGATCGTCACGGTGCCACGGCGCGCCTCGGCGCCGCGGGCGAAGACGCCGTCGAGCGTGCGGCTGCGCTGCTGGTGGGTCTGCAGAATCGTGCGGCTGATCGAGTCGTGCGTGCTCTGCAGGATGCCCGACACTTGTCGAGTGGTCTGCTCCTGGCGGGCCGCCCAGGCGGGATCGTAACGGAAGCTCGACTGCAGGCGGGCGGCGACCGCGGCCGCCTCCTGCACCCGCGCGACCGGCGCGATGAAGCCGCCGAGATCGAGCACGACCCAGAACGGCGGCGCCGCGGCGCCGACGATCTGCGTGAGCATCGTCGTCGCCGTCACCGAACCGACATTGCCCGATGCGCCGCAGGCGAAATCGACGGCCCCGGCGTCGATTCGGTACTGCGCCGTGCCGCCGAACACGCGGTTCAAGTCGGCCATCAATTGCCGGCTCGCCTGGTCGAAGCTCTCCTGGTTGACAATGCGCAGCCCGGAGCACTGGCGTTGCGCGCCGCCAAGCCAGGTCCTGACGAAGTCGATGCCCGGCAGATAGCGCTGGATCACCATGGACCCGGCCGGACCCTGATAGACCGAACCCTCGCGCAGGTTGGCCATGTCGGTGAGCTGCGACGGCACGATGAACATGCCCAGGCTGGAATCGCCGCGAAAGGCGTATATCTGCTGGTCGGGCGACCAAACGCGAATCGAGTGGCGGACATCGACCGCCGACAGTCGCGTTGTGCCGCCTTCGACCCGCCAGCCGCTCGGCACCTCGACGGTGAACGCGCCTTCGGTCGGATCATTGACGCGATGGAAGGACAGGCCTGGTGCCGGCGCAATGGCCCGAGGGGCGGTCGGCGATGGAGCCGCAGGCATGGGGGCAGCCCGCGACGGAGAGGACAGCGCAGGGGGTGTCCAAGACGGTGCGGGGGCGGAGGGGGTCGAAGAGCCGGACGGCGGCGCCACGTTCTGCACCGCCTGGGCGAGCGCCCCCGCCGGCAGGCCCGCCAGAAGACATAGCCCGAGGAGGCACGCCTTGCTCATGGGCCCACTCCTATCGCTCCTTGACGGACAGCACGGCCCACGCCGCATCGGCGAAGAAGCGGACATGGGCCGAGAGCGGCCCGGTGAAGCGACCATACACCTTGTAGGTCGCGGGCTGCATCACCACGCCGATCGCCGCCGCCGCCGCCAAGTCGATGTTGCGCCGGGGGATGTCGCCTGCCCGTATCGCCTGGGCGATGACGTCGCGCACGACGTTCACGGGGTTGGGCGTGTCGTCCGGCACCATCGCCAGGAACAGGTGCTGGGTCAGCAGATGGTAGGCGAACAGGGTCCAGTCGCGGTCGGCCCAGTCGCAGTAGCAGGCGACGATGGCCTCGATCTTGGCACGCAGGCTCTTGGCCGGCCTGTGCGCCTCGACCAGGGCCTCGGCGAGGGCGCGGTGGTGGCGCAGGAAGAGATCCAGCGCCAGCTTCTCCTTGCTCGGGAAATAGCGGTAGATCGTCCCTTCGGCGATCGACGCCGCCATGGCGATCTCCCGCGTCGTCGTCTCGGCGACGCCGCGGGCGACGAACAGCGTCAGCGCGGCGCGTTCTACCCGTGCCTTGGTCTCGTCAGCCTTGCCCATGACGGCCAGTTTATGAGGGAGCCCTCACTTTTCAAGGCTTCATTGGACAAGGTGTCATCCGACGCGGGCTCGCTGAACCAGCGCCAGTCGATGGTCCAGTTGGCGATGGTCCAGTCGACCGGCGTGGACATCGGGGCGAGGGCCTCGCTATGGACCTCGAGGAAGTTGGTGAAAGCACGACGGATGAACATGGCAGCTCTCCGAAATGAGTGAGCGCTCACAATATTAGTGAGTGTTCGCTCAATTTCAAGGGGCGGCCGAGTCCGTGCGCCAGGCGCTCGGTGTCGACTACGGCGGCCGGATCGTCTTTCGCGTCGATGAGCAGCGGTGCGTGACCGTTCATCGTGCCGACAACGAGCACGATGATCCGGCTATCGACCGCTTCCGGGTGTTTCTTGCCGAGGACATCGCCCGTCGCCCCGAGGGGGTGAGGGCTATTTCCCCAGAGCTCGCAAAGCGGATCGCCGCGTTGACCAAGGGGATCGCCGTCGATCTCGACGAGGCGATCGACGGCGACATCGAACTCTAGCCCATGGCCATCGCCCGCGGATGGGAACTGTTTGCCCATCCGCTGTTTCTGGATCAGCTCGGGAAGCTGATGGCGGCGGTCGAAAGCTCGCGCAGGAAGGACCCGCGCGGCTGGCGCAAGAGCGCCAATGCGAAGCTGCTTGCTGCCCTCCGCAAGCTCGTGTTCGAGACGATTCCGGAAGATCCGACGCGACCGGAGTACCGCCAGGGTGGGGCGCTCGGCAGGGACCGCAAACACTGGTTCAGGGCGAAGTTCGGTGGCGGACGGTTCCGACTTTTCTTCCGCTACAGCACCAGCGCAAAGGTCATCATCTTCGCCTGGGTCAACGGCGAAACGACGCTGCGCACCTATGGGGCCAAGTCGGATGCCTATGCCGTGTTCCGCAAGACGCTCGACAAGGGCAACCCGCCCGACGACTGGACCTCACTCGTGAAGGCCGCTTGCAGTGAGGAGGTCGGGCTGCGGACCGAGGCGACGTTCACTGCCGGATCGACTTGAGCATTTTTGTCAGGACCGCCAGCTTCTCGGCAGATTCGGGCGCAACGGGCGCGAAGCCGTTCGATGTCGGCAATCCGCCTCGTCCCACCGGATTTCCCCGTGGACGCCGGCGGACCGGCCTCCTATGGTCTGTTCACCCAGACGATCCCTGTGGGAGAGTCCGTCCGTTCGCGGGCGGCGCCGAAGGAGCAACCGGCCCCGGAAACTCTCAGGCAAACGGACCGCAGGAGGATGGGTCTCTGGAAAGTGGCGTTTGGCCGTCAGGCCGGGCGCCCACCGACGAAGTAAGCCGGCAGCGAGCCGGCGAATCTTTCAGGTCTCCGGACAGAGGGGGTCGCGAGCGGCGCAGCTCTTGCGTCGCACACTGCGACCACGTCGCGTTTGCGCGACAACGACGGAGACCTTGATTGAGCGACAGTTCCGCCGGCCCCCTCGAGCGCACGCCGCTTTACGACATTCATCGCGAATTGGGTGCCCGCCTGGTGCCGTTCGCCGGTTACGAGATGCCGGTCCAGTATCCGACCGGCATCCTTGCCGAGCATGCGCATACGCGCAGCGCCGCCGGCCTGTTCGACGTTTCGCACATGGGCCAGGTGCGGCTCACCGCGAAGCCCGGCCATGACGCCGCGCGCGCACTGGAGGCGATCGTTCCCGGCGACATAATCGGGCTCGAGCCCGGGCAGCAGCGTTATACCCAGTTCACCACCGCTCAGGCCGGCATCACCGACGATTTGATGGTGACCAGCACCGGCGATCATTTGCTGCTGGTGGTCAACGCCGCCTGCAAGCATGCCGACCTCGCGCACCTGCAGCGGAGCCTGGCGGCGAGCTGCGAGGTCGAGCCGATGTTCGCGCGCGGCCTGCTGGCGCTGCAGGGACCGCTTGCCTCGGCCGTCCTGGCGCGCTTCGCGCCGCAGGTCGCGACCCTGAAGTTCATGACCGGCGCCTTCGTGATCATCGATGGCGCCCGCTGCTACGTCACGCGCTCGGGCTACACCGGCGGCGACGGCTTCGAGATCTCGACGCCGGCCGATGCCGCCGCACCGATCGCCCGCAAGCTGCTGGCCGAGCCCGAAGTCAAGCCGATCGGTCTCGGCGCGCGCGATTCGCTGCGCCTCGAAGCCGGTCTCTGCCTCTACGGCCACGACATCGACACCACGACGACGCCGAACGAGGCGGGGCTGCTGTGGAGCATCGCCAAGCGACGGCGCGAGCAGGGCGGCTTTCCCGGCGCCGCGATCGTCCAGCGCCAGATCGCCGAGGGCGCGCCGCGCCGGCGGGTCGGCCTGCTGCCGGAAGGCAAGGCGATCGCGCGCGAAGGCGCGGAGATCGTCGTGTCCGGTGCCGTCGTCGGCAAGGTCACCTCCGGCGGCTTCGCGCCGACGCTCGGGCGCGCCGTCGCCATGGGCTACGTCGCGCGGGCCCATGCCGCCAACGGCACGAGAGTCGATCTCATGGTGCGCGGCAAGCCGGTCGTCGCCGAGATCGTGCCCATGCCTTTCGTCAAACACGCCTACTACCGCGGTTAGGAGCTTCCGATGGCCAGCGTCAAATACACCGAAGAGCACGAATGGATCCGCCTCGACGGCGAGGTCGCCACGATCGGCATCACCGACTATGCCCAGCAGCAGCTGGGCGACGTGGTGTTCGTCGAGGTGCCGCAGGTCGGCCGCAAGGTCGAGAAAGGCGAGTCGTGCGCCGTGGTCGAATCTGTCAAGGCCGCGTCCGACATCTTCGCGCCCGTTTCGGGTGAAGTGGTCGAAGCCAATGCGGCGCTCGCCGACTCACCCGGCGACGTCAATGCCGAGCCGATGGGCAAGGGCTGGTTCTTCAAGCTCAGGATCGCCGACAGGGCGCAGCTCGACGGGCTGATGGACGAGGCGGCCTACGCCGCCTTCGTGAAGAAGCTGGGCTGAGGGGCCGCCCATGCGCTACCTGCCCCTCACCGAAGCAGACCGCCGCGACATGCTGGCGGCGATCGGCGCGCGCTCGATCGACGCGCTGTTCGAGGACGTGCCGCAGTCTGCGCGACTCGCCGGCAAGATCGCCGGCCTGCCCGATCATCAGGGCGAGCTCGAGGTCGAGCGCGCCTTCCAGGCCTTCGCCGCGCGCAACGTCTCGCCGTCGCAGGCGCCGTTCTTCATCGGCGCCGGCGCCTATCGCCATCACGTGCCGGCCGCCGTCGACTACATGATCCAGCGCGGCGAGTTCCTGACCTCCTACACGCCCTACCAGCCCGAGATCACCCAGGGCACGCTGCAGTACCTGTTCGAATTCCAGACCCAGGTGGCTCTGCTCACCGGCATGGAGGTGGCCAACGCCTCGATGTACGACGGCTCGACCGCGGCGGCCGAAGCGGTGCGCATGGCCAACCGCATCACGCGCCGCAGCAGGGCGCTGGTCTCCGGCGGGCTGCATCCGCAGTATCGCGGCATCATCGAGACGGCAGCGCGCTGGGAAGGGTTTTCCATCCAAAGCGCCACGCCCGATCCCGCAGGACTCGAGTCGCTGATTGACGGCGTCGACAAGCAGACCTCCTGCGTGGTCGTGCAGAACCCGAGCTTCTTCGGCCATGTGCGCGATTTCTCGCGTCTCGCCGCCGCCTGCCAGGCCGCGGGCGCGCTGCTGATCGTGGTGGTGACCGAGGTCGTCTCGCTCGGCCTGATCGAGGCGCCGGGCACGATGGGAGCCGACATCGTGGTGTGCGAGGGCCAGTCGATCGGCAACGGCCTGGGCTTCGGCGGTCCCTATGTCGGGCTGTTCGCGACGCGCGAGAAATACGTGCGCCAGATGCCGGGCCGGCTGGTCGGCGAGACGGTCGACGCCGACGGCAAGCGCGGCTTCGTGCTGACGCTGAGCACGCGCGAGCAGCACATCAGGCGCGAGAAGGCGACGTCGAACATCTGCACCAACGCGGGCCTCTGTGCGCTGGCCTTCACGATCCATCTCAGCCTGCTGGGCGAGGCGGGCTTCCGCCGGCTGGCCGAGCTCAACCACGCCAAGGCCTGCGAACTCGCCGACCGCGTCGCCGCGCTGCCCGGCGTGACCGTGCTGAACGAGAGCTTCTTCAACGAGTTCACCGTGCGCCTGCCCAGGCCGGCCGCGCCGGTGGTCGAGGCACTGGCGGCAAAGCGCATCCTGGCGGGCGTGCCGGTGTCGCGCCTGATTCCCAATGATCCGTCGGTCGACAGCCTGCTGCTGCTGGCGGCGACCGAGACGGCGACGGAAGCCGGCATGGCGCCGCTGATCGCCGGCCTGAAGGAGGTGCTGTGATGGTCCAGTCGCTCGACCGCTCTCAGGGCCGCAGCGGCGCCCCCGTCGCCGCCGCCTCGGACGCTGCCGGGACTTTCACCGGCAATCGCGCGCTGCAGATCGAGGAGAAGCTGCTCTTCGAGCAAGGCCAGCCCGGCCGCACCGGCGTCGACCTGCCCGTGCCACCCAAGGTGAAGGATCGCCTGAACGGCCTGCGCCGCATCGGCGAGATCGGCCTGCCGGGCCTGAGCGAGCCGCAGGTGGTGCAGCACTACACGCGGCTCAGTCAGAAGAACTACGCCATCGACATGGGCGTCTATCCGCTGGGCTCGTGCACCATGAAGCACAATCCCAGGATCAACGAGAAGGTGGCGCGGCTGCCCGGCATCGGCGACCTGCATCCGCTTCAGCCGGTCTCGACCGTGCAGGGGGCGCTCGAGCTGATCGACCAGCTGGCGCACTGGCTCAAGACGCTGACCGGCATGCCGGCGGTGGCGATGTCGCCGGCGGCCGGCGCGCATGGCGAGATGTGCGGCATGATGGCGATCGCCGCCGCGCTCGAAGCGCGCGGCGAGCGCAGGCAGCGCGCCGTGGTGCTGGCGCCGGAATCGGCGCATGGCACCAACCCGGCCACGGCGGCGGCGCTCGGCTTCACGGTGAAGCCGATCCCGGCCAACGATCGCGGCCGTGTCGATCTCGCGGCGCTCACCGCGGCGCTCGGCCCCGACGTGGCGGCAATCATGCTGACCAACCCCAACACCTGCGGCCTGTTCGAGAGCGAGATCATCGATATCTCCAAGGCCGTGCATGCCGCCGGCGCGTTCTTCTACTGCGACGGCGCCAACTTCAACGCCATCGTCGGCCGCGTGCGGCCGGGCGATCTCGGCGTCGACTGCATGCACATCAACCTGCACAAGACCTTCTCGACGCCGCATGGCGGGGGCGGTCCTGGCGCCGGTCCGGTCGTGCTGTCGCAGGCGCTGGCGCCGTTCGCGCCCTATCCGTGGGTCGTCAAGGACGGCGCGGGCTGGCGCATCGCCGAGGAGGGAACTGCCACGCAAGGGACACCACTCGGCCGGCTGAAAGCATTCCATGGGCAGATGGGCATGTTCACCCGCGCGCTGGCCTACATCATGAGCCACGGCGCCGACGGGCTGCGCCAGGTCGCCGAGGACGCCGTGCTGTCGGCCAACTACGTGAAGGCGCGCCTGCAGGACCTCATGACGCCGGCATTCGACGGCCCGTGCATGCACGAGGCGCTGTTCGACGACGGCTTCCTGAAGGACACCGGTGTCAGCACGCTCGACTTCGCCAAGGCGATGATCGACGAGGGCTACCATCCGATGACGATGTACTTCCCGCTGGTCGTCCACGGCGCCCTGCTGATCGAGCCGACCGAGAGCCAGGCCAAGGAGGATCTCGATCTCTTCGTCGCCGCGCTGCGCTCGCTCGCCGAGCGGGCGAAGAGCGGCACCGAGGCGGAAGCCTTCAAGGCCGCCCCGCGCCTCGCCCCGCGCCGCCGCCTCGACGAGACGTTGGCGGCGCGCAAGCCCGTGCTGCGCTGGCGCCCGTCGAACAGTCCGCCCGGCGGCGACCCGCTGAAACAGGCGGCGGAGTAGGGGCATTTGCCGGGAGCGCGCCACTCCGTGGCGCTCATGCTCTTCATTTGGACCGCGGGCGTCTCGCCCGCTCATGGCTCATTAGAAGATCAGGCCAGACGCCCGCGATCCAAGGAAGAGTCGTGAACGCCTCCATGAGGATCGCTTCAGTAGCTCAGGACGCACAAACGTTCCGACGTGGCAGCATGCACCTGCAGCTCAGGTGTGTCGGCTTGTTCGTCACAAAGGGGGAGGTCGGTCATGACCGTGCGGTTGGAGTCGGTGACGTTCACGAGCGGCGACGGCGCGACGCCCATCCCGTCATATCTGGCCATCCCGGACCGCGCCGGGCCTCATCCGGTCGTGTTGATTCTCCGGGGAGTGGCTGGCCCGGACGACGGGTACACGGAAATCGCCCAGCGTCTCGCCGAGTGGGGATATGTCGCGTTGGTGCATGGCTGGAAGGTTCGTGGGATCGACCCCGCGGACGAGCCCGTGTACGCCGATCTGCAGGGAGCGATGTCCTTCCTTGGATCGGTCGCTGAGGCCGATCTCGAGAGGCTGGCCGTTTTCGGCTTCTGTCGCGGCGGGGTGCATGCGGTCATGGCGGCCCGAGCGCATGCGGAGATCCGCGTCGTCGTCGTCTTCCATGGTTTTGCCTTCCGGCCAGCCGGGGCTCAGCTAGGCGCCGAGCCTTACGACCTCGCCGGGGGTGTGAACGTTCCCATTCTGGTTTTGCACGGCACCGAGGATGAGCGGGCGCCCATGGCGGACATGCGTCGGATGGAGGCGCGGATGCAGAGCCTCGGCAAGGTCTGCAGCTTCGTGTTCTACGACGGCGCCCGCCACGGCTTTGCAGTGCGCACACATCCCGGCTATTCCGAGGACGCGGCGACACCGAGCTTCGAGCAGGCCAAGCGCTTCCTGGCGAGATATCTGCCGGTTCCCGGGTGAGATGCCGAGTTCCGGGTGAGATGCCGAAGAGGAGGGGCAGACCACGCGTGAGCATCATCGCCTGGGCGTTGGCGTCCATCGAACAATCCGCCGGGCGGAAACCCGCTGAAGCAGGCAGAGCAGGATCGAAAGATTCGTCGCTGGCAGCGAGCCACTCCTGTGGCGCTCTTGTTGTTGACTACACATCCCATGAGCGCCATCGGAGCGATGCGCTCCCGGCATTGAGGCATGACCTCCGCCACCGTTATACGGCGATGCAGGGACCAACTTAAGGCTCGCCTGGGAGAGGTCGCTTTTCTTTGCGCCTGCAGGATATTGTGCAGACGACCGACGAATCAAGATCGCCGAGGAGGAACGTAACGTGCGCATCTTCACCACGCTGCCGCAGGAGGATCTGCGCAAGGTCGGGCCGGCGGCCAGGGCGATCGAGGCAGTTGGGTACACCGGTGTCAGCACCCAGGAGAACAAGCACGAGCCATTCCTGTCGCTCGCCGTGGCCGGTGCCGCGACCGAGCGCCTCGAGCTGCACACCGGGGTCGCCATCGCCTTCGCGCGCTCGCCCATGGCGGTCGCCAATATCGGCTGGGACTTGGCGGCGAGCTACGGTGGCGGTCGGGTCACGATTGGGCTGGGCTCGCAGGTGCGCGCCCACAACGAGCGGCGCTTCTCGGTGCCGTGGAGCCCGCCGGCGCCGCGCATTCGCGAGTACGTGCAGGCGGTCCGGGCGATCTGGAATGCCTGGAAGAGCGGCGGCAAGCTCGCCTACGAAGGCAAGCACTACGCCTTCACCCTGATGACGCCGAACTTCGTGCCCGAGCCGTACGAGGGATCGTTGCCGCGCCTCGGCGTCGCCGCCGTGGGGCCGGCCATGCTCAAGGTGGCGGCCGAAGAATCGGATGACGTGAAGCTCCACGCCTTCTGCACGCGCAAGTACCTCACCGAGAGCATCATGCCGATCCTCGATGCCGGGCTCGCCGCGCGCGGGCGCACGCGCGAGTCGTTCGAGATCTCGGGCGGCGGCTTCGTCGTCACCGGCAAGGATGATGCCGCGGTCGCCGAACTGTTCGACTGGGTACGCTATCGCGTGGCGTTCTATGGCTCGACGCCGGCTTACTGGCCGGTCTTCGAGGCGCATGGGCTGGGCGATCTCGGGCGCAAGCTCAATGCGATGACGCGGGCCGGGCAATGGAACGAGATGGCCAGGGAAGTCTCCGACGACGTCGTGCACCTGTTCGCCGCGGTTGGCCGTCACGACCAGCTCGAGAAGGCGATCAGCCGGCGCTTCGGCGGCCTGGTCGATTCGATCAGCGCCAGCGCCAACTCGGCCAAGCCGTCCGACCTGCCGCCCGATCTCGTGCAGGACCTCGCTCGCATCCCGACGCGCTATAAGCATCAGGCGTGATTGCCTGCCGGGAGCGCGCCACTCATAGGCGCTAACTTCAGAACTCCTGACATAGGCGGTTGTGGCACCCGAAAATGCTGGAGTTTTCGTTGGTGGGGGTGCGGACCAATACCTGTCCGGTTTGTGGCATCGAAAACGTGTTCTGCTCGCAAAATCAGAGGTTCTTCGGCATAGGCTGCGGACCCAAACGTGTCCGCTCTGGCAGAGCCGGACATTCCCGCAGTGGCCTATGTCAGGAGTTCTGAACTTTGGCCGGTCCAGCAAAGTCCTCATCCTGAGGAGGTCGCGTGGCGACCGTCTCGAAGGATGCGCGACAGACCAGATCGCTGGAATAGCGGTGTTGCAACATCGGATTTGTTGCCGACCAAAGGGCGAAGGTTACTTCGCCCGAATCGAGACGCGGCCTCCAGGCCGCTCCTCAGGGTGAGGTCCCTTTGTAAGTTAAGTTAGCGCCTATGAGCGCGCCACTGGAGTGGCGCGCCCCCGGCGTATTTTCATAAGAGGTGTCGCCGCAATCGGCGACAGAGGGGTCATGAGCAGCGTGACTGTGACTCATGACCCCTCCGTCCGCGTCGGCATTTTGGCTGCGGAGCGGCCCAACGCCTTTAGACGCAGGCACCTCCCCAGCGGAGCTGGGGAGGCGAATGAGAAGACGCGCGACTGCCGGCGGAGGTTACTCCGCCTGAAGTGGTGCGCCGTCGGCGTCTGAAGCCGCTCTCGAATGAAAAACGGTAATCGATCGCGGAAACTAATCTCGTTGGTGCGGTCGATCGGGCGAACCAATGTCCTTCTCATCGCAATCCAGGAGTTTCCTGTCATGTCGCTAGCGCTCGATACATGGCCGACGACGGTCCAGAAGAACCTCACGGCGACGTTGCACTACCTGAAGCGCGGCGCCGAGAAGCCGACGCGTTACGTCGATGCTCCGCCAGCCGGCGTGCCGCAATGGAACGGCATCGACGATCCGCGCGATGTCGCGATCGCCGATGCACGCGGCCGCGAGGGCGAGTTCACGCTCGACCGCAACGGCTTCGCGCTGGTCCGTGCGCCGTCCCAGGTTCACGACTTCTATTCCGACGACGAGGTTCGTCGGACCTACTATCCCGAGGTCGAGCGGCTGCTGCGCACCGAATTGGGCGCGAGCCGCGTTTTCGTCTTCGACCACACGGTGCGCAATGCCGCGTTTAGCGGCGGCCGCGAGCCGTCGCGCCGGGTGCACAACGACCACACGGTCAACTCGGCGCCGCGCCGCGTGCGCGACCATCTCGGTGCCGATGCGCCGGCGCTGCTCGAGGGCCGCTTCGGCATCGTCAATGTGTGGCGGCCGATCCGCGGCCCGGTGCAGGACTCGCCGCTGGCGCTGTGCGATGCCCGCACGTTCTCCGATGACGACCTGATCGCGAGCGACCTCGTCTACGCCCATCTGCGCGGCGAGACCTCGTCGGTCGAGTACAAGCCCGGCCATCGCTGGTACTACTTCTCCGACATGCAGCCCGACGAGGCGCTGCTGATCCGCATCCACGACAGCGCCGACGACGGCCGCGCGCGGCTCTCCTTCCACACCTCGTTCGACAACCCGCTCGCCAAGGGCGCCCCGCCGCGCGAGAGCATCGAGGTCAGAAGCCTGGTGTTCTTCTGAGCCGATTTTCCTCCCCAGCGTCTTCGCTGAGGAGGTGTCCCGTCATACAGGGCGGAGGGTCATGCCTCATGGGACCGCGGGCGTCGCGCCCGCGCTTGATCATGAGCGGGCGAGACGCCCGCGGTCCCAAGATCCGACCCACCGTCGCCGTAAGACGGGACACCTCCCCACGCACAGCGTGGGGAGGAGAAGAGCAAAGAAAAACCCCCGCCTTGCGGCGGGGGCGGCAGGTAGCCCGCGGTTATTGTGTGCGGGCGATCTCGATCTCGAAAACTCAGTGCAGGCGGCGCGGCAGCTCGGCGATGGCCTCGTCGATCTGCTTGGCCGTGCTCGGCGAGCCGACCTGCTCGCGCAGGAGCGCGCGAGTCGCCGACAGGGCGACGTCGACGGCGGTGTCGCGCACCTCCTTGGTGGCGGCCGCTTCCGACTGGGCGATGCGGTCGAGCGCCTGCTGCTCGCGCAGCGCGACCGCTGTCTCGAGGCTGGCGGCGGCGCGGGCCTGCATGCGCTCGGCCTCTTCCCTGGCCTGTTGGAGGATGGCGGCGCCTTCGCCGGCGGCCTGGGCCAGCGTGCGCTCGGCGTCGGCCTTGGCCTTCAGCGCCTCGTTGCGCAGGCGCTCGGCATCGGCCAGCGCCTTGGCGATCGCCGCCGCGCGCTTGTCGAGCATGTCGGAGACGCGCCGCCACAGGACCTTGCCGGCCAGGGCGAAGAAGAGGACGAAGGCGACCGCGACCCAGAAGGCCGGATCGGAGAACAGGCCGCCATGCTCTGCGTCGGCGCCGGCTGCCCAGGCGGTGCCGATCATCGGTTGGCTCCCTTCATCGCCGCCGCGACCTTGCCGGCCAGCGCATTGGCGTCGGCGGCCTGGCCCGAAAGCTTGCCGTAGACGTCCTGGCCGATGTCGCGGGCCATCTGCTCCAGCCCGGCCATGACGTCGTCGCGCTGCCTGGCGATGCGCTTCTCGGCTTCGTCGATCTGGCGGCCGAGGCGCTCGTTTAGCTCGTGAAGGCGAGCGCTGGCCGCGTTGCTGTCGGCCTCGCCCTGCTCGCGCATCAGACGGCGGGCGTCCTCGCGCGAATCGGCCAGGCGCTTCTCGTAGGCGGCGACCAGGGCGCGCGTGTCCTCGTTGGCCTTCTCGGCCGCGTCGAGGTCGCCCTGGATCTTGGCCTGACGGCGCTCCAGCGTGTCGGAGATCGCCGGCACGGCCAGCCGTGACATCACCAGGTACAAGGTGACGAAAGCGATCGCCAGCCACACGATCTGCGGCGCGAAGAGATGGTAGTCGAGCTGCGGCATGCCGCCCTGCGCCGCGACGGCGGTGCCGCCCGCGGCAAAGGTGACGAGCCCGCCCGCCAGCGCGCTGTAGACAGGTGTACGCATGATCGCTGGTCCGACCGCGGAACGCTGGATCAGAACACGAACAGAATCATGAAGGCGATGACCAGCGCGAACAGCGCGACGGCCTCGGTGAGCGCGAAGCCCAGCAGCACGTTGCCGAACACGCGGGGAGCGGCTTCCGGGTTGCGCAGCGCACCCGACACGAAGCTGCCGAAGATGTTGCCGATACCGACGCCGACACCGGCGAGAGCGATCGTGGCGAGGCCAGCGCCGATGAGCTTGGCTGCAGAAGCGTCCATTTGAATGTTCCTTTCAGTCAGTGATGTCAGTGATGGAGGTGAACGGCGTCGTTGAGATAGAGACAGGTCAGGATGGCGAACACATAGGCCTGCAGGAACGCGATGAGCAACTCGAGGCCGGTGAACACGACGATGAAGGCGAGCGGCGCCCAGCCGCCGATGATGCCGAGCATGACGACGAAACCGCCGAACACCTTCAGCATGGTGTGGCCGGCCAGCATGTTGGCGAACAGCCGGATCGACAGGCTGAAGGGGCGGATGAAATACGAGATGATCTCGATCGGCACCAGCAGCAGCAGCAGCACGAACGGCACGCCCTTTGGCACGAAGAGCGACAGGAAATGCATGCCGTGCCGGGCGAACCCGATGATGGTCACGCCGACGAACACGAAGGCCGCCATGGCGAAGGTGACGACGATATGGCTGGTCGGCGTGAATGAGTAGGGCACCATGCCCAAGACGTTGCAGAACAGGATGAAGATGAAGAGCGTCAGGATGAACGGGAAATACTTCTTGCCGCCATCGCCTACGTTGTCGCGCACCATGCCGGCGATGAACTCGTAGCCCATTTCGGCGACCGACTGCAGGCGGCCCGGCACCAGGGCTCGCTGGCGCATGCCCCACACGAACACCGCCGTCGCCAGGATCACGGCGATGATCATCCAGGTCGCTGAATTCGTGAAGGAGGCGTCGATGCCGAAGAGATTCAAATCGAGCAGTTTTCTGATCTCGAACTGCTCCATAGGGCTATGCATTCAAATCCCCACTTCCATCTCCGCCTACAAGCCGCCTCAGGGCAGTCGCGGGCCCCCATCGTCGCCCCCGGCTGCCTCCTTCGAGTACTGCCGGATGGCGCGCCAGGCATTGTTGACGCCGGCGACGAAGCCCAACACGAGACCCGTCACCAGCGCGTATGGCGCCCAACCCAACCAGCGGTCGAGCCAATAGCCGAGAAAGCCTCCGACCAAAAGGCCCGCGATCATATCGACCAGCACACGATAGGCAACGCCAGTCTGGCGGTGCGACATTCCGCTGCTCTGACCGCTGCTCAGCCGCGGCTTTTCGACCGTCCCCCGCGCTTCCTTCAGCCGGCGGTCGATGTCTTCGACCCGCCGCCGATCGCCGTCGGGATCAGGCGTCCCGCCGGCGCTTCGCGCCGGCTCTCTAGGTGGAGGGGGGTGCTCTGTCAAGAAACGGATTTCCTTTATGTGACAGGTAATTACGGCTCTTCCGGACCGCGGGCGTCCCGCCCGCTCATGATGATGCTCTTTCGGACCGCGAGCACCTCGCTCGCTCTTCCTCATGAGCGGCGGGACGCCCGCGGTCCAAAAGACAATGAGCCTACGCCTTCAGCACCGTGAACGTCGCGTCGCCGTCGCGCTTGACCTGCGGAACCAGGTCGACCTCCCAGTCGAGGTACTGGCGCATGGCGGCCTCGACATTCTCCTTGTTGTCGTAGGGCCGGTACCATACGTCGGTCGGCGGGTCGGCCATCCTTGTGTGGCCGGTCTCCATCGGCAGCCTGGAGTCACGCCACGCCTTCATGCCGCCATCGAGGATCGCCACCGGCAGGCCGCCGGCGACCGCCTCGACCTCGGAGGCGGCGAAGGCCGCGAACTCGCCGTCCGGCGAGACCAGCACGATCCGGCTGACGCCGGCCTGCTTGGCCAGCATGGTGGGCACGGTCGCCGCGAGGTTGGCGCGCACGGCGAACCAGGAGCCGGGCACGTGGCCGTCGCGGTAGCGCAGGCTGGTGTCGAGGTCGATCACCAGGGTCGAGGACAGGGCGCCGTTCAACGCCGCCGCGGAGACGGTGTTGGGCCTGGGCGGCGCGAAGCTCGCCGGGAAGCGCGGCTCGGCCTCGGTCGTGAGCTCGCCGGCCGCCGGCTTGTGGTCGAGGATGTAGGTCTCGGCCCAGCCCATCTGCAGCAGCCAGTGTGCGGTCAGCGTGGCGCGCACGCCGTCATTGTCGTGCAGGACGATGGTGGCGTTGCGCGCCCCGACATACTGGTCGGTCGCCTGCACGAGCTGGCCGCCCGCGGCATGGCGGAAGCCCTTGAGATGGCCCTGCGCATACTCCGCCGGATCGCGCACGTCGAGGCGATGCAGCGGACCGCCGCGCGCCTCGAGCCTGGCGAGCCCGGACTTGTCGATCTTCCTGATTTTCATCCGCCCGGCGAGCGTGGCTGCCGCGTCTTGCGCGAACTTGGCCGCTTCCGGTCCCTGCGGGCCGAAACTCCGGGTCTCGCCGCGCGCCACCTCGAGGCCGGCGAGGTGCCAGCCCATGGTGCCGTTCTTGAGCGCGATCACCTTGTTGGGCAGGCCGGCATTGATCAGCGACTGGGCGCCGATGATCGAGCGCGTGCGGCCGGCGCAGTTCACCACCACCAGAGTCTGTGGGTTGGGCGCCAGATCCTTGACGCGATAGACCAGCTCGGCGCCGGGGCAGTCGATGCCGCCGGGGATCGACATGTTGTTGAACTCCGGCATCGGCCGCGAATCGAGGATCACCAGGTCGGTTTTCGCATCGATCAGTTTCTGCAAGTCGGCGGCGTCGATGCGCGGCGTGTCGTTCTCGTGCTCGACCACTTCGCCGAACGCCTTGCTGGGCACGTTGACGCCGGTGAAGACCTCGTAGCCCGCGTCGCGCCACGCCCTGAGGCCGCCCTTCATCACCGCGATGTCGGTGTAGCCCATCTGCGACAGCCGGGCGGCGGCGCGGTTGGCGCGGCCGGCCCACTGCGGATCGTGGCTCTCCTCGCCGCTGTCCATCAGCACGATGCGCGTGTTCGGATCGGGCAGCAGGGCGAGTGCCCGCGGCTCCAGGCGCGACAACGGCAAGGGCGTGGCGAACAGCGGATGGCCCTCCTGCGAGAACTGGCCCTCCTCGCGCACGTCGAAGAAGGCGAAGACCTCGCCCGATTTCAGCATCGCCTTGACCTGCTGCACCGTCACCAGGGGCGTCAGGATCCTGGCCCTGGCCATGAAGCGCCGGGCCGCGCCGCTCGCCATGTCGACCGAGACGCGGTCGGGCAGGTGCTCGAGGCTGAGGCCATAGAAGTGCAGATGCAGCGCGTCGCCGGTGCCGGCCGGCGTCTCGATGTGATGGAAGTCGTCGGGCAGGTAGCTGATCACGTCGCCGCGCCTGAGAGTTTTTTCCTTGGACGGCGCCTCGCGCAGCTTCACCACGCCTGCCTCGGCACCATTGTCGAGGCGCTCGTAGACGACGTTGCGCTCGGCGCCGTGCACGCCGGCGATGATCGCCCAGGTCGTGTGGTTGTGCGGCGGCACCTTCTTGCCGGCGCCGCCGGCCGAGGCATAGAGCGCGAAGCGATGGTCGGGATCCTCGCTCAGGCGATAAATGCCGCCGTCGGGCCCAAGCGGGAACTCGGCCTGCGGGAACAGCTCTGCGCGCGACGCGAGTTCGGCCAGCAGGCCGCCGATCTTGTCCAAGGTGGCGTAACTCACGCCTTCCGCCTCGATCTTGCGCGCTCGAGCGACCAGCTGCCGCACCGCCGCGGCCCGCTCCTGATGCAGGTTCATTGGCTCCTCCGTTCGCCCCTCGATAGCGTGAATTCAATGATCCAGCGCTTGTCGTTCGACGGCAAGTCGAACTACGGTAGAGCATGAAGCATATCGTTCCGGTCGTCCTGCTGGGAGCAGCGACGCTGATGGCTGCCTCTGCCCTGACCCGGCCCGCAGGGGCGCAGACCTCGACGAAGCCACCGGCCAAGCCCGCAGCCGCCGCCAAGCCGGCGGCCGCAACGAGTTCCGCCCGTCCTCCTGCAATCCGTCCGCCGGTGAAGGGGCGCGTGCATCCCACGATCATTCCGCGCCGCCCGGTCTTCGTGCCGCCGCCGCCGGTGATCGAGCTCGACGAGATCACTGCCGTCGCCGACCTGCCGACCGTGCTCGATGCCGACACGCGCGAGCGCTACCGCCGCATCTTCCAGGCCCAGGCCGCCGGGCAGTTCGGCCAGGCCGATGCCGAGATCGCCGGCCTCAAGGACAAGGTGCTGATGGGCTATGTCATGGCCCAGCGCCTGCTCGGCACCGGCTACACCGCGACCTACGACCAGCTCGCGGCCTGGCTGCAGGAATACAACGACCATCCCGACGCGCCCGCGGTTTACAAGCTCGCGCTGGCGCGCCGGCCCGGTGGCGCGTCCGACCTGACGCCGTCGAGCTTCATCTCCCAGGCGCAGCCCTCGCCGACCTTCGCCGCAGCGCGCACGGTGAACGGCACCGACGGCGGCCGCGCCGCCGAGCTGCGCGGCCGGCTGCAGCACATGGTCGACAGTGGCGGCTTCAACGCGGGCTTCGCTTTGCTCGACCAGAAATCGACAGCCGCGGCGCTTGGCCCCCAGGAAGTCGAGCTGTGGCGCGGCCGCATCCGCACCCGCGCGCTCGAGGCCGACCCGCAGCGTGGCGTGCAGGTGCCGATCGACTATGCCATGCCGCCCGATGCCAACTGGACGGCCGGCCTGTCGGGCTTCGTTCGCGGCGACATGAGCGAGGCGGTGCGCCGCTTCGAGGCGGTCGCCGACGCCGCCCCCGACCAGGCCTCGTCGTGGACGCTGGCCGCCGGCTCGTTCTGGGCGGCGCGCGCCAACCTGCTGGCCGGCAACCCGCACAAGTTCGCGCCCTATCTCAAGCGCGCGGCGCTGCATCGCACGACCTTCCACGGCCTGGTGGCGGCGAGGACGCTCGGCATGCGCATCGATCCCGACTGGAACGTGCCGCCGCTCGATCGCAGCAAGGCCGACATGCTGGTCAACGATCGCGCCGGCCGGCGGGCGATGGCGCTGATGCAGCTCGGTGCCGCGACCGCAGCCGAGCGCGAGCTGTACGCCGCCTCGATCGACGCCGATCCGCGTTTCATCGAGGCAGTGATGGCGGTCGCCCTGAAGGCCTCGATGCCGGGCCTGTCGGCGCGCGTCGGCAACGCCAACTGGGACCAGCGGCACAACATCAAGGGCTACGACGGCGCGATGTTCCCGATGCCGCCGTGGCAGCCGACCGGCGGCTACTCGGTCGACCGCGCCCTGGTGTGGGGCTTCATGCGCCAGGAATCGGCGTACAATCCCAAGGCGCGGTCCTATGTCGGCGCTATGGGCCTCATGCAGCTGATGCCGGCGACCGCCCACCAGGTGAGCAGGCGGTACGCGCCCGAGCTCGCCGGCTCGAACTTCTGGGATCCCTCGACCAACGTGGCGCTGGGGCAATCCTATATCGGCGTGCTGCTGGGCGAGGTCGACAACAACCTGGTGCGCACCACCGCGAGCTACAACGGCGGCATCGGCAACGTCTATCGCTGGGACGCCTCGCTCAACGCCTCGCAGGATCCGATGCTCTACATCGCCTCGATCCCGCTCAACGAGACCCGCGACTTCGTGCAGCGCGTGCTGACCAACTACTGGATGTACCAGATCCGCCTCGGCCAGCCGACGCCCTCACTCGACCAGATCGCCGCCCACGAATGGCCGCGCTACACGCCGCAGGACACGGGGCGCTAAATACAGTTCGGACGTTACAATGGTGGTGATTGCCTCGTTCGGTTGAGCGAGCGCGTTCGCTCGACCGGCCGGGCCGTTCACCGCCACGGGATCGCGAGGTAGGCCTTGAGCAGAACGCCGCGCGCCGGCAGCGTGCGCTGCCGCTCGATCGGCACGTAGCTCCCGAACAGCCGATCCCACCAGTCGACGAGGATGCCGAAGTTCGCGCCGACGTAGCCGGCGTCATGGTGGAGGCGGTGGACGGGACGCTTCATCCAGAACACGAGGTCGGGATTGGCGTGCTGCAGCTGATGGGCGTAGGAGGCGAGCAGGGTGTAGGCGAGTGCACCCGCCATCCATCCCAAGCCGATCGTCGGCGACACGAGGAATCCGATCCAGCTCAGCGCCGCGGCGCCCATGCCGTAATCGAGGACGTCACGCAGGAATGTGCGGGGGTCGTTGCTCGCGTGGTGCCAGCGATGGCCTTCGGGGTAGAGCAGGCCCCAATGCATCGCGCGATGGACGAAGTATTCGGCGAATGTGCCGAAGGTGATCGCAGCGAGTGCGGCACCGACAAAAGCCACTGTGCCGTCGAGCATGGCGCCATCCTGCGTCGGTGGTCGGTTGTAGGGCCGCAGCGTCCTCCGACGCTGCAGATCGCTCCACCATCGAAGTGGGGTGCCCGGCGGAGCGGGTCAAGGTCGTCGAATTTACGAATGCCCTGCGGCTGCCTGGAGGCTTCGTTGACCGGCCGCTTTGGAAGTGGCCATATTTATGGTCACATTGGAGCAGCTTCGTCATGGAAAGGAAGATCAACGCTGCGGCCTTCAAGGCGCGGTGCCTGGCCCTGATCGACGAGGTCGCCGAAAGCGGCGAGCCCATCACTGTCAACAAGCGCGGCAAGGCGAAGGTGCAGATCGTTCCCGTGCGCGAGAGGCCCAAGACTCTGCTCGGCGCGACCAGGGGGACGTTCAGGATCCTCGGCGACGTCGTCGGTCCGCTCGACGAGGAGTACGACGAGGATCGCGAATGGCGCAACATCACCGGGCAGTTCGATGACCCTCCTGCTCGATACGCACACGATCGTGTGGCTGACAGAGGACTTTCCCGAGCTCGGAAACCGGACAAAGCGCAGCTGCGACGCCGCCCTCGCGTCAAGTGAGATCGCCGTCTCGACCATCGTATTTTTCGCGCTCGGCCAATTGGCAAGGCGTCGTTGCATCGCCGGTCCCGAGAGCGTGTCCGCATGGCGCGCGAGGTTGATCACGCTCGATGTCCAGGAAATTCCCGTGTCGGCTGATATTGCCCTGCGCGCTGCTCAGCTCGGCGAGCTGCATGGCGATCCGATCGATCGTATCATCGTTGCGACGGCCATCGTCGAAGGTGCACTACTATCGACGGCCGATCGGCGGATACTCGATTGGCCGGGCAGCATGCAGCGCCAGGATGCCCGTCGTTGAGGAGAGAATAACCGTGCTACCGCTTGCAGGCGTCAAGGTCGTCGAGTTCTGCCAGGTCGCGGCGGGGCCGTTCTGTGGGCTGCTGCTCGCAGACATGGGCGCCGAGGTAATCAAGATCGAGCCGCCCGAGGGCGACATGCTGCGCCAGTGGCCGCCGATCCGCGAGGGCTTCAGCGAGAACTTCGCCTCGCTCAATCGCAACAAGCGCTCGGTGGTGCTCGATCTCAAGAACCCGGTGCACAAGGCGGCGGCGCGCCGGCTGGTGCTGTCGGCCGACGTGCTGGTGGAGAACAACCGGCCGGGCGTGATGGACCGGCTGGGCCTGGGCTGGGGATCGTTTCGGGGCGAGAAGCCCGGCCTGGTCTACTGCTCGATCTCGGCCTTCGGGCAGACCGGGCCGCGCTCGGGCGAGGGCGGCTTCGACGTCACCGTGCAGGCGATGAGCGGCATCATGAGCGTCACCGGCGAGCCCGGCGGCGCGCCGGTGAAGTGCGGCGTGCCGGTGTCGGATTTCAGCGCCGGCCTGTACGGCGCCTTTTCGATCGTCTCGCTGCTGCGCCGCGTCGCCGGCGGCGGCGAGGGCGGCCACATCGACGTCTCCATGCTGGGCGCCAGCCTCGGCATCGCCGCCCTGCAGACCAGCGAGTATTTCGGCAATGGCCGCGATCCGGTGAAGCTCGGCTCCGCCCATCCGCGCAACGCCCCGTACCAGGCGTTCCGCGCCGGCGACGGCCATTTCGTCATTGCCGCCGGCAACAACAAGCTGTGGGAGGCGGTGACCCAGGTGGTCGGCCGGCCCGACCTGCTGACCGACCCGCGTTTCACCACGACCTTGTCGCGCGCCCAGAACCAGGTGGCCCTGAAGGACATCCTCGAGGCGGAGTTCGCCCGCGAGGGTGTCGATCACTGGCTCACGGCTTTCGAGAAGGCGGGAGTGCCGCGCGGCCGCATCAACAGCTATAGTGAGATCCTCGCCGACCCCCAGGTGGAGCACATGGGCTGGATCGAGGAGATGGAATTGCCATCGGGCGTCAGGAGCCGGACCTTCGGCACGCCGGTAAGGATCAGCGGCACCGATCTCGCCAAGCGGCGCGAGCCGCCGGCGCTCGGCGCCGACACCGAGGCGGTCTTCGGGTCGCTCGCCGGGCGAAAGGCCGCCGAATGACGATCGAGCGCCTGCGTCGCTTCATCGGCGACATGACCTCACTCGTCGGCGGCGCCTGGCAGGACCGCGACGAGGGCGCGATCGTCGATGTCGGCGCCCGGCTCCTGGGCGAGCTGGTGAGCCACGACGACTGGCTGCCCGAACAGGCCGCGCGCGTTCCCTCGCACGGCTACGCGCAGAACCTCCTGTGGTGCGATCCCTTCGAGCGATTCTGCGTGGTGAGCTTCGTCTGGGGGCCGGGGGCCGCAACGCCGGTGCACGATCACCAGATGTGGGGCCTGGTCGGCATGCTGCGCGGCTCGGAGACCTCGCTGCGCTTCGTTCCCGACCCGGCGACCGGCGCACTGGCGCCCGGGACCTTGACCAGGCTTGCGCCCGGCGACGTCGAGGTGCTGCGCCCGGCCGACGGCGACATCCACCAAGTCACCAATGCGCTCAAGGACCAAGGCTCGATCAGCGTCCACGTCTATGGCGGCAACATCGGCGCGGTGCGCCGGCATACGTTCGACGTGCCGTCGGGCCAGCCCAAGCTGTTCGTCTCGGGCTATACCAACCGCGACGTTCCCAACCTGTGGGACCGCTCGGCCGAGGTACGGGCGGCCGGCTGAGCCCCAAGGGCGGTCGCCAGTATCGACGGCATTGATCTGGATCAAGGCGGGGGAAGTGCCGGGTCTGTTCTGTTTGTCCATGGGTGCTCCCTTCCTTTTTCGTTGTCCAAATACCGGCCTTCGCGTCCAGGCAAAAGACAATGGCGACGAACCGGTTACCCAGGAGGGTACCCGCTACGTTGCCATCGAGTGCCTGGCGTGCCGCGGGTTCCATTTCGTCGACCCAGCCAGCGGCACGCTGATGTCGGAGCGGAAAAAGTAAGAAGGCGGCGCGCTGTGATGTGCGCGTCGGGCAATTGCGTGGCGAGAATCCGCCCGTATAGGATCGCGCCCACGATCGGCCCGAGCCTGGGAATCCGTGATGGCCCGCACCCCGTTGCTGAGCATGCTCCTGAACCTGTCGCGGGAGAGGGCTGCAGCAGATCGCTCGCGGCGAGTCGAGCCTCCACCGGGATCCAGGGCAATCGGGCGTCGCGCCGTGCTGCGCGGCGCGTCGGGTCTCGCGCTTGCATCGGCGCTGCCGCTCACCGGCCTGGCCGCGACGGCGCGGGTCGCCGTCGTCGGGGCGGGGCTCGCCGGCCTGACGGCGGCCCGGGAGCTTCGCAAGGCGGGGCTCGTGCCGGACGTCTACGAAGGCAGCACGCGCATTGGCGGGCGATGCTATTCGGCGCGCGGCCTGTTCAGTGACGGCCAGATCGCCGAGCATGGCGGCGAGTTCATCGACAGCGAGCACAGGGAGATCCGCGCGCTCGCGGGCGAGCTGGGCCTCGTGCTCGACGACGTGCTGAAGGCGACGCCGCGCGACACCCGCTCGATGTTCGTCCTCGACGGCAGGCCCTACGATCTTGCCGCCGCATCGCGCGAGTGGGAACCGCTCTATCGCGAGGTGCAGGCGCAGGACGCCGCGATCGGCGAGTTCAGCTACCGCGGCGCCAGTGCGGCGGCGCGCCGCTTCGACGCCATGACCATTGCCCAATGGATCGACGCCCATGTCAAAGGCGGTCGCGCCGGGCAGTTCGGCCAGCTGATCGAAACCGCCTTCACCGAGGAAAACGGCGCCGATGCCGGCCAGCAGAGCGCTCTCAACCTCATTCCTGTGCTTGCCGACAACCCGCGTCGCCAGTTCGATCTCTACAACGCGGAAAGCGATCAGCGCTTTCATGTCCGCGGCGGCAACGACCAGATCCCGCGGCTGCTCGCGAAGTCGCTCGGCGACGACGTGCGCACGGCGAACGCGCTCGTGGCGGTCACGGCGCTGCCGGACGGCAAGGTCCGGCTGAGCTTCAGGCGCGAGAACGGCGTGCGCGACGTTGTCTACGACCGCGTGGTCCTGGCCATTCCCTTCTCGGTGATGCGTGCACGCGTGGACTGCCGGCAGGCCGGGTTCCGGCCGTTGAAGAACCAGGCGATCGCGGTGCTGCCGATGGGCGTGTCGACCAAGTTCCAGCTCCAGTTCTCGCGCCGGTTCTGGCTGGAGGCCGGCTGCAACGGCGAGATGCGCGTGGCGTCCAGTGCCTTCCAGACGACCTGGGAGGTGAGCCGCGGCCAGGCGGGCGAGCGGGGCATCCTCAACTTCTTCTCGGGTGGAACGCAGGCGATCAACGCCGGCAGGACGGATTCGGTCAGCCTCGCTGCCGTCGTCATGCGCGACCTCGCCCCGATCGTGCCGGGGCTGGACAAGGTCTGGACCGGATTGATGATCAAGGACGCCTGGCAGCACAATCCCTGGTCGCTCGGGAGCTACGCCTACTATCCGCCGGGCTACCAGACGACGCTTCT